>CAZNYF010000033.1:0-19749 GCA_964577195.1 uncultured Thiotrichales bacterium | reverse complement strand
GGCGTGTAGCACTCCCTTGTACCCATAACATAAAAAAAAAAAAAAGGATATCGTCGATCATCAAAAAACAGGGTATTTAGCAGAACCCTCGAATACCCGAGATTTAGCTGCCGGTATTCAGTGGGTATTAACTGATCTAGAGCGAAGCTCTCGGCTCTCTGTATCGGCTAGAAAGAAATCAGTAGAGTATTTCTCTTATCCGGTCATTGCAAAGCAGTATAAAAAACTATATGAAAGCGTAGTCAAGAAAACATCAAGCTAAACTTCTCGTCAGAGGCGGCTGAGTTTTTGATAGGTTGGATAAATGGCCCAATATAGATAATAAATAATTTTCCAGAGTGTTGAAATGGCATTTTTTTGATGCACTTTTCTTTCTTCACTGAAACGATGTTTTAATGAGTGAGGGTCAGTCTGGGAGCTCAGCCCTGTGGTTCGCATTGTGCTCAGCGTTTGTGTGTGAATAAGTTTAGCTCGTTTGTTTTTATTGTAGGCGCGCAAGAAGAAATCATAGTCCATAGCGATAGAGAAGTTTTGGTCAAATATTCCAATTTCCTGAAACAGAGATGATCTGCTCAAGACGCCCTGGTGAAATATTTTAGATTTGAAGTTATTTAAAAATCCCCATGTTGATTCTCTTCTGATATAGCCCGATTTTGTTTTATGTGAAATGTCAAAAGCAAAAAAATCATGCATATCATCAAGGTAGGCGACTGCATTGTTAATGCTGGTATTACTTGTTAGATAGTCATCTGAATGCAAAAATAAAAGGTAGTCTCCTTTTGAGAGAGTTATACCTTTATTCATTGCCTCCGCAATACCATGATCTGGCTCAGAAACGAATTTAGTAATGCTATTAGCATATCGAGATATGATCTTGGCAGTGCCATCACTTGAGTCACCATCAATAATAATAAATTCAATGTTGGAGTATGTTTGATCGAGTACGCTCTTGATCGTCTGTTCCAAAAACTCTTCCGAGTTAAAGGTGATTGTAATAATCGATATTACAGGATGATTGGTCTCGGAATTCATGGAATTAAACTCTGACTTAGTTGAATAATATTAATTCCAGCTGGCGAGAGCAAAATTCTGGCGGCATATTTTCTTCTTCAATTTTATTGACTAGTTCAATACAATCTTTTTTGAGTTCGACTTGTTGTTCTGGCGAAAAAAGAGTAAGTACTAGCTCAAGGTTACTGGTTTCTTCACTCAACAAAGCTGCGGGAAGTTGATCTGCTGTAATAGGGGAGTTGGCATTTAATATGTCGGCAGCCAGAGGTATTTCCAGCATAGTGAAGTGATGCGATCGGGCATTGTCTTCGTCTTCCAGTTTTTCAAGTGCGGTCTGATCGTCACCAGCACCAATTTGCACTGCCTGCATGATGGGTTGCATCAGGCTTTGGATCGCTTGGCGAATGTCTGAAAGGTCTCCTGGCAAGGTAGCGCTAGTCTCAAAACTTTTATCCAGCTGAGTTTTAAGATCGAGAATAATTTGGCTTTCTGCTTGATTATCCAGCGCCACAATTTTTTGTACAAGCTTCTGAAAACTGGACATAAAAGCTTCATGCGCCTGTTGATCGCGCAGCCGGGCATCTTCTACGGTTGATGCGGTGATTTCGTTAGTATTACTAAACAACGGATTATTGTATCGACGTTGTTGATCTCGCTCATAAATACCTGGGTTTTGGCTAAACTGAATCGTCATTGATCTGAATAATGTGTAAAAGGCGGCTATTGTGCCACATTCTATGCAGCCTCTTGATTGGTTTTGTTGAGTAACGGGTTTTAGTGATGAAAGCATAGTGAAGCTGTGCCGGTTGTTTGAGGAATGCGGATTTTTGTCAGGCTCGCAGGGGTGACTTCAATGTTCGAAAGTTTGTTATCGGGGATAGATAGCAATTGCCCCATGATGATGCGTATCGGTCCTCCGTGAGTAATGATCAGTGTATTCCTACAGTGATCCTTGCTCAGGATATCCTTCCATGCACTTTGGACGCGGTGCTGCAGCTGTTGGGTGGATTCTCCATGAGGCGCTGTGAAGCGGAAGGGATTTTTCCAGAATTGTGTTATTTTTTCTGGCTCTGCCTCCCAGATAGATTTAACACTTTTGCCCTCCCAGTCGCCAAAATCAAGTTCTCGAAGATTGATGTTGATTTGCACAGGAGTATTGTTGGGTCGAGCGATGTTGGTCGCAAAATGCGCACAACGCTGGCTTGGAGAGCTGATGATCTGATCCCACTGTGGGGTATCGGCAATGGCTTTTTCCATCTGGGAAATACCGTTTTTATTTAATTTTGAATCTGTACTGCCTCGAAAAATAGCGCCGCCTTCAGTCTCTCCGTGCCTGAGTAAATAGACAAATCGATCCTGATATTGATGGTCACTCATGCTGATGGCACCATCAACCAGACGGTTAAACAAATTGCCGTTGTTTCAGCAATTTCTATGACCGCACCGAGCGTATCTCCGGTAGTGCCTTGAATGCGCTGCAACATTAAGACTCTCAAAAATGCAGTAACCGCTAACACGCCGACAATAACGAGTACGCTTGGTAAACCAGTGATTCCAACAATGAGCACGATGGTGAAAATTAAAACACTGATCGCTGGAATCTTTGGCAGCCTGGCGCAAAGATGCTCACCCAATCCATTTTCTCTGACATAAGCTGTAGAGAGTAAAATCCCGATGACGGCGGTCCTTCCCAATACCGGTGCAAGCCAAACGAGGATAATATTTTGTTGTCGAATTAACTCAAACAGGGCAGCAAATTTAATTAACAGAGTGATCAATAACACCGCCACCGCCATTGGGCCACTGCGTGGGTCTTTCATTATTTGCAGGGTTTTCTCAGCGTTACCATAGCCACCAGCCCAGGCATCGGCACTGTCAGCAAGTCCATCGAGATGCAGACCGCCGGTGATGATGACCCATAGTCCCAGCAGGCAGGCTGCACTCAGGGCTGGTGTATTCATCGGGATTGGTGCCAGTAATAAAACTCCGCCAATAATGATTCCCACGAGAGGGTAAAACAGCAACGAACGCGCTTGTGCCACATCGCTATAGTGGTTGATTTTCGGAACCGGAATTCGCGTTAAAAATTGCAGCGCGATTAAGAATGGCGTGAACAGATAATCGCGCATTACTCGCCTTTATTACTCACACTAGCTTCTGCGAAAGTCGCCATTTCATTATGTAATGCACAGGCTTGTTGTAATAATGGAATGGCGGCCGCAGCACCACTGCCTTCGCCCAGTCGCATACCGAGATTCAGTAATGGTTTTGCGTTAAGTGCTTTCAAAACCTGTTGATGTCCAGGCTCTGCCGATTGATGAGCGTAAATTAACCAAGGTGCAGTTTGCGGATTAATTTTAGTTGCAACCAGCGCCGCAACAGAACTGATAAATCCATCGACAAGTACCACAATGCCTTTTTGCGCGCAGTGAATATAAGCCCCGACCAACGCCGCAATTTCAAATCCGCCCAGACAACGTAAAGTTTCCAGTGGATCACTAAAGGCTTTTTGATGGCGCGATAAACCTTGTTCAATGATCTTTATTTTATGTGCTATTCCCTCATTGTCCAGTCCAGTACCGGGGCCCGTCATTATTGAGGCGGGAAGTTTTAACACCGCACAAGCAAGAGCGGTCGCGCTGCTGGTATTACCAATACCCATTTCACCGCCAATAAATAAATCAGGTTGATCGTCGGCACTGGAAGAATACTGATCCAGACTCTCTCGACCGGCTTGAATAGCCTGCTCAAGTTGTTGGTGACTCATCGCTTCAGTTTGAGTGAAGTCTTTAGTGCCAGCCGCCAGATTCAGCGTGGTAACGCTTTCAAGACTTGAGGTATCGCCAATGGTGCCTAAATTAATGACATTTAATTGTGCCTGGTGATGTTTTGCCAGCACGCTAATCGCAGCGCCACCGGTGGCAAAGTTTTTTACCATTTCAGTTGTTACAGCTTGTGGAAACGCAGAAACGCCTTGTGCCGCCACGCCGTGATCAGCAGCAAATACACAGATATGAATCGTGTTAATGCCTGGCTTATCTCGCTTCTGTAGCGCTGCAAGACGAATGGCTATTGACTCTAATTGTCCCAGGGCACCGGGTGGTTTAGTGAGCTGGGCTTGCCTTTTAATGGCTGACTTTTCAAAGCGAGCATCCGGCAGTTGAGCCGCTTGTTGCATCCACTCTAATGTCATATTGGGTCACCTTTTAAGACTTGCGCAAGCCCTGCGATGGTCATAATGACACGGTCGCAGCTTTGCGCTAATGTTTGATGTAGCCAGCCTGATTCATCCACAAAACGGCGCGATAATTTTCCCATCGGCACAACACCAAGCCCCGTCTCATTCGAGACCAGGATGATGTTTCCGGGTAGCTTGGGGAGCGTGTTGATCAACGCAGATTTTTCATTGTCAAAAAGCGTTGGATTATCATTCAACAGTAAATTGCTAAGCCAGAGCGTCAGGCAGTCCACCAATAAGCAGCGATTCTCTGCGGCATGTTGTGTTAGCGAATCAGCGAGTGAAATAGGGGATTCAACCAGTTTCCAGTGATCAGGCCTGCGAGCCTGATGCTGCTCAATTCGAGTTTGCATCTCGGTATCATCTGCGGTGGCGGTCGCAATATAAGTCACATCTAGCATTGATTGGCTGGCGAGTTTTTCTGCAAGACTGCTTTTGCCAGAACGTGCGCCACCGAGGATAAGTTGTTTCAAAATAAATGGGGCTCAGCAGTCTTAACCCTAGAAAAATCAGTTGGGTGCGGAAAAGGTGAGTAAACCATTGAGGCGCCTGGTTTACCAGACGCGTCAATGGATTGCGCGGCCTTTCGTGATCGAACTGGTTTTTTTGGGTTAAAGCTCAACGCCTTTCTGCGCCGTGATTCCGGCGCGATAAGCGTGTTTAATGTCTTTCATTTCAGTCACGGTATCGGCAACTTCAATCAGGGCTTCAGGCGCACCACGTCCGGTAATGATGACGTGTTGCATTTTTGGGCGATTGGCCAATGCCTCGATAACTTCTTCGACTGGCAAATAGCCTAGTTTGAGGACGATGTTGAGTTCGTCGAGCAGGATAATATCGACGTTTTCATCTTGTAGAAATTGCATCACCTTTTGCCAGGCTTTGCGGGTTGTTGCGATGTCCTGTGCTTTATCCTGAGTGTCCCAGGTAAAACCATCACCCATCACGTGGTACTCGACATCCTCAGGGAAGCGTCGAAAAAAGGCTTCCTCGCCAGTAGAAAAACTCCCTTTAATGAATTGCACCACGGCAACTTTCATATCGTGCCCAAGGGCACGCGCCATCATGCCAAAGCCAGAACTGCTTTTGCCCTTACCGTTACCAGTTAGAACAATGACAATACCGCGCTCGATATCATTACTGGCAATATTCTCGTCTATGAGTGCTTTTTTCCGCTGCATACGCTTGCGGTGGCGTTCATTTTTACTATTGTCTGTCATAGGGATTGGGTGGGTGCTACGCCGTGCTGGATTAGCACGGCGAGACTAACGAATGGGTAAGAAAAACCTAGCGGGTAGTAGAATTGGTTTCTGATTGATTACTTGTAACAACAGCAAAGATACTGTGAACAATGGCAAAAAAGGCAACATATCCAGAGGCGGTTTTAAGAAAAGGGAGGAAATACTGTTTCACGCTATTGGAATATTCGATCAGGCTCATCTCGGTAAACTTGTCGGACGTGGCATAAAAAGCCCCATTGGAAATGAGAAAGCAGACTGCTACCGAGACAATGGTTGCGCCGGCTAATGGCAGCAGTGTTGACCAGTTAAATTGATACTGTTTGCGAAACCAACGGCCACCCAGCCAGAGTGATGCGTAAGCAGGAGCAAGGAAGGCATAGCCGGGAGAAATACAATAATTACTGGTGCCAAACTGAGTAATCGCAAAATAATCAATGACTCCGGCAGTAATTAAAAAAACCGCCAGGTAGCTAAAGCGAGCCAGATAAAATCCACCTGCCAGATAAATTGCCCACGAGGCATCCGGTAGGTGCAGTGCCGAGCCAAAATGATGGAATCGGGTTGCGATCAACAGCAGAAACAGTGCTGCTGCAATGAGAAATTCATGTGCTGGTTTTAGATTATTCATTGTTTTTTTGGTGTTAGTCATTTAAGTATCTAGTGATTATAGTGCTTTGTTGTTAGAGAAGCGTAGCGAAATTCTTGAAGTAGATTGGTGGCATTGAAACGAAGAGCAAACCTTTGACTGGTTTGCCCTTGCAGGAGTGGCGCCCTCGCCACGAACAATGCCTTAAACTGATATTGTTAACTATCGACAGGCGCGTCACAAATTGCAATTGCAGATGGATTCAGTGTGGTTGTGATCAAGTCTTTTACCACGCTGCCATCTGCACCATTCAACACCGTAACGCCTGGTTCCGCATCGTCAGCAACACTAACCCATAGTTGCTGCTGATTATCCTGAGCCAAGCCGCGAATGCTGGTGTTTTTAATCTCTGCAACAGGCACGATCTGTCCATCGGCAGCTACGTCTAGTACGCCAGTGGAAGGGTTGAAGCTAAACAGGGTGTTGTCTGTAAACCCTGTATAACCAATGATATAGCCTTTAGTTTCCGAGATAATTTCCATGCCGGTAAACAAGCCAGCGGGATGATCGTTATCGTCTCCATCATCAAGTGCCACAGCGGTAGCATAATTATCGGCAGGGTCGATGGTTGCGATTCCTCCGGTGTATTCAGCAGCGCGTGAGCCATCAAAACTGGCGAAGCGACCCGTTCCCTGAACATAAATTAAGCCATTGCTAGCCAATACTTCAATATCTCCCGGGTTTTTAATGGGCAGTAAAATACCTTTCAGACCATCGCTGTTGGGTGCGGTATCAATTTCTGAATCCGTATTGGTGTCAAAGACAGCCACATATGCATCTTCCGGAGTAAAGGTTTGATCCAGTCGTTGCAGCACGATGTAGAGCTTGTCACCGGCGATCACACCACGCGTCATGTTAGGCGAGCCACCGTTACTGTAGGCACTTAAATCTAATTCGCCAATTTTATATTGATCTTCAGATGCAGCTGAAGGATTAACGATCCAGGCTTTGTCGCTACCATTGCGCAGTAAATAAGCTTTTGTGTCGCTGACAAAAACCAGTGCGTGAGGATTACTACTGGCGGTTTCTGTGCCGCTACTATCCTGAGTTGAAAATTGCGTTAAGACTGTATCGGGTTCAGAGATATGAAAACGGGCAACATTTTCTCCCGAAAAGCGTTCAATACGATAGAAGTGTTCACCATTACAATTGACAGTAATATCGGAAATAGTTGGGCTTTGTTGAGTAACTCCGGCAAAGGGATCTTCGGTAGAAAATACTGCGTGTGCTCCCGCAGAAAAATCTGCGGCAACGGTTGCAATGACTGCCGACTGATCCTTGATAATAAGGGTATCGCCGCCGGAGTTATTGTCATCACTTGAACACCCTGAAAAGAGCAATGTGCTGGTGAGGGCTAACAGTGCAGTATGCGAGGCTTTTTTGATTCTGATATTCATTGATTTTCCGTTCCTAAGTAAGAATAAGTCATAAATAGTGCGCGCCCCGGTTTTGGGAAGCCGTTAAAATCTTCGTACACATCGTTACCGATATTATTCAATTCCAGCGAAATTTCATGACGCTTTTTTCGTAGCTTGAGTCCGACTGTGTGGACTGATTGATCCGCAGCAGGTAAAAGATTGGCGGTATCGTAAAAGCGATTTGCTTTGCCAATAAACTCATAATAGAGCTGCAGGTCGTTAATCTGGTGATCCAGATAAATACTCAGAGACTGTTGAGCCTGCCCTGGTAGCTGTTTGCCTAAAAATGCCGGAATGGTGTCGCGGTTTTCCGCATCTTGTAACGTGCCTTTAAATTGCAGTTGGGTGTTTTTTAAAAGGTGGGTTCGAATATCCCATTCCACACCTAAAATTAACGCACCTTTTATGTTCACTGATTTTCCAATACCGCGCGCGTTGTAAACGCGGGAGATTGCATCATTAACATCGTTGTAGAAAACACTGACCTGCGCGCTGGTGTTATTCAAGAATGTGCCAGCTATCGTAGGCTTCCAGTTAAAGCCGATATCAAAATTAATTCCTGATTCGGGTTTTAATTCATCGTTGCCAATAAAAAGCCCACGATCACCAAATAGCTCAAAGAAGGAAGGGACACGGCGATAGCGGCCTATATTACTGTGGATGCCGAGCTGTGGTGATAACTGATATTTTGCGCCTAATTGTGGGCTGAGGTTGTCATTTGAGAACTTTCCGTTAACACTATTCTCGGTAATTGAGGCAGTGATGATTTTAAAATCATCGTTAAATTTTTGGTATCGCAATGCAGGCGTGAATAGCAGCTGGTTATTTTTGAAAAACAAACTTTCTTGTATTGCCAATGTCAGAATATTTCTTTTTGCTGAACTGTCCGCTAATACATTTAATAAATCGTCCACATGGAAGTTCTCTTGCCTGATATCTGCGGATAAAGAAAATGTACGGCTATCTGATACATACTCCCAATAGCTATTAAGCCCTAGCGTCTCAGTTCGCCATAAATCATGTTGACGACCAAGACCAATCTGACTTTGCCTATCTGAATATTCTTCTCTTCCTTTTGAAACATTAATTCCCGATTTTGAATTCCAGGCACTCTTTTTAATTGAGTCTATGGTTTGATTCATCTGCAAACGTAGCGTTTTGGTATCCAGTAACGCCTGATTAAAAGCAGAGTTCTTAAAATTAGGGATATGCTGATTCTTGTCAAAGTACTGCAAGCTAATATCTTGTCTAACATCAGGATTTAAGGCTCGACCTAATTTTAATAGCACCGAGGATTGCTCGACTTCAGAATTTTTACGATGGTCGTTAAAGTCATCAGCAGAATTAAATGCGGTGGCATTGTCATTGAGAAAAGGGAAATCGTTGTCACTTTGACGCGCGCTGAGCGACATCAAAATATCGACTTTTCCTGAAGAGCTATTGGCAAATAGTCCAACCTGCCGGGTATTAAATGATCCAATACCCAGTGTTCCCTTCAAGGATGATTTTCCTTGCAAAGAATGGGTTCGAATATTAATCGCGCCGCCCAGAGAGGCGTTGCTCAGTTGAACTGGCGTACTGCCACGGTAAATCTCAATCGCATCTGCCTGCATTAACTCGATATTGCTGAGGTTAAAACCGTTTCCAGCAGCATCATTAATTAATAATCCATCCAGATAAATCAACACCTGATCACTGGATGATCCTCGTAGCGTTGCGCTGGAATAACTCCCCAGCCCACCAGAACGACGCACCTGCGTACCCGCTTCACGAGCGAGCACTTGAGATAAAGAAGTGCCGGGCCGATTCAGTGTTTCGCTTGTAATAAGCGATGATGCTCCGGTTGTTTCCGAGAGCACAACATCACCGGTTTGCGGTGATGGCTGATGATCTTGCACCAAGACTTTGTCCAACGTATCCGCTGAGACATGGGTGCCGAGCGTCAGCAAACTAAGCATCAGCAAACAACGCATCAATAAACAACGCATCAATGAACTAAAGGTAGAGCCGTAGCGAAATCGCACGGAATTATCGTTTTAGATGCGAAATAGAATAGGGGAAAGCAACTATCGACCAGAGTGGTCGAGTATCAAAAAAAAACGATTGTGACATGACTATAATTCCAGTACGCCACCCGCATACTTGTAAAAAATGTTTTGCGTCAGGCCGGTATCCGGGCTCGTGAGCTGAGATGGTGAAGACCTTACATCTCACTTGTTTGCGCCTTCCCATGCTGAACAAACACAGTGGCCATGCAGACAAGTTGTACTCACTTACCGTTGCGGGGGCAGCGTCGGACTAGTAATCAAGGTTGAACCCATGATCGCGCACCGACTTCCCGTTTAACGCTGTGAAGCGCACCTGAGCAACGAAGGGAAGGAATTTAACGATAAACGGTGAGGGTGTCAAATACCTGATTCTTGATGCAGGAGGGGATTCGGTTATCCGTTGTTCTTGTGGATACGGAGAAGGCGCATTTTGCGACCCAAGGCTTCCAGCACTGTATATTCGAACGAGTGATTCGAGCAACTACAGGATTACATCAATAGGTTCAAGACCGTAGGTTATCGGTGTGAAGGCTCAGGTTGCCTAAGTATGTCGCTTCAATAAAGCATAAACCGCGCCGGCTCCGCCATCTCTTGGCGTTGCAGAGCAGAATGCCTGTACATCGCCGTAGTGTCTAAGCCAGGTATTTACGCGGGATTTAAGGATTGCTTCATTGTTAGTTGATCCCAGTCCCTTACCATGAATAATCCCCACGCAGCGCCAGCCGTGATCTCTCGCCTGGTGCATAAATTGTGTGAGTGCCCGGCGTGCGGCTTCTGCGGTGAGTCCGTGTAAGTCGATCTCTGCTTCGCGGCGATATTCTCCCCGTTTAAGCTTGCGCAGGGTTTTGTGCTGGATGCCGGTGCGGGCATATTCGAGCCTTTCTTCGGCATCAACGCCTTCGCTGAAATAATCATGGCTGAGGAGATTGTCGATGACCTGTTGCTCATCTTTTTGTAGCTGGCGCGGCTTTGCCGAGGGCTTCTTTTTTTCGTGAATGTGGTGATTCTTGGATACTAATGTAACTTCACCGATGGCTGCACGAAACAGTTCGCTGTCGGATAAATCGTTTTTTGTGTCTTTTTTCTCGCCCATCGTCGCAAACTAATTCAGGTTTCGACTATCATAGCCCGCAATGAATATTCTTGTGAGTAATGATGACGGCTATCTGGCCGCCGGGCTGCGCCATTTAGCCACCGCGCTTAAGTCTTTTGGAGAGGTGACGGTGGTTGCGCCTGATCGTAATCGAAGTGGCGCGAGTAATTCTTTAACGCTGGAAACGCCGTTACGCGTAAAGCTTTCGGACAACGGTTATTATCGAGTCGACGGGACACCAACTGATTGTGTTCATCTGGCGATTACCGGATTGCTAAAGGAGGAGCCGGATATTGTTGTGAGCGGCATCAATCACGGTGCAAATTTGGGCGACGATGTGATTTATTCCGGTACTGTTGCCGGTGCAATGGAAGGCCGGTTTCTGGGTTTGCCATCATTGGCAGTGTCGATCAATTCCTTTGAACCGCGCCATCTTGATAGCGCTGCAAAAGCGGTTGTTCATTTGGTGAAGCGACTTGTTGAACAGCCGCTGGATTGGAACATGATCTTGAACGTCAATGTACCGGATTTGCCGTGGGATGAAATACAGGGTTTTGCGGCGACTCGGTTGGGTCATCGACATAAAGCGGAACCGGTGGTGAAATCATCCGATCCGCGTGGTGAGCCTATTTACTGGGTCGGTGCTCCCGGGCCAGAAGAAGATGCTGGCGAGGGCACTGATTTTCATGCCGTTCGCAGCGGATATATCTCGGTAACGCCTATCCAGATTGATTTAACCCAGCACGCACAGTTACAGAAAACATCAGATTGGCTGGATAATGGACAATGAATATTGAGGGCAGGGGAATGACTTCGCAGCGGGCGCGGGATCGGTTGGTGCCGATGTTGCAGGATCAAGGTATTCGCGACATGCTGGTGTTGATGGCGATTCGGCAAGTGCCTCGGCATTTGTTTGTCGATGAGGCGTTGGCGAATCGCGCTTATGAAAACAATGCGTTGCCAATTGATGCCGGGCAGACCATATCCCAGCCGTATATTGTCGCGCGGATGACAGAGTTATTGCTTGAGAAATCTCCGCAAAAGGTGCTTGAAGTTGGCACCGGGTCGGGTTATCAGGCTTCAGTACTGGCGCAGTTAGTGCCAGACGTGTATACCGTGGAGCGAATTGAGCGATTACATCAAAAAGCCAGTGATCTGTTTGATGAGCTGGGTTATGAGAATATTCATTGCCGCTATTCCGATGGTGGCTGGGGCTGGCTGGAAGAAGCCCCATTTGATGCAATTATTGTTACCGCTGCGCCCGAAGATGTACCTCAGGAGTTGTTACAACAGCTCAAGCCAGGTGGTCAATTAGTGATTCCTGTGGGTGGCGAATGTGACACTCAGCAATTAAAACGGGTGACTCGCGTAGATGATGGCTCTGGCGAAGTTGAATTTGAAATGGAAGAATTGGGGGCAGTCGTTTTTGTACCCATGATTCAGGGAGAGGTTGAGTAAGTATGAACGATTACATCTATTCTATTATTTTAAGCATGATGCCCATCGCCGAGTTGCGTGGCGGCATTCCTTATGCGCTGGCAAATGGTATCAGCCCGGTGAAAGCCTACTTTATGTGTACGGCTGCAAACATTCTGGCGTTTCCTATCGTCTATTTTTTCATGGGGTTTTTCCATGATTTGTTCAGCAAGATGCGTTGGTACGCTAATTTGTTTGAAAAACTAGTGATTCGCACTCGAGCAAAAGTTGAAGATAAACTAGAAAGATGGGGCTTTTGGGGCTTGATGGTGTTTGTCATGATTCCATTGCCCGTTACGGGTGCCTACACGGGCAGTTTTGCAGCCTGGGTTTTTGGCATTCAGAAAACCAAAGCATTTTTTGCAGTCTCGGCGGGCGTATTGATTGCCGGTCTGATTGTGACTGCGATCTTTCTTTCAGGCGCAGAACTGTTTAGCTTTTTATTGAAAAAGGTTTAGTCAGCCAAGTGTTACATCGAAGGGTAAATAGTCTTTTTTTAAGCATTTTTCTGGCGATGACGGTATTGCCGGGATGCGTGACGCTCGAAGATAGACAGCGTGCCGCAGCAGAAGATCGAATCAGCTATCGGGTGAAGAGTGGTGATTCGCTTTATTCAATTGCCTGGAGATTTGGGCTGGACGCACGCGAGGTGGCGCAATGGAACCGTCTCCAGCATCCTTACACCATTTATCCAGGTCAGCTGATCTTCCTCAGTTCGCTGGGTACAGCGCAAACGCAGACGGCGCAGCGTTCTAAGGTACAGCCGCAAACACCCAGAGCCAGGCCGATAAAACCCTATATTCCTCGTCCCAGTGTAGGCAAACCCAGTCCAGCTAAGCCAACAGTTTCTAAACCCCCACGGAAGCCATTAGCAAAATCACCCAAACAGCAAGGTACTGCTAGCACCAGCCCAGTAAAAATTAGCAAGCCTCCAAAAGCAAAGCCGAGTGAAATCAAGAAGCTTCGCTGGCAATGGCCGTTGAAGATAAAGAGTCACTCCAGCGCTGTGTTTCAGTCAGCGACCAGTCGGGGAGTGCAGGTAAAGGGACAGCTGGGTCAGTCCGTGTTTGCAGCAGCTGATGGCAAGGTTGTGTACAGCGGCAGTGGTCTAAAAGGGTATGGCGAGTTGATTATCATCAAGCATAGTGATGAGTTAATCAGCGCCTATGCGCATAATCGCAAGCGTTTTGTGCCACAAGAGATGTGGGTGAAACGAGGTCAGAAAATTGCAGAGCTGGGTGTAAAAACGGGTAAGGATGACGCTGTTTTGTATTTTGAAATTCGAAAGTTTGGCAAATCTGTTGATCCAATGGGCTATTTGCCTGCGCTTTAAAGGCCTGTTTTGCGAGTATCAACTATTAAAAAAAATCTAAAAATAGCTAAGAAATAAAATAGGTTAGAGATATTATTTTGGTAAATAATGCTGAGCTGCGTACTTTTTACCTAGTACTTTATAAAAACGCAGTAGACTATTGAAAAAAGGTTCTGGATAATAGGGCTTCATAATCATCGCAAGAGGGTGATGATGGAGGAACTCATTGAATACCAATACTAAAACAGAGCCTGAAACTCAGAGTAAGCCTAAGCTTGCCGCGCCAAAGATCAGTACCAAGGAGCTGGACGCCACTCAGCTATATCTAAAGGAAATAGAATATTCGCCATTACTGACTCCAGAGGAGGAAGTGAAGTACGGCACACTCGCGCGAGCAGGTGATGCCACGGGGCGTAAAAAAATGATTGTTTGCAATCTTCGTCTGGTAGTGAAGATAGCTCGCCGCTACATGAATCGAGGGTTAACGCTGCTTGATTTGATAGAAGAGGGTAACCTTGGATTGATCCGTGCGGTAGAAAAATTCGATCCGGATCGTGGCTTTCGTTTCTCGACCTACGCAACCTGGTGGATTCGACAAACCATCGAGCGCGGGCTGATGAATCAATCACGCACCATTCGTCTGCCGATTCATGTTGTCAAGGCGCTTAACTCATTTCTTAAAACCAGTCGCCAACTCACTCAGAAACTTGATCGCGAGCCGACAGTCGAAGAAGTCGCTATCGAGATGGACAAGCCGCTGGCCGAAATTGAGAAGCTGCTCGATTTAAGTGTGCGTTCTACCTCTTTGGATTTGCCTGTTAGTAAGAACAATGACCGTCCTGTGATGGAGATTGTTGCCGATGATGTCTTCCCTGAACCCGATGATTTACTTCAGGATAAGAACGTCATCGGGATGGTGGATTCCTGGCTTAGTGAACTGGATGAGAAGCAGAGCGAAGTCATCGTGCGTCGCTTTGGGTTACATGGTTTTGAAGCAGCAACGCTAGAGCAGGTTGGTAATGAGCTGGGTGTGACCCGAGAACGAGTCCGGCAAATTCAGATGGAAGCGTTGCGTCGCTTGCGCAATATTTTGCTCAACCGAGGTCTTTCAGAAGAAGCATTGTTAGTTGAATAGGATTTGAGAGCTTGAAATCCTGGCTTGGTCTCTACGATCAAGTAGGGTAATGAAAATCAGCAGGATACCCTGCTGCTGACTCTCGTTGTAAAAAGGTGTGGGTAGTGCTTGTTTTTACTTTAGTCAGGGTTTTTTTCGTGTTTTAAACCAAGCAAGTAATAAGTAATTCCTAACGCTAAAACAACCGCTCCAGTTGCATAGATATATTGAGGTGAGATTTCTTTGAAGTCCATAATAATCACTTTTCGAGCAATAGCCATTAGCGCTGTTGCCACTACTAATTTTAAGGGGAAGACATCCGTTCTTATGTACATCACAATGTTTTGATAAATTTCAATTGCAATTAATACCGCAAGGAAAGCTGCAAATGTTTTTAATATATCAGTGATGGTTAATAGCATAAATGGTGGTGCAATCAGCTTTTGATAAATCACATAAATCACATCTGCAACGCCCCAAAAAATCACTAAAACCATTAAAATGGCTAATATTTTAACCGCAATTTTAATGGCTGAGTTTAGAATAGAGAGCAACTTATCTTCGTGCTCAGTTGGCAGCTCATCATGTTTATTCATTGTGTATTTCGCTCATTATTACTAGTTGATTCAGGGTAGTAACAGCGCCGCTGCTACCTTTCTTTTTTCTGCTAACAAGACGTTGTAAGTTCTGCACGCCGCCGCTGAATCCATCATCTCACAGCCCACGCCGTTTGCTTGTAGCCAGGCTTGTAGCTCAAAATCAGGAAAAGCAAAATGTGGCCCGCTGCCGAGAACTACCAGCTCGGGTTGGTACTCAATAATTGTCGCCAGGCTGGTTTGATCAGCGGTTTCAATGCTGCTGCATGCCCAGGTCTCTGTCTCCCTATCGGGGAAAACCAGCAAGTTCTTCTCAAATTTTTGACGGTTGATTTCAATAAATCCGCTACCGTAGGCGGTGATAATATTTTCTGATGGGCTATATTCTTGGCTAAACTTCATGGCTTTCTGATATTGTCTTTTTTGTCTTGTCAGTAATTGAACTCACATCATGAGCGATTCTATCTACGCTTTCCATATTTCTTCCCTCAATGCGGCTTTAGGTGACTGGAAACAGGAGCAGCTGGATGCCTATCCGCATCAAGTAGAATTAATTGAAACTGTGGCACTGGCAATGGCTGATTTTATGCAATCAGAGCATGTGGTTACCCACAAAATGTTGGTAGAACGACCACCTCGAAAGCTGCGCTGATTTCGTCCCTGACGATTTTCCTGATTGACGCTTTCCCCCGACCGCATTAAAGTCACTCACTCCACAAATAAGCGGTTCAGTTAATGGAGGAATTTCCTCGAATCAAGCGTCTTCCCCCCTACGTTTTCAACATTGTTAATCAGTTGAAAGCCGAAGCGCGAGCGCGCGGTGAAGACATCATTGATTTTGGCATGGGTAATCCCGATCAGCCTACGCCGCAACATATTGTCGACAAACTCACTGAAGCCGCGCAACGCGGTGATACGCATCGTTATTCGCTGTCGCGGGGGATCCCGCGTTTACGCAAGGCAATCGCTGGCTGGTATCAGCGTAAATATGACGTTGAGATTGATCCGGAAACTGAAGCAATCGTCACTATCGGTTCTAAAGAAGGTCTAGCACATCTGGCATTGGCAACGCTGGGGCCGGGTGATGCGGTGCTGGTGCCTAATCCTGCTTATCCCATTCATCCTTACGGTTGCGTGATTGCCGGTGCTGATATTCGCCATGTGGCGATGACGCCTGATAAGGATTTTTTCGAAGAACTGGAAAAAGCGATTTCAGATGGCTGGCCGAAACCGAAAATGCTGATTTTGAATTATCCTGGTAATCCGACCACCGAATGTGTCGATCTGGCGTTTTTTGAAAAGGTGGTTAAAATCGCCCTCGAGCACGAGATTTGGGTGGTTCACGATATTGCTTACGCAGAAATTGTTTTCGATGGTTACGAAGCACCATCAATCCTGCAAGTCCCGGGTGCGAAAGAGATCGCAGTCGAATTTTATTCGCTTTCCAAAACCTATAATATGCCGGGTTGGCGCGTCGGGTTTATGTGCGGCAATCCTGTGCTGGTCAATGCACTGGCACGAATAAAGTCCTATCTGGATTATGGCATGTTCACCCCGATTCAAGTGGCATCGATTGCGGCTCTGGAAGGCGATCAATCCTGCGTTAAAGAAATCCGCGATATGTATTGCAGTCGTCGTGATGTACTCTGTGAGGGGTTGACTGCACTTGGCTGGGAAGTGGAGAAGCCTAAGGCGACTATGTTTGTCTGGGCACCGATTCCCGAAAAATACAAACAACTTGGCTCGCTGGAATTCTGTAAAAAAATGCTTAACGATGCACATGTTGCAGTCTCGCCGGGCATCGGTTTTGGCAGCTACGGCGATGATCACGTGCGTTTTAGTTTGATAGAAAATGAACATCGAACCCGTCAGGCGTTGCGCGGCATCCGCCAGATGTTTCGCAATGATGGCATCTTAAATGAAGGACAATGAGAGACTGAATGAAACCCGTTAAAGTTGGATTGCTCGGACTGGGCACTGTCGGTGGTGGTACCGCCACCGTACTGAAAAAGAACGCCGCTGAGATTGCTCGCCGTACTGGGCGTGATATTGTGGTGGATTATGTTGCTGCACTAGAGCTGGATCGCGTCAAAGAATTGGGACTGGGCGATGAGGTGCGGACGACTCAAGATGCTTTTGATGTGGTGAATGATCCAGATATAGATATCGTTGTTGAATTAATCGGTGGCTATTCACCGGCACGAGAGTTGGCATTGGCCGCTATCGAGAATGGTAAGCACGTTGTTACTGCCAATAAGGCACTGATTGCGGTTCACGGTAATGAGCTGTTCGAAGCTGCACAGAAAAAAGGTGTCATTGTTGCGTTTGAAGCAGCTGTTGCTGGTGGGATTCCTATCATCAAAGCGCTGCGCGAAGGTTTGGCTGGCAATACCATTGAATGGGTCGCTGGCATTATCAATGGTACCGGTAATTTTATTCTCACTGAAATGCGCGATAAAGGGCGCGCATTCGATGACGTGCTCAAGGAGGCTCAGGAATTGGGCTATGCCGAAGCCGACCCAACCTTTGATGTCGAAGGGATTGATCCCGCGCATAAGCTGGCAATTCTTGCCTCGATTGCTTTCGGTATCCCACTTCAGTTTGAAAAGGTCAGCACTGAAGGAATTACCAAAATTACTCCGGAAGATGTCAATAACGCCGCAGAACTGGGTTATTCCATTAAACATTTGGGAATGGCTCGTCGCACCGATAAGGGCATTGAGCTACGCGTTCATCCGACCCTGATTCCAGAGCGTCGTCTGATAGCCAATGTCGATGGTGTCATGAACGCCGTGCTAGTGTGGGGAGATGCTGTTGGTCCGACCCTCTATTACGGTGCTGGAGCAGGTGATTTACCCACAGCATCAGCAGTGGTCGCTGATATCATTGATGTGGCGAGATCGTTAACCACCGACCCTGATAATCGAGTGCCGCATCTGGCTTTTCAGCCAAATGAAATTTCTGAACTCCCCATCGTTTCAATGGACGATATCGTGACAGCGTTTTATCTGCGCCTGCGCGCCAAAGACAAGCCCGGAGTATTGGCGGATGTGACCAATATTCTTGGTGAGCGTGGTATCAGTATTGATGCGATGATCCAGAAACAGCCCGAAAAAGGTTTAGATGAAGCTGACATCATCTTGCTGACGCATGAGGTGCGCGAAGGTGACATGAATCAGGCGATTAAATTGATAGAAGCGCATGAATCCACCGTTGGACAAGTGTTTAGAATCCGCAAAGAGTCGTTGGGGTAAAACATATAGCATCATGAATGACAGCGTTAATACCAGCAGTAGCATAGAACCCAACTGGCTCCGTGGCAGTAAACTCGCCGGAGTAGGGCTCATTTTGGGTGGATTGCTGTGTTCGATTATTGCAGCACTCTGGTTTACTGGAGATTTTATCGCCACCTCGGTGATGTCACCGAATCTCTCTGCCGATGCCCAGGTCTCGGACTTTAATGATTTCGGCTATATCGGTGCATCACTCTCTGAATCTCATTTTGCCGTGGGTACTTTAGTGCTGATAATGTCCATTGCGGTCATTGTTCAGGGCCTGCTGTTGCTGAGTCGAGAAGGCAAGGTCGGTACGCTGTTTCTTGCCGGTGGCGTTGCGTTCACTGCACAAGTATTATTTTTGATGAAAACTTTTTACTGGCCGGTTTTTATCGTTTTTCTACTGACTTCAGTGGGACTGTATCTGACCACTGAATGGAAGAGAATACACCGAAAAGTAGCAATTAATGCGCAAGATGAGGTCGATTACGAGTCTTCGCAAATACTTCGAACTGCGGAAACATCAAAGGTAGACGCTGATTTTGATGCAGGTTTGACTACTGAGGTTGAAGCAGAACCCCCTGTCATTGACGAGCAGCTACAGCAGCAGAGTCTGGATGACGTTAACGAGTTGGATATTCCGACCTTGGTGGACGAGATTGCGACCGATAATCTGAGCAACGATTTTACTCAGCAGGCATTTGCCAGCGAAGCCGCTTACCTGGCTGGTACAGAGCCAGTGGTTGATTCATATTCCGAACCAGATATTCAAGCGGATATCGAAAAAGAAGTGGACATGTTTCAAACTGAGCCAGCAGCAAAAATTGAGCTGCCAGCGTTTGAGAATGAACTAGAGAAATCCAGACCGTTTACAAATACCCCAGCCACTAAGACGCGTGTCTGGAATATAGTTGACTGGGTTATTAGTGGTTTGATAGTACTGGTAATCATTGCCATTGTATTAACCATTATCGCGCGATAATTGGCTCCCGGTACAGTATTCTCTCCATCCATGGAGGTCTACTGCTCGCTGATCCAGTCGCTTCCGGTATTTCCTCCATCTCTGGAGGTTCACTGCTCGCTGATCCAGTCGCTCCCAGCATTCCCTCCATCCCTGGAGGTTTACTGCTCGCTGATCCAGTCGCTCCCAGCATTCCCTCCATCCCTGGAGGTTTACTGCTCGCTGATCCAGTCGCTCCCAGCATTCCCTCCATCCCTGGAGGTTTACTGCTCGCTGATCCAGTCGCTCCCAGCATTCCCTCCATCCCTGGAGGTTTACTG
>CAZNYF010000032.1:0-19753 GCA_964577195.1 uncultured Thiotrichales bacterium | reverse complement strand
TTTTATAGATTACAGGCTTAATTATCCCTCGGATGATTAAACGTAGTAAACTGGGAAGAGAGTAGCGAGAGCTACTCTCTTTTGTTTTAATCCTTAACAACTTCAACCTCTAAATTTAAGAGTTCAATGGCTAATATAACTATTCTCGAAGGTAATTTCCGACTTGATAAAGTCAATATCGGAATTGTAGTGTCTCGTTTCAACAGTTTTATTGTTGATAGCTTGTTAAATGGCGCTACCGATGTGCTGGATCGACAATTAGGTGATGCTGGCAGCTGCGATATTGCCTATGTTCCAGGAGCGCTTGAATTGCCATTGGTAGCACAAAAAATGGCAAAGTCTAAAAACTATGATGCTGTCATCGTTTTGGGCGCAGTTATTCGTGGCTCGACACCGCATTTTGATATTGTTGCTGGCGAAAGTGCCAAGGGACTAGGGCAGGTTGCGATGCAAAATGAAATTCCTGTCATTAATGCAATTTTGACTACCAATTCGATTGAACAGGCAATAGAGCGTGCAGGGACAAAAGCCGGTAATAAAGGTGCAGAAGCAGCCATGGGTGCGTTAGAGATGATCAGCCTGTTAAGAAAGTTGGATGAAAAATAGTCGGTTCCAGTTTTTTATAGATAGACTCAATAATTTAAAATTGTCGTAATTAATAAATAGCCTGAATCCAGAATGCCTGAAGTTGATAAAAATAAAGCACGTCAGATTATTCAGAGACGGCATATGGCAAGGAGACTTGCCGTACAAGCCATCTACCAATGGCAAATTGCCGGGCATTTAACCGGCGAATTACTCGATCAGTTCAAAACAGATCGTGATTATCATAAAACCGATAAAGACTATTTTGCGGATATTATCTCCACCGTGGTGTCCTCATCTGCTGAGTTTGACGCAGTACTTAAACCCTATCTACCCCGTGATATCGAATTAATTGATGAGATCGAAAGGGCGGTGTTGAGAATCGCGGTACACGAATTAAAAAATCATCAGGAAATACCGTACAAGGTTGTCATTAATGAAGCCATTGGTCTGACAAAGCAATTTGGCGCCGAGGGTGCATATAAATTCGTCAATGGTGTTTTGGATAAAGTTTGGTCAAAACTTCGTCCGCTAGAAACGAAAACACAAACTAAGAAATGACCGAATTCGAGATCATCGAACGGTACTTTAATTTTTCAAAACAGGCGGCCGAGGTACTCACAGGAATCGGTGACGATGCCGCAGTCATTTGTCCTGATGCTTCCCCAATCGCGATCAGTGTTGATACGTTGGTCGCAGGGGTGCATTTTCCACTAGATACTTCCCCTGCTGATATCGCTTATAAGGCGCTGGCAGTTAATCTCAGTGATCTCGCCGCAATGGGCGCCGAACCCCGTTGGTTTACGCTGAGTCTGGTCTTACCAGAGGCAGACGATGACTGGTTAGAATCATTTGCGTCGAGCCTCTCCGATGTTGCTAATAAATATAATATCGCTTTGATAGGTGGTGATACCACCAGAGGCCCGCTGACAATCACAATACAAGTGATGGGAACTTTACCGAATGAGGGCGGCATATTACGTTCTACCGCGAGCCCGGAAGAGAATATTTATGTGACTGGTACAATCGGTGATGCGGCTATTGGACTGCTGGCTTATCAAGATAAAATTACTGTAGCCAATGAAGAAAAAATGTTTTGTATTGAGCGTTTAAATAGACCTACACCAAGGCTCGAAATTGGGCAGGCATTAATCAATCATGCGAATTCAATGATAGATTGCTCAGATGGATTTGCTGCAGATTTAGGGCATATTCTTCAAGCAAGCGGTGTAGGCGCGGAAGTCCGCTTTGCATCGTTACCACTTTCTCCCGCTGGAAAAAACTGGATAAAAACCGGTGAAAACCCAGAACTTATAATAAACGGCGGCGATGACTACGAATTAATATTTACAGCTGCAACGCAAGCTGCGGATGAAATTGAACAAATAGCCGTTAAACACAATGTAGCAATTACCCGAGTTGGTAGCACAACGGATACTCCCGGTCTGCGAATTTATGATGCAGAGGATCGCGTTATACCACTGACAGCCGGTGGCTATAATCACTTTAAAAACCAATCAAAATGAAAAAACAATCAGAGCCAATTCCTGCAAAAATAATCCTTACTAACCCAATACACTTTCTGGCCTTTGGATTTGGTTCGGGTCTTGCGCCTATCATGCCCGGAACCTTCGGTACGTTGGCTGCAATTCCCATTTATTTAGCCATTCAAAACTTATCTCCAACGACTTATTTGCTCATTACTCTTTTTGTTATTGTCGTTGGAATCTGGCTCTGTGATCGCTCTTCAAAAATGCTGGGTGTGCATGATCACGGCGGCATAGTTTGGGATGAAATTGCAGGGTATTTGGTTACCATGTTTTTAGCGCCATCTGGCTGGCAATGGATCGTTGCAGGTTTTGTACTATTTAGGATTTTCGACATTATCAAGCCTCCGCCCATTGGCTGGATTGACAAGAAGGTGCACGGCGGGTTTGGAATTATGATCGACGATGTAGTGGCAGGGATTTTTGCGCTGGCGATTTTACAGCTCGCGAATTATTTCATTTAAAACGGAATGACTGGTAAGAATGGTGGGTTATAGAAGTAAGTTTTGTTCAATCGGATTAAATACACTGGCCGCATCAATCAGCGAGTTAGCCGTCAGTGCTTCCACGCCATAAACTTCCGTTTTAACTCCGTAGGTGTGATTGACTTTTTTCAGTAATAAATCAAAGTCTCCATCCCCGGATAGTAGTATCACTGTATCGACATCTTTCGCAGTTTCCAAAATATCAATGGTAATGCCAACATCCCAGTCACCTTTGGCAGAACCATCGCGACGTTGTATGTACGGTTTTAGCTTAACTGTAAAGCCAATGTGCTTGAGTGCATTCTGGAATTTCTGTTGTTTTTCATCATCTCGTTGAATCGCGTAAGCAGTGGCAGTAACGATCTCGCCTTGCGCGTTGATGATCTGCCATAGCTTACGATAATTAAATTGATGACCATACTGTTGTCGAGTGGTGTAATAGATATTTTGAACATCGACAAAGATCGCAACTTTTTTCACGTGGGTAATCGTTACTTTTCCTGTTGCTTTAAATATTCTTCATAGCTGCCATGAAAGTCAACAATACCTGTTGGGGTTAGTTCAATAATTCTGGTGGCTAACGAAGAAACAAACTCCCGGTCATGGCTGACAAAAATCAGAGTCCCCGGGTACTCTTCAAGCGCCATATTTAAAGACTCAATGGATTCCATATCCAGGTGATTGGTGGGTTCATCCATGAGCATGATATTAGGGCGTTGTAGAATTAATTTGCCAAATAACATCCTGCCTTGCTCACCACCGGAAATCACCTTAACGGATTTTTTAATTTCATCGTTGGAGAATAACAGGCGACCCAATGTGCCACGAATAGCTTGTTCATCATCGCGTTCTTTCCCCCATTCTGCCATCCAGTCGAAAAGGTCTTTATCTTCTTCAAAATCGCTGGCGTGATCTTGTGCGTAGTAGCCAAGAGCTGCATTCTCAGACCATTTAATGGTGCCAGAGGTAGGCTCAATATCATTGATCAGGCAGCGTAGCAGGGTGGTTTTACCGATCCCGTTGGGGCCGATAATGGCGATTTTCTCACCGACGTTTAGCATTAAGTTTAAATTGGAAAAAACTTCGTTATCAAAACTTTTGGATAAACCTTCTACTTCCAGCGCCAGGCGATGAAGCTTTTTGTCCTGCTCAAAACGGATATACGGGTTTTGTCGGCTGGAAGGTTTTATTTCCGCCAGATGAATTTTATCTATTTGCTTCGCGCGGGATGTTGCCTGTTTGGATTTAGAGGCGTTGGCAGAAAAGCGACTGACAAACGATTTTAATTCAGCAATCTGAGCTTTCTTTTTCGCATTATCTGATTGGAGCTGTTCGCGTGCTTGCGTTGAAGCGGTCATGTACTGATCATAATTACCAGGATAAACACGGATCTCGCCAAAATCCAGATCAGCCATATGGGTGCAGACGCTATTGAGAAAATGCCGATCGTGAGAAATAATCACCATGGTGCATTTTCGCTCGTTTAAAACACCTTCTAGCCAGCGAATGGTGTTGATGTCGAGGTTATTGGTAGGCTCGTCCAGCAACATGATGTCTGGCTCAGAAAATAGTACCTGAGCTAATAAAACACGTAGCTTTAAACCAGGAGCGACTCCACTCATTTTACCGTAGTGATATTCAATCGGAATACCGACACCCAAGAGTAATTCACCGGCACGAGCTTCGGCGGTATAGCCATCCATTTCTGCAAACTCGGCTTCCAGGTCGGCAGCGCGCAGACCGTCGGCTTCGGTCATCTCGGGATTGGCGTAAATACCATCTTTTTCAGATTTAACTTTCCACATTTCTTCGTGACCCATAATCACCGTATCAATGACGCCAAATTCTTCATAGGCAAATTGATCCTGGCTGAGTTTACCGATGCGCTCATGCGGGTCTTTGGAAATGTTTCCGGAAGTCGGGTCTAAATCTTTACCAAGAATTTTCATGAAGGTTGATTTTCCGCAACCATTCGCGCCAATTAAACCGTAGCGATTGCCATTGCCAAATTTAACAGAAACGTCTTCAAAAAGAGGCTTGGAGCCAAACTGAATGGTGATATTAGCGGTTGTCAGCAATGTCTTGTCCGGTATGAGGATAAAAATATGGGGGCGCATTGTATATGACCCAATGCGAAAAAGCGCACTAATGTTGATTTTCTAGGATTATCAAGTTGTTTCTAGCGCTTATGGCTTAGCGTCGCGGAGAATTTGTGCGCTGGTGTTCGATAAAACTTCATTTTTGTCATGAGTTTGCGTATCCTCGCGCGTCGCTTAAAAACCTTAAAAACGTTGGTTTAGCGTATACTCTTTAAAAGAAAGTCACTCAGGAAACAATCAGAAAATGTCTAACTCAAAAGACCCGGTCCTTTTTAGTGATATTGGTTTATCCAGCCCGATACTGAAAGTGCTCGACGAAATCGGTTACGAAACGCCTTCCCCCATTCAGGAAGCCTGTATTCCTCCGATTTTGGAAGGGCGCGACATCATCGGTCAGGCGCAAACCGGCACAGGAAAAACGGCGGCATTTGCATTACCACTGCTGGATCGAATTGATGTGAAGCAAAATGTACCGCAACTACTGGTACTGGCTCCGACTCGCGAGTTGGCGATTCAGGTTGCCGAAGCCGTTCAGACGTATTCCCGGCATATTAACGGTTTGAGGGTGTTGCCAATTTATGGTGGGCAGGCTTATGGCATCCAGCTTAAACCGCTTAGGCGCGGTGTACATGCGGTTGTCGGTACTCCAGGCCGCGTTATGGATCACATCAAAAAAGGTACGCTGAAACTGGATGGTTTAAAGGCACTGGTTTTGGACGAAGCTGACGAGATGCTGCGCATGGGATTTATTGATGACGTCGAATGGGTCATGGACAAGCTTCCTAAAGAGCGACAGATTGCATTATTTTCTGCGACCATGCCAGAAGCAATTAAGCGTGTTGCAAAGCGATTTTTACAAGATCCTGAATTTATTAAAATAAAAAGTAAAACCACCACTGCGACTACTATTAGACAACGCTATTGGCAAGTTTCCGGTGTTAATAAGCTCGATGCATTGACTCGAATCCTGGAAGTAGAGTCGTTTGAAGCAATGCTGATTTTTGTACGTACCAAAACACTGACGGTAGAGCTTGCTGATAAATTGTCCGCTCGAGGCTTTGCAGCCGAAGCCATTAATGGTGATATTCAGCAAAAGAATCGTGAGCGTATTATTGATCAACTGAAAAAAGGTCGTATTGATATTCTCATTGCGACAGATGTTGCTGCACGCGGACTTGATGTGCCGCGTATCAGTCACGTTATAAATTACGATATTCCGCATGATCCCGAATCCTATGTTCACCGTATTGGCAGAACCGGACGGGCAGGGCGAACCGGTGATGCAATTTTGTTTGTCGCGCCGCGCGAAAAGCGTATGCTCCATTTGATTGAAAAAGTCAGTGGTCATCGCATTGAACCGATGCAATTACCTTCGCCAAAATTAATTAATGAAACACGAATTAAAAGTTTTAAACAAAAAATCTCCGATACGCTGGCGAATCAAAATCTCGATTTATATCAAAAGGTGATCGCCGAGTTTCACGATGAAACCAATACAGATCCATCCTTGATCGCCGCAGCATTAGCGAAAATAGCACAAGGAGATAAACCCTTATTTATTTCTGAAAAAGAACCTCGCCCGCAAAATAAGAAGCGCCGCGAAAGAGATTTTGATGAACGCCCCGCAAGAGGCCGTTCTAAACGAGAGGATGGGCGTAGAGATAATTCACGAAGAGATAGTCCACGTAGAGAGAGCACTCATAGCGAGAGCGCACGAAGAGATTCTTCGCCAAGAGATAGTTTCAATAAAGAACGATCACCGCGCAGTGATCCTCATCAACGCGTGGAACGACCCGCGCAAACAAAGCCGGATCGACTAAAAGAATTCCCTGATATGGATATGAACCGCTATAGGATCGAAGTGGGGCGTTCCGATGATGTCGCCCCCGGTAATATCGTGGGCGCAATCGCAAATGAGGCTGAAATAGAAAGCTGCTATATCGGCACAATTGAAATCCACGACAGTTACTCTACTGTCGATTTACCAGAAGGGATGCCTGGAGAAGTGCTGCGAATACTTAAAAAAGCCAGGGTGTGTGGAAAAAAACTGGAAATTTCAGAAATAAGAGGAAAAAGAAACGGTTCTGAAAAACCATCTCGCCCACCTCCGGGCGGCAAAAATACGCGAGGGAAATTGAGTACTAAAAAACCTTCGCGTAAACCTGCGGACAAGCGTTAATTCGGAACGTCTACCAATAGGGCATCTCTAAAAATACAAGTACCACTGAGAAAAACCATGAACAGCACCCTTTTTATGTGAAAAATCGTTAAATACACCCAGTATTCGCCTCATTTTCGCAGAAAAAATGCACTATTCCTGATTTCCCTCAGCAGCACTTCTATATTTTAGAGATGCCCTATTGTCAGGGTACGTCCCGTTTCTGAAAAACCTCATTAACTGAGCTTCAGGTCGCCAGTTTCATGATGATGTAGCCAATCACGATGCCACCAATAGCAGTGGCGACTTTTTGAATAATAAAGAAGGTTTTCGAGCGAGAGGCTATCGATTCAAGCTGAAGTTGTCCTTTCCATTTGGGGTATTTTTTATCCATGATGCTCGGTGGTAGTTAGTCGGAAATTGGTCTCCCGATACTACCGATAAATCGTGCAGCAAAAAACTGCGGGGAGATGATGCGGTTACCAAGGCTGGATAGACGGTACCTTAGTACCGATGAGAAATGAGCTAAGTTATTCCAGCGAGTAAAATGATCAGCGGAAAACGATAGAAATAGTCAGGTAGTACAAAACTTAGCCGGGTGATAGTCTGCCCAAGATATCTCACCCAGGGTTCATTGCTCGGAGAAGCCAATGTTTCGCAGGTTCGAACGAATCATTGATCCATTTGTTGACGCAGATGTGGTTACGCCACCTGACAGTCTGATGGCGTTCTATTGGCATTTTATTCGCCAGGTATGGCCATCATTTTTAGCATTGTTGACGATGGGTGTTTTTGCGGCATTAATCGAAGTCTCTTTATTTGCTTTTCTCGGGAAATTGGTCGACCTATTAAAAAATGCTGCCAGCCCGGCTGTGTTTTTATCTGAACATTCTGCACTGTTAACGTGGATGGCGTTTGTTGCCTTAATTCTCCGCCCCATTGTGTTTGGTATTCATTCGTTAATTAAACATCAGGTCATCGTACCGACTTTTATGAATCTGGTTCGCTGGCAGAACCACCGTTATGTGATGCGGCAAAGTTTAACGTTTTTTCAAAATGATTTTGCCGGACGCATTGCGACCAAAGTAATGCAAACGGGTGGCAGTCTGCGTGAATCAGCGTTGCAAGTTGTTGAGGCTTTGTGGTTTGTGCTTATTTACGCCGTCAGTGCGCTGGCGCTGTTTTTTATCAATGACCCGTTACTCACGCTGCCGTTACTAATCTGGATGGCATTTTTTATTGGCATACTTTTTTATTTTGTACCGAAAATCAAAGAGCGCGCAAAAGTTCTTTCTGAAGCTCGCTCGTCTGCAAATGGACAAATTGTCGATAGCTACACGAATGTGCAGACCGTTAAACTATTCGCCCACACTCAGGGTGAAGATGAGCAGGTTCGTGGAGTGTTGGTAAAGCTGGTGCATAAAATCCAGTTACAAATGCGTTTGGTGACACTGTTCGAACTTAGCGTGATCATCATTAACGGAATGATGATTGTGAGCACCTGTGGTTTGGCAATTTGGCTTTGGAGCGCAGGTAGTATTACGCTCGGGGCTATCGCTCTGGCAACAGGTTTAGTGCTGCGAATTAATAATATGTCGCAGTGGGTGATGTGGGTTGTCACCGGTATTTTTGAAAATATCGGCACAGTGCAAAACGGTATGGAAACCATTGCAAAAAAGAATGATCTTACGGATAAGCCTGACGCGAAAATTCTTCAGGTTGATCAGGCGGAAGTGCGATTTGAAAATATCCGTTTTCATTACGGACAAAATGTTGCAGATGGCGCCAAAGGAGTGGTTGATAATTTGTCGCTGGTCATTAAACCGGGAGAAAAAGTAGGTATTGTCGGACGCTCCGGTGCAGGTAAGTCAACGCTGGTGAATTTACTGATGCGTTTTTACGATCTCGAAGGCGGCAGCATTTCTATAGACAAGCAAAATATTGCCAATGTCACTCAAGACAGTCTGCGCTCGCAGATTGGTATGGTGACGCAAGACACCTCTTTACTGCATCGTTCGGTGATAGACAATATTCGTTACGGTAACGCTAATGCCTCAACGGAGCGGGTCATCGTTGCTGCAAAACTAGCCCAAGCGCATGAATTTGTTCTAGAATTGGTCGATCTTCAGGGTCGCAAGGGTTATCAGGCGCATGTCGGCGAACGAGGCGTAAAGCTATCCGGTGGTCAGCGCCAGCGTATAGCAATTGCACGAGTGTTATTAAAAAACGCTCCCATTTTAGTTTTGGATGAGGCCACCAGTGCGCTCGATTCCGAAATTGAAGCCGCCGTACAGGAGCAATTCGATAACTTGATGCGTGGTAAAAGCGTCATCGCCATCGCCCATAGACTATCAACAATCGCTGCAATGGATCGGCTGGTAGTGATCGATCAAGGTCAAATTGTTGAAGACGGCACTCACGAAGAACTGGTTGCTAGAAGTGGGATTTATGCCGCACTATGGGCGCGTCAATCGGGTGGGTTTCTGGCTTTTGAGGAGAACGCCAGCAACTAATGCAAACGCTTTCTATGATCATTCAGGAAATAAAATGAAAAAAACACTACTCGAAATTTATGCGTTATTTATTTGCCTCGTCTCCGTTATCTGTTTCTCTATTTGGTTGGGTATAGGTACTTATAGTCTTGTAGGCGTGTTTGCGCCAGATATTACAATGGACGCTTATAGTTATCAGGAACATCAAACCAACGATAGATACTGGGAATCCAAAGTCCCGTATCTCGGTGAGCTTCCATTTCAAGAAATGGATGCGGCAAGAAAACAAGCCAGACCTGATGAAAACGAACTCACCAAAAAACGTCTTGCCAGTTACACCGAGGAATTAAATATAGAGACTCGCAATAATAAACAATCGATTCTTCGGTCGATCATTGTTAGTTTTATTACTATGCTGTTATTTTTATTCCATTGGCGGTTAGCGAAATCAGCGCGCAATAAGTAAGCCGCTACACGACATAGGGAAATCTATATCCCACTGCTACACCTGCGCTCTTAGAAATTGTGCGGATGCTGGATGATGCCCGTAAGAGGAAGCAATGCATTGCTGCCCTATAGACCCTTGATTTCTTTTAGAACGCCTATATTAATAGAGTCTGCCCTAGTGCTACTATTCCGTTCTTTTTTTCGTACATATATTTGGCTCCGCTAGTGTCAATAGGGGCCTACTATAAACGTATTTTGGAGTAATTCAGATGAGCGACGTCAAACACGCCAAACTTTTAATTCTCGGTTCCGGGCCTGCCGGATATACCGCTGCCGTTTATGGCGCGCGAGCCAATCTTAGCCCTGTGATTATCACAGGTATGGAACAGGGCGGGCAGCTGATGACGACGACAGATGTTGATAACTGGCCTGGTGATAACGACGGTGTACAGGGGCCTGAGCTGATGGAGCGGATGCAGAAACATGCTGAGCGTTTCGACACTGAAATTATATTTGATCAAATTCACACCGTGAAACTGGAAGAAGCACCTTTCACCTTGATCGGTGATTCTGGTACTTATACTTGCGATTCTCTGGTGATTTCCACGGGCGCATCGGCGATGTATCTGGGGCTGGAGTCGGAAGAAGCCTTTAAGGGAAAAGGTGTCTCAGCCTGTGCGACTTGCGATGGGTTTTTCTATCGGGGTAAAAAAGTTGCGGTAATCGGCGGTGGAAATACAGCGGTTGAAGAAGCTTTGTATCTATCCAATATTGCTTCCGAGGTGGTGCTGGTGCATCGCCGTGATGCGCTGCGTTCCGAAAAAATTCTGCAAGGCGAGCTGTTTGAAAAAGAGAAAAACGGCAATGTCACCATTATGTGGGACAGCGTGCTGGATGAAGTGCTTGGCGATGATACTGGCGTGACCGGTATGCGGGTTAAAAACGTGAAGTCTGACGACACTCAGGATATTGATTTACATGGTGTTTTTATTGCGATTGGGCATAAGCCGAATACCGGTATATTTAAAGGCCAGCTGGAAATGAACGGTGGCTATATCAAGGTACAAAGCGGACTGGAAGGCAACGCCACAGCGACCAGTGTGCCTGGAGTGTTTGCTGCGGGCGATGTGATGGATCATGTCTATCGTCAGGCGGTCACTTCAGCAGGAACGGGCTGCATGGCTGCTCTGGATGCTGAGAAATATGTCGATCAGTTGCACAAGTGATGTGAAAGTATTTTAACTCTTGCTGTCTGTGATTCTGGTATTCGATGGAATGCTGGCGGTTCGGTATTAGGGAATAGAAAAATTAAGCCATAGATATACTCTTTGCAGTATATGTTAGATTACACTTAATCTATGGATACTCTTTTTTGGCTAGACGACGATAAGTCAAACAGTGATTTCCCGCCGGTTAGTCATGCGCTAAAGGATCCGGAGGGTTTGCTTGCTGCGGGTGGAAACCTGACACCTGAGCAGTTGATGAGCGCCTATAGCAAAGGCATTTTCCCGTGGTTTGAAGAAGGTCAGCCAATTCTTTGGTGGTCACCCGATCCTCGCTGTGTCATTTATCCTACTCAAATTCGCATTAGCCGCAGCCTGAAAAAAACCCTGCGTAATAAACCTTATAAAGTCACTTTTGATACAGTTTTTGCCGACGTAATCGAGGCCTGTTCCGAGCCGCGTCGTGGATCGGTCGGCACCTGGATTACTGACGAGATGAAGGCAGCTTATCTACGTCTATTCGAGCAAAAAAAAGCCCATTCGGTTGAAATCTGGAATGATGATGGCGAACTGGTTGGTGGGCTGTACGGTATTTTGCTGGATAAGGTTTTTTCGGGTGAGTCAATGTTTAGCCGTGAACGAGATATGTCGAAGGTGGCGCTGGTTTATCTAGCTGAATGGCTCAAGGCAAGGCAGGTGAATTTAATTGATTGTCAGCTGCCTAACCCACATCTTGAAACATTGGGCGCAGTGCTGATTCCCAGACAGAAATTTGTACAAAAGTATTTGCAGTTATGAGAGATTTTACCCGCCTGATCGGACAAACCGCTTTGGTCGAAGGGAAAAGACTGCGTGTGATAGAAGTGCTGGTGGATGAAGAAATGGTGATTCTGGAAGATGCTTCTGACAAGAGTGAGTTGCAGGAAAATCAGTTTGGCAATATCCAGCGTCGCAGTCATAAAACCTATCCTATTCCTTTCTACAGCAGTCTTGGTGAAGATACGCTCCACGCTGTAATTCAACTGTTCTTTGATTCTGAATGAAATACTCTTTACACCCAAGAATTCCCGTTTTTAACATGTAAATGTTTGCGATAGCGGCGTTGTAGCGCTTCCGCTTCCGCCCTTACCTGGATCCTGCAGGAAAAGCCTTACTATAGCGTGCTATTACTGCGCCCTAGCTTTGCTCTTCACCACATCTACACACTCCTATGTCAAGGGATGGACGTATTTCGCGAGGAGCCAGGATGGTGGTGCGTCTAACGGGCACTCTTGAGTGCAAAGAGTATATAATCTCTGGCTATGTCAAAATCCAATTTTAAATCTACCGCTAGTCGCAACTTGCTGGCAGCAATGGTCATTACGCTGATCGCGATGTCGGTGTTGTTATTCTTGTTTCGTGGCCCGATTGTTGAAATCTATTTTCACCAGAAAATCACAACCACTGCGATTGTGCTTAATGGCATCATTGCTGCGCTGTTTTTATTCGGCATGTTTAGATTAATGCTGCTGCTAATGCACTATCGTCGTGAAGAGCTGGCAATAGGCGATTTCATTCAGTTTTTGGCTCAAAACAAACCGGGCCAGTCACCGGAAATTAACCCGGATTCTATGATTGCACATCGTTATATGTCGATGTCCAAATCCTGGCGAGAGGGAGTAACCCCCAATCATGCAGCACTCTCGCAAGTAATGATCGCGGAAGAAAGTACTCGGGGTAATTCACCAAAATTTATTAATAATATTCTCATCTTGGCAGGTGTTTTCGGCACCATGGTATCGCTCTCGATTGCCCTGTTCGGCACCTCCAGTTTATTGCAAACATCAGGCGGTGACGCTAGCGGCATCAACCTGGTTGTGGAAGGGATGTCAACCGCGCTTTCAACCACGATAAGCGCCATTGTTTGTTACGCCTTTTTTGGTTTTTTCCTATCCCGTACTTTGATTGCGAAAACACGTATTTTGACTGCGGTAGAGAGTATAACCACTGACTATTTAATGCCCAGGTTTAAAATTAAAACCGACAACGTGACCGAAGAACTAGCGGCGCTGGTTAGTTCGCTGCAAGAGGTCGTGAAAAATATGCTGGTAGCCCAAAATGATCAACGAGGTAGCGAAGATGCAATGCGCAAAGCTATTATCGATCATGAAAACCAAATGTCTGAAATGACTCATCAGATGAATGACATCCGGCAAATCATGCTGCGCGGATTCCGTCTCGGCGAATAGTTGTGGAACACTCCTTCCCGGATTTACGTGCAGATCATTCCCCTCTAGAAGATACTCAAGAAAGCTTCTGGCCATCTTTTGCCGATATTATGATGGTAGTGGTGATGATTTTTCTTATCTCTACGGCATTTCTCATTATTCGGAATTGGGGTTTAACACAAGAATTAACCCAAACAATCGAGTCTGAACAACAAGCCACCAAACAGGTGCAAACAACCTTGGAAGAAAACCTCACGCTGGAAGAGCGGCTTGCTGCACTAGAAAATTTGTTGTCAGTTTCTCAGCTACAGCGAATGCGAACTGAGGATGAAAAAGAGAAAGTTGTAGAAGAACTTAAAACCCTGGTTGAACAGCTAACACGCTCTACTGATGTAGCTGCAACGCTTGAAACGCGATTGGAAGATAAAACCAAAGAAATTCAGGCATTAATTTCCAAACTGGATGTGCTCGGTAAAGAATTTAAACAAGCGCAGCAGGAAGTGATTGGGAAGAGTAAAAAAATTACCACTCAGGAAAAAGAGCTAGCTTCTTCCCGGAACGTTATTGTTGGGCTTGAGGCTGCCAGAGATCGACGTAATAAGGCTGTGGATCAGGCTCAATCTCAAATTATCCTCAGCGAAGAATCTCTGGCGCTACTGCGTGAAGAGTATGTTGATCTGCAGTCCAAGTATGACAAGCTGGTTCGACCCGCCAGAACTACCAAAGGAAAATATGTGGTGTCATTGCGTTATCAGCGTAAGAATGGCGAACACCTAATAGAGCTAAAAACACCCAAAAATAACGCCTTTAAAAATCACTCCGTTAAGCGGCTTCATGAAGTTTTGTCCGGGCTGAAAGAAGAGTACGGTGAAGCACTGTACATCAGAATTATTTTCCCTGATAACAATAAGCTCACCTATAAAGAAGCTTGGGGCTTCACCAACGAAATTCTCAACCAGTACGATTATTACTACCAAAAGCCGTAATTGTTCGAACTCACTCCCTGGAGTGAGTCTCTCCCCCATTACTTGGATGTGATACTTCACACACGTTTAAGATTAAAAGATCCGTGAAGATACTACCTTTTGTCTGAAAGTGTTAACTGCGTCCTTAGCGGGGATCAGACAGTCGCAAGTTTTCAGAATTCGCTTACGAATGTTTTATTAAGCACTTGAATAAGCCGTAGTTCTGAGTTTGTATAGAATTAGTCTAAATAGTAAGCCATTTAATATTCCTATCTTTTGCGGAGTTTTTGTTGCCAAAATACGACAGAATTTAGCTTTGATTAGTTTGACAGAAGTCTGTTCCTGGACTAAAACAATAGGTCTGGACACAAAATATTTGAGTTTTTTTTGAAGTGTATTGATATTCAAACTCAATACCTGAACGAACCAGATATTTGAGTCCTGTTTTAGACTAAATGGAGAATTAGAGAACGGTAATAAGCTTAAATACACCAAAGCACTAACCCCTTTTAGGAACTAGCCTTTTTGCTGCTACTCACAAAAAGACCTTGGGGTTCCTGTAAAGGCTATTGGAGATAACCATGCAGATGAAACAATTATTGTCGAAAGGCGCTAACTTGCGAATGGGTAAATGGAATAATAAACGAGATAAAATGGAATTCTTAGACGCTTCGAAGACGTTAAAAGTAGAACTTAATCTTGGTCATCTAGGTCGTCACTCACCAGGTTTTATGAAAAAAGTTTTACAGGTTTTTAAATCAGTTGGAAACGGACTGGAAAATCAGTTTAAATCACCCATGAAAAGAGACGCTCACTACTAGGTCTTTTCATCATTCAAACCTTGCTGCCGGATTCTCCGGCAGTAAAAACTCTACTCGATTTTTACGTATTCGTAGTTTTCGGGTATAGAAAATAATTTCTCATCGATTGACTTGTTTTCAAAATCTATCAGGCTGCGACTGTAGCCGCGAAAATCCCACTCGCGTAGCGGAAATCCATTTTCAAGGTGTTGCGTAGGTTCAAAAATAAAATTTACTAACATACATTTTTGTTGCAATTCTACAGGTGTGCGATCCAGACTTTTAGCATGTTGTCGTGACATGATGGTGAGATATTCACGCATTGCATCTACGGCCTGTTGATTTAATCCGGGTACTGAAATAACGTCGTAACAAGATTCATCACCTGTTGAATAAGTGATATGAACGGGCTTGATATCCTGAAAATTTGGCATGTCAGAGGTATCGTTGCGGGTCTTTACTATTTTAGGTTTGGTGGCAGCGATGGACGGAAACTTACCTGCATTAAACTGGTAGTAAGATTGGCTTTCGTGGTTAATGCTGTAGACCGCAGACTCTTTCCGATTGAGTAATAAATAATCGTCAGTTGCATTGCCTTCATCCATTCTCATAAAGTTAGCAGTGACTATCATTCTCACAGGGTAAGGCTCTACGCCTTTTTCTTGCTCCATAAAATGTAAAACAAGAGGTGCTTGTTGCTCTGGTGGTTGATCTTTCCCGCAGCCAAAAATACTAAGGGTTATGAGTAGTATGATTATTTGTTTCACTATTTGAGCTCTTTGAGTTGATCCAGTTCCTGACGCGAAAAGCCAGCTTGTAGTCTGGCTTCATAATTTAATCTACCGCGTATTGGTCCTGGAAAGTGTTGAGTGACTAGTCGTATAAACTCGTCTTGAGGGTTGAGGTTTTTTTGTTCGCAGGCATAATTAAACCAGTGATTCCCGATTTCGACATGACCAATTTCATCGGCATAAATAACTTCCAGAATTGCAGCGGTTTCTTTGTCGCCAACCTGTAAAAGTTTGCTGATCATACCAGGGGTCACATCCAGGCCACGAGCTTCAAAAACTCTTGGGACCAGTGCCATGCGTTTAAGTAAATCGTTCTCGGTTCGCACTGCCATGTCCCAGAGACCATTGTGTGCGGGGAAGTCACCGTACTGATAACCGTAGTCGGTGAGTCGCTGCTGTAACATCTGAAAGTGGCGAGCTTCTTCAACCGCAACGCTAAGCCATTCTTGATAATAGGTTTTGGGTAAATCACGAAATCGATACACCGCATCGAGAGCAAGGTTAATCGCATTAAACTCTATGTGGGCAAGCGCGTGAATAAATGCGCCTCTACCTTCATCGGTCGTAAGCTTCCGCTTGGGTACATCGTGCGGAGATACCTGTAGCGGCTTAGGTGGACGGCCAGGTATAGGGATCGATTCAGCAGGAATATCATCAGCCAGGTTGAGTTCACCTTGATTAAATTGACTCTGGACCAAGTTGGTTAAACGCTGCTTCTCGTTAATCTCACTACACAGTAGCGCAGTGAGAGAGGCTTGATGAACTGATTCTGACATTATTTTTATAATTAGAGTTTTGTCATTTCTAAAATGGCACAACCATGATCGCAGCCATAATCGTTGCTGATTTTTTTATCTGATAACGGCGTGTTTTCGTGCAAGTCACCGGCATCATCGACATAGGAGAACTGGTCAATCTGGTAGTGTTTGGAAAACACACTCAGCAGGTAGGATAAACTGAAAATTCGGTGAGCGTTAAATTCTATTCGTTGTGGCCCCATTGGCACAGAAAAATAAAATTTGCCGCCAGTTTTTAATGCTTTGCGTAATGAGTCCAGACCTTTGAGGTGTCCGTAGGCATCAATGGTATCGCCGTAGCGACCCAGCCCGAAGTGTTCGATTGCATGCAGGCTGGAAATAGAATCGGTGTAATCGTAGAGGTGCTCTGAGAGTTGCATAAAATCTGCCTGAACAGAAGTGATGTTTTTTACTTTTGATTGATTGCTGCGAATATCAAAAATTTCTACTTCACGAAAAACCGCCAGATGCGCGACAAATCCATCGGTTCTTGAGCCTACATCAACATGTTTTTCTGGCTGGTTGGCGTGCACTCTTCTGGCAACCAATAGATCCTGATGAAAGTAGTGGCCAGACATGGTGCCGCCGCTATCGCCGCGCTCTTTATAAATCGGTTTCAAGCGACTAATGGGGAAATCAGCATCGCCATTGAGCTGCTCTTTAATCTTTCGTAAGTCATGCTTAAACCACTGGTGGTAAGCGCGACGTAAAAAATGCAATTTCATGCTGTTTTAACGATTCGAATAATATCGTCTTTAACGTCAAAACTGGCGTTAGGGTAGGCATTTTTAATGACCGCTTTAATTTCTTCAATGGTCGAATATCCCTGTTCTCCCACAAACATTCTTGCATCATCAATGAGCAGAACAAACTGATCGAGATTACTGGCAATGATGGTAGCCAGTTCTTCATCGACGGGACATTCTTTATCCGCAAGGGCAGTAACACCGCCGGAGTAGTGTCCATCTAACCAGAACAGTGGCACTCCGAGAATATCATTTAGAACTTCTACCAGCCGGATGCCACTGTCACCTTGTAACAGATGAACCTTGTTTTGATTGGCGAACGTATCTTTCGCGGCGCTATGCAATTCTTCACTTAATTCGATTGAATACAGGCGTTCGAAATTATCCAGTTGTGCGGTGATCATATCACCACGAAAAGTCCCTGTTTCAATGAAAGTCCGGCAGTTATTCTGCTGTTGATATTGCTCGATAATATATTGCTTAATTCGCTTTGAAGGCGGAGGTGGAGAGCCTTTTTTCAACCACCGTTTATAGGCATGTTGAAAGCGAATTTTTTTAATTAAGCTAGACATAACACCTACATTCTTATCCATTCGGCGGGGATAATTCCCTGCGTAATATGCTGAACACTTTCGCTCAATCCCCATTGCTTGGGCGCAACGATTTTTTTATCTTGCGCTCTTCCGAGCCATGCGCCCCACCATGAAAAAGTACTATTGGCAATAATATGGTGACGGCACAATGACAACAGCCGCTGATCTTCGACGCCGGAGTGTACCCCATCCACAAACAGCATGGGGTAGTCGCTACTATAAAACTGTTCTTTTACCCATGCCATATCATCACTGAAAATGACAAATGTTGCGTTGCCAGACGATGTTCTCAGCAACCTCATGGCACTATCGTAATAATCCATAGGCATGACTTGAAACATGCTTTTAACTTTGCGCGATAAATAATCCCCCCGCCTGATATGCAGGGAAATCGGACACTCGAGCATCGAGATTTTATCAGCAAATTTAGTCGCTGAAGGACTCAGCGGCATCTGCAAAGTCAATTCCTGACGAATAATATTCTGGTGTGTTTTAAAGTAGTCCTGGTTCTGCCAATAGCCATCCAGATAGGCAGGGGTATTTAGAGTAGACAGTCGTTTTGAGTTATCCGGGGCTTCTTTTAAGCAATAGCGATCAGGATGCACGGCGTTGGATTTTAGTAGCTTGCGAAATAGTTTTCGATAAATGGGGCTGGACTGTGCTTTACCAGCCATCCAGTCAAGCTGCTTAATCTTTTTCTGGGCGAGTGGTTGTGAGCAAAATTGATTCAAGTCATGAAAGCTGGCAACAGGTAGCGAAACTGCAAATTGATCCAGCTGCCACATCCGTCGCGCATGCCACTGACTATGCTGGATATCCAGCTTAACGTTCGCACCCGTTTGCAACTGCAATGCTTTCGCACAGGCGTACTGAAACATTTGGTTACCCAAGCCGCCAGTGACTCTGAAAAGAATGTCTGTCGGTTGCGAATGTTCAGTGCTATTTATTTGCGGATGCATTAACTGGCGAATCATTTCGCTGTATGACTTGGAAGCTCGGAATTATGGAGATAATTCAGTGGATTTGCTAGCAGCAGTCCTTCCTATCAATTTCTTTGAACTATCTATTTACAACTTACAGATGAGCCGCTTTGCCCAAAACCTCAGTTGCCCATTGATTGATACTTTTCCCACGCACCTGGGAGGCCGTAGCGACCGCAGCATGAACGTCAGGGCTGACACGCAACATTAAATTGCCGGAAAAAGGTTTTTGAGCGGGTCTATCAGTCTCATTACTTATTGCCAGATAATTATCCACTGACTCATGAAATGCTGCTTCCAACTCATCTACTGTGGAGCCATGGAAACCCACGATATCTTTAATGCCGGCAAGGTGACCTACAAAGATTCTATCTTCTTCATCGAATTCAATACGTGCTACATAATCTTTGTATTTCATCATATTCATAGTGTAATACCCGCCTGTTTCAGAAAATTTTGAGCATCCTTTACCCGATACCGCAAAGCCTCTTTATCAGGATGCGGACGATGGAAATCTGCACGCACATCATTCAATACAAAACTGACGGCAGACCCAGCTCTCTCAGTGCGAATAGCACCTAATGCCGAGAATAGAGTCTCTATCTTGCGCCACGGCATATTACCGTTGACAGGATCTGTAAAGATCATTTCGAGCGTTTTTCTGTGTTTGCTGTTCACAACACATATGTTAGCACAATCCGATATCAGAGCAAGCAGAAAGTGATTGCGTTTAGCAGAGCAAGCGGTTCTTGGGTTTGATTCAATTAATTTACCATCTCTCCAACCTTCTTTAATCTTTTCAGTTGCTTACACTTAAATAAGTGCCGTTCAGGAAAAT
>CAZNYF010000031.1:0-19778 GCA_964577195.1 uncultured Thiotrichales bacterium | reverse complement strand
ATCTAACCGCTTGATGACTCACTGACTCATCAAAGCAACGTTGTTGGAGTACTAGCCCCAACACTAGCCCATATTTAACTGTGTCTCTTCAATCTCACCTGTGGTTGAAATATTGACTTCACGAATCTCTGGCATTCTCGACAGAATATAGCCTGCCATCATCGTCGCGAGTTTTTTATTTTTATGCTCCATGGCATTGAGTATTTTATTAGCAGCCACTTTGCAGCGTTGTTCGATGCTTGGCTGGTCAACCCAGTTGCGACTAATCTGCCAGCCTTTGTCCATGTCTTTATCCATTTTTGTAAAAAATGGTTCGGCTGATTTTATAATTTCCTCAGGAACTAAAATAGGAATGGTTTCGCCGCCGATCGTGATGTCCAGGTTCATGTGTTCTACCTCTAAAATTTGCGACAGTTTATACTGGATTTTAGCCAAGTAAGCATATCCTTAGTTCCAGTGCGAAAATCAGGCAGCTGAATCAAACAATTAGAATGTTCTAATTATCTGAATTATAAAACAAAAATGCAGTATGGAAAGTTAAATGTAATAATGTGTGAAGCAAATTCTTATCCACACGTTTACGGAGAAATGATGATGAATTCAGTAACAAAAATTTTAGCGGGAACTGCATTTTCTTTACTTGCGGCTTCACCTGCCTTTGCATGGTGGGGTGGTGGTAATAACGGCGGCGATAGTTGGAGTAGTGGTGGCAACATGCCCTGGAGCAGCGGAAATATGCCTTGGAGCAGCGGCGGTAATAACATGCCCTGGAACAGCGGAAATATGCCCTGGGGCAGCGGTAGTAACAACTGGAACGGTGGTAATAACATGATGCCTTGGGGCGGCGGCAATAGTATGCCCTGGAGCGGCGGTGGAAATAACATGCCTTGGAACTGGGGCAACAGTGGCAACGGTTTCGGCTTTGCGCCCAATTGGAATGGTGGCTCTCCCAGCATGGGTTATGGCTACGCACCAAATTATGGTTATGGTAACCAGCAGCAGCAACAATACTACTATCCTCAGCAGTATGGCTATCAGTATCAAGCACCTGCTGCCTCTGGTCAGGTTCAGCCAAATATCCAGCCAGTGCCTACTGCACCAGCACCAGTGCCAGCACCAGCAGCTCAATAACAATCGACTTCGGCAGATTTCAGGAGATTATCCTGAAATCTGTTATCTCAAAGTATTTCCGTTTAAAGTCCCCGATAGGGGATCTGTAAATCCCACGCCTTCAGGCGGCTCGGTAAAGAGGTAGTATGCTGAGTGAATGCAGAATTATAAACATGGTGGACATACTATTTGGGACTGCAAGTACCATATAGTTTGGGTAACGAAATATCGTTATCCGGTATTGTGTGGGGACGTTGGTCAGAGGTGTCGAGAGTTGTTGCGAGAAATTTCTCGCAGCAAAGAAATGATAATCTATGCAGGAGCGATCAACAGGGATCATGTGCATATGCTGATAGGAATCCCCCCAAGATTATCAGTATCGAAGGCGGTACAGTTTCTGAAGGGTAAGAGTTCCCTCAAGATGCTATCGGAGTTTCCGCAATTGAAGAAGAAGTACTGGGGGCAGCATTTGTGGGCGAGAGGGTATTGGGTAGCTTCAAGCGGAAACGTGACAGACGAAGTCTGGAAAGCGTATATAGAGAACCAGAAGCCGAACGAGCCTGATGATGATTTTAGTGTGCTGTAAATCGCCTTTAGGCGAAATGAACGGCTTTTAGCCGTAACCCGAAACCACCGGCTTTAGCCGGTGGAGTATTCATAAACACATCACAATATCAGCATCAGCCATGAAACAATCTATGCAGCAATACCAGCGTTCATTTTAATCGAAAGCACACCTTCTATTTTAGCCACCCTGTGTTTCAATCTGGAGGGATCACTAACGTTGAGAAATTTGGCCTCAATCGAAACTTCACCGTTAGTGACCGTAATAGATACTCCGGCTACGCTAAATCGTTCATCGGCATTCACGATTTCCTTGATTTTCCTCTCGATGGCTGCATCCGAAAACACAACCTTAGGCACCACAAGTATTTCGTTATCAACTTGAAATACTCCGGTAGTTGTCCACGCAATACGGGCACTGACCAGTTTTTGCTCAAGGAGCCGAACTTGTCCTGTCAGAACCACCAGACGTTCTTTCACATGCACTTCAATCTCGACTCCTCTTAATTCCGGAGAGTCGGAGATGTAAGCCTTGATTTCCTGCTGAATAAGATCATCACTATGAGCAAGTGCGGTCGACACATGAAACAAGCCCGTCCCAAGCAACAGCAGCACCAACACAATTGTTTTTACTTGAATCATAAATCAACCTCTAACAGCCGGCTCCGGCAAAAAATGGTGGTCGCATTCGTCAGCATAGCCGACAATTTTTTCAATACTTGCGAGTACGAAGATGGCGACGCCTAGATTCATGGCGGTGTATTTTGATGGGAATGAGTTCTGGCTCGACAGGAAGCTGCCCAGCCTCAAACCATTGGCTGATAGCCTTGAATAGTTTTTGATATGCCGTGGTAAACATAAAATTCTCCGTAAAATGACGCTCAAGCATTTGCGATTACAAGACAACTCTAACCTTCTTTCAAAAAAATGGAAAGTCGAATATTATTATCTTGCAGTATAGAGAAGCCTCAAAAAAATGGACCATGCTAATCAGGAGTTGGAAGCGAGCACTCAATCGTTTTATGATTGAATTTTTTCACATTAAACGTGTACATTTTGTGATAAATAGGAAGATCTTTGCGTGTAAACCATTCACCTCACCATCTTCGGTTGATTGTCTAATCTTCCCCTTTTAAACAGGTCAGCTGCATTTTTCCTGAGCTATTTTACATTGCGTAATTTGAGTGGGGTGAAGCTCATACTGTGCAGCTAACTCAGACAAGGTTTTGTCATCTTTGAGTGCATCCATCGCTACTTTTACCTTGAATTATGAGGAATGGTTTCTACGTTTCTGTGTGCTTATTTTCCCGCTTGTAACTGATTGCCACAGCGGCGGCAGGAGTAGGTGGTTGTACCGCGCAGGACACGGAAGTGACGAGTGGTACTGAGCATGACCGGTCCGCACTGGCAGTGGTACTTAAAACGCCGTTGCTGACGCACTTCGATACCGCTGAGATCTGTGGAGTGCGTGACACTTGGGTTCTGGATGCCAAATAGTGACATAACCTCACGCCATTCTTTGCCATGAGGTTTGATTCTGCCGCGACGATAGAGCGAGTCGACAACGAAATGGGCGACTTCATGCGCCACTGTATCCGCTAATCCTTCTGCAAAGAATTTTTCAAATAGCGCATCGTTATAACGTATACGACGTTGCCGGCCTTTACGCACGTAGTAGCCCCATGCTGAACCGGTTACATCAAAACTGATTTCGACCTTTGGGAAGCGTTTATTAAACTGACTTTCAGCTTCTGAAATTTTTGCTCGTGTGGTGGTGATGATTTGTTGACGCTGGTGCTGATCGAGTGGCATGGCTGATTAATGATTCAGCGGTAGCAGGACTCTGCCTTTTCCATAATCGAATACCAAACCGGTAGGGAGAATCTCAATCAGTTTATAGCCCGAGTTGCTAAGTGAGTCGCCTTCTTCAATGCGTTGCATATTGATTAATGCAAAGCGTTTCTCGGGGACATCGCTGTATACGTGCGCATTTATTTCGTAGGCTGCGAGCTTGATACGAACGCTATCGTCGACATCTACCAAGCGTAAAATATCGGTACCAAAAGGTTCGGCTACGGGTTGTTGGGGTGTTGCGGGCGGGGAGGGCGGTACTTTATTTTGGGAGACAGACTCTAACGGAGTTTTATCCACGGGGTCAGGCGTTGAAACTGCCGCTGTTGGGTTGAGGGTTTTCGGCGTAGGCGTGTTTTCGATAGCGGCCAATTTTTCAGCTGGTTTTTTGGTGTTGCCGATCTCTGCCGATAATGGTCGTGTGGGCAGAGGGTTCCTGACAGCTTTGGGTGCGGGCGCTACAGCCACCGGGGTGACTTGGCGAACTGGTTCTCTAGTCATTTTGGGAGCTACTGGTGCTGCGGGTGTGACTATTTTCGGCGGCGTTTCTTTTACCGGGGCTTCCGGTTTTGATACAGAGCTGAATAAATACCAGCCGAGAACGATTATGTTTACCAGCAATATTGAGCCTAATAACCAGGTGATCCAGTTTTTAGAGTGTTTTACCGGCTGATTGTAAGCGCTTAAACCAATCGTGCCAGCGGCGTCCTGTCGGTCTCCTTCTGACTGTTTTAGTGCATCGAGAATTAAAGACATAATATCCCCTATTCAACCAGCACGGGAACGTTAACATCACCATAGCGAACCGCTGATGCGAGCTTGATGAGGGTTTTTTCGCCGGCGATCCCATCTGGATCAAGGCTATGATTGATTTGAAAACGCATGATCCTTTGCTTGAGCTCCTGATTGTAAAAATTTTGGTATTGCCCCACGGCATCGGTCACACCTTCAGCAAGATCCAGCTGGCGGCGCAGCCAGATAACAGTAGGACCGAGCGAACCAGGACGAATGGTGTTTTTTCTTTCTGGAGGCGAAGGCCATAACAACAGGTAGCTGCCATTCCAGTAGGACAATAAGTCCGCTGTGTGAACCAGAGATTCCTGATCACCCACTTGTAGCAACAGTTGATCGCCGATGATGCGCTTTAATACCAATTGGTTAAGTTGGCCGCCACGGGAAGTGATCTCAAGTACCGTTGGTAAATTATATTCGATAACTTCGCTTAGTTTACCTTCTGCGAACAAGCATTGCATGCCGGCCTGTTGCGCGCGCTCACAGGCAGAATCACCTTGCAGGGCGTTAAAATCAAAACCCCAAATATTAAAAATCGTTTCAAACGCGGAATTTCCATCAGTGTTTGAATCAAGGCTTTGAATTAACTGTTGTGCTGTCAGAACCTGGATGCTGGCAGGCTTGGCTTGAGGTGTTTCTTCGGCAATCACAGTATCGGTTTGAACATTGGCATCTTCGATACTGGTAGTCTTATTGATCAACGGCGGTGGTAGCGACGATTGTTGTTCCATTGCAACGAGAGGTGCCGTGACTACGGTGGTGGGTGATGTGTCACGGGTGTTAAATTGAAAGTAGTTCCACAGTACTGCGCCCAGCAACAAAGCGACAACGCTACCACCGATGATTGCCAATACAGAGCGATTTAGCAGCAGACTTTGCGGCTGATTGAAGACCTCGGATGCCGCCTGTTGCAGCATTCGCGTATCGACAATCTGTTTTTGTGCACCGTAAGTGCCGGTTAGGGCACGATCACCAATTAAGTTCATAATCCGTGGAATTCCACCCGAAATGCGATGCAGTTTTTTAATCGCGGCGGGTTTAAACAAGCTGCCCGTGGCACCGGCAATTTTCAAACGATGATGTAGATACGAATGTGTTTCTTCCAGTGACAAAGATTCCAGATGATAGCGGGCTGTAATGCGTTGATTGAGCTGGCGTAGTTCAGGGCGGCCAAGGATTTCTCGTAGCTCAGGCTGGCCGATTAAAATAATCTTCAGCAGCTTTTCCGAGTCGGTTTCCAGATTGGTCAGCAGACGAACCTGTTCCAGCGTTTCTGCGTTGAGATTTTGTGCCTCGTCAATGATCACTACGGCTCGATCACCGCTGGCATGATTTTTTAGTAACCAGGCATTGAGGTTATCAATCATCTGCTTGCGGCTAGAGGCTTCCTTATCGTAGTCAATCTGGAATTCATCACAGATTGACGCCAATAGCTCTTGCGGTGTTTGCAAAGGATTAAGAATCAATGCAAAAGTGACGCCTTCGGGAGCTTGCGAAAGCATTCGCCGGCATAACGTCGTTTTGCCAGTACCGACCTCACCAGTAAGCAGTACAAAGCTACCCGTTTCATCTGTGCCATAAAGCAAATGCGCGAGGCCATCGCGATGCTTGTCGCTGAGATATAAAAAGCGCGGGTCGGGGCTGATTGAGAATGGTTTCTCGCTCAGCCCGAAGTAGTTGAGATACATACAGTCAGTTTAACGGGTTTTTGAATCCGAGTGGTTTAGTCGTTCTACGAAGATGTTTGTCCCTGCACTCGAATTTACTGGAAGTGGGACTTCAGTCTCGCTGATTCTCTTAAATTACTAGGAACGACTAATTTGTATTCTCGTAGAAGATATAACTCGTAGAATAGTCACTAAATTCAAAGTAGACCCGTTTCTCTCCGGAATCTTTCAGTAAATTTTGATTTTCGTCCAGAATCCCGTAACCAAAACGATAGGGGCGCTGAGCAGCACCACTGGTTGCGGTTGCGGTGGAGAGTTTGTCGATATTAATAAAACGTTTGACTAGTTTCTCTCCCGCATAGATATCGAGCACACCGTTGGTGCCAGTATAATTCTGGATTGCTCGACCAATTTTGTTCTGGGATTCTTGGGTGCAACCCGTTAGCAGGAGGATAATTACCAGTCCATGGAGTGAAAAAGTAGTCAGTTTCATAGTTTTCTCGGTGATTAAATTGCTGAGTGCCCGTTAATACGCTTAGCATACCTCTTCAATGGGTTGAGCGTATCTTCCGAATGATGGAATCTCACCATTGGTGTGCGATAATGCGCTGATCTATTTTATAAAGGAATTTTGAACTGAATACCCTCTCACATCGACTGTCCGGTATAGCTGAACATACGGCGGCACAAAGCGCCTATCGCAAACTCCCGGGGCTTGTGGTGGTGGGCCTGATTCTGCTGATTGCATATCTCAGTTCACAAATTATCTGGCTGCTGCTGGCCCCGCCGCAGTCATTGGATTTAGCACCGGCCAAGTCAGCAGCGGGTAGCGCAGCGCGTCCAACGCAGAGTAACTATGCCGGTCAAATTACTGCTTCTCAGCTGTTTGGTAAAGCAACAGCCGTGGCAAAGTCTGAGGTAAAACCCGTTAGCGCACCCGAAACACGGCAAAATCTAAAACTGCGCGGCATTTATTCTAAAGACGATGAAGAGGCAGGATACGCGCTTATTTCTAGCGGTTCTGGCCCTGAAAAACTTTATAAGGTGGGGGATCCGCTACCGGGCAGTAGCAAATTATCTTCCGTATTTCCGGATCGGGTCATGCTGCAGCGTGCCGGGAAATTTGAAACCTTACGGATGCTAAAAACCAAATCAACGGGGGGTGGTGTCATAAATCGTTCCCCACCATCGAAGGGAAGAACAGTTTCCAAAAACTTCAATTCCGGTAGCGCCATCGGCAAGCTACGTACTGAGATTTTGAAAAATCCAGCCAAACTGGCGCAATTCATCAATGCCGTTCCGGCGCGTGAGAATGGTCAATTTGTTGGATTCAAAATTGTGCAGAAAAAATCCCATCCAGCATTTAAGGAGCTTGATCTGCGCTCTGGTGACGTGGTGACAGCGGTCAATGGCATCACCATTGATTCGCCACAAAAAGGCTTTCAGGTGCTGAAAAAATTACGCAATACCAAACAATTTAATGTCACACTAAAACGCGGTGGACAAATTATCAATCTGAGCCACTCAATCCAGTGATTGATGCAGTGATTAATTACTCAGGAAAAAAGATACAATAATACCGATTATGATAAATAAAATTAAAGGGCTATTACTGACACTTCTGATTCTAGTCAGTGTGCAGCCGATGTATGCAGATGAGACAGCAACGCTCAATCTTAAAGATGCGGATATTCGCGTTTTAATCGATACAGTTTCGGCGATTACTGGCAAAAACTTTATTATTGATCCACGCGTCAAAGCTAAAGTTACCGTGGTGTCTTCCAAACCGATGGGCTCAGTAGCGCTCTATCAAGTGTTTTTGTCGATTCTTCAGGTGCATGGGTTTTCCGCTGTGCAAACGGGGCATGTGATTAAAATTGTCCCGGATGTGAATGCCAAACAAGGGCCTGTTCATATTGCATCCAAGCGTAGTCCTGGTGCAGGCGACCAACTGGTCACGCGCGTCATACAGATTGAAAATGTGCCCGCGGCGCAATTGGTGCCTATCTTGCGACCCCTGATTCCACAACAAGGTCAGCTCGCCGCGTATCAACCGAGTAATATTTTGCTGATTTCTGATCGAGCTGCCAATGTTGCACGGTTGGTAAAAATCATTAAACGTATCGACCGTCCGGATCAGGATGATATCGAAGTAGTGCGGCTAGAACACGCTCCGGCTTCAGATGTTGCTAGAACTTTGACGACGTTACTGCGTAAAGATGCCAAAGGTGCGTCGATGCCAGGACAGGCTGTGATTACGGCAGATGAACGCACCAATAGTATTTTGATTGGTGGAGACAAGGCGACACGTCTACGCTTACGTAGCATTATTGCGCATCTGGATACTCCATTGGACAGCGGTGGGGACACACAGGTTATTTTCCTTAAATATGCCCGAGCCGAAGACATGGTGAAAATTCTGACCGGTGTGAGTAAATCAACCTTAACCGGCGGCTCAGGGAAAAACAGTGCATCATCCGGGAATAAAAAAGTGGTTAAGCGCAACACAGCCAAGGCGCTAACCTCGCAAAAAGATGTGTCCATTCAGGCCGATGAAACCAACAACGCGTTAGTCATTACTGCACCCCCAGCGATTCAGGCTGAACTCCGTCAGGTGATCGCCACGCTTGATATCCGTCGCTCACAAGTGATGATCGAAGCGATCATTGCTGAAGTGTCTTTGGACCTTACCAAGGAATTGGGAGCCTCATTTGGATTTGGCGGTGGGGAAAATTCTGGTCCGGCAATAGTCGCCAACCTTGGCGATCTCGCCAGTACGGTGCTTGGGTTGGCAGCGGGTGCAGCAACTTCAGTTCCGGCTGGCACTTTGATTGGCGGTGCGGATCTGCGTAATGACAGTAATCAGTTTGCCATACTGTTGAAAGCGTTGGCATCTGATGCGGCAACCAATATTCTTTCCACCCCTACATTGCTCACAATGGACAATGTTGAGGCAGAAATCAGCGTAGGTCAGGAAGTTCCGTTTTTAACCGGACAGTTTTCCAACACAGGCACCAACAACGGCAGCGTCAACCCGTTTCAAACCATCGAGCGGCGCGATGTTGGCTTAACACTAAAAGTCAAACCTCAAATTAATGATGGCGATGAAATTCAGTTAGATATCGAGCAGGAATCTTCTTCGTTGGCCTCTACCAGTGTCTCGACCTCGGATGTTGTCACCAACAAACGAAACATCAAAACCAGCGTACTGGCGCATGATGGTCAGGTGATTGTGCTCGGCGGCTTAACCGATGATAACTTTCGCGATTCTGCCGAAAAAATCCCGTTCTTGGGAGACCTTCCCTTGATCGGCAAGCTATTCCAGTTCAATAGCACCCAAAAAACCAAGCAGACTTTGATGGTGTTTATTCATCCCGTCATTATTCGCAATACCGAAGATGCGGATGCTTATACTAAGAAAAAATATGGATTTTTCCGTGCTCGGCAAATCGATGCGGATATTGTCAATCGAGGCTTGATTAAAGACTCAGCGGGTTTGATTCCCGATCTGGATGAACTGATTACGCAATTACCTGATGAAAATAGCGAATTGATTCCTCAATTACCCGTTTCGCCATAAACACGATGAGTGAAACGCTACAACCCTTGATGCGCCACCCGCAGCCATCCTATGGCTTTGCTAAACGACACGATGTTGTTGTTGGCGAAGATCCGCATGGAAAAATAGCGGTGCGTTACCTGCCGCCGTTGAAAGTGGATGTCATTGCTGAAATTCGCCGCTTTGTGGGTGCGCCGGTCAGGCTTGAAGCAGTCGATGAGGATGAGTTTAATAACAGCCTCGCACAGCTCTACGATCAACGGGGCGGTGATGCGCAGGCAATGGTGGAAGATTTTGGCGATGACCTCGATCTGGAACAGGTGGCTGAAGCGCTTGGAGAGTCTCAGGATTTGCTCGAATCAGAAGATGATGCGCCGATCATTCGTTTGATCAATGCTATTTTGACGCAAGCGATTAAGGAAGGCGCATCAGACATTCACTTTGAACCATTTGAGAGTCGTCTTGCCGTACGTTTGCGAGTCGATGGTGTATTGCGCGAAATCCTCCAGCCGCCAAAAGAACTCACGCCGTTAATCATTTCTCGCCTCAAAGTCATGGCGAAGCTCGATATTGCGGAAAAACGCTTACCCCAGGATGGCCGGATTACACGCTCAATTGGCGGCCATGTGATTGATATGCGGGTTTCAACATTGCCTTCTGGCAGCAGTGAACGGGTAGTATTGCGGTTACTGGATCGCCAGGCAGGGCGATTATCATTGAAGCAATTAGGTATGGCGGAGCATTCTCTCAAACTGATCAATGAAGCGATCAAAAAGCCTCACGGTATTTTTCTTGTCACTGGGCCGACCGGTTCGGGTAAAACCACCACCCTGTATGCCGCGCTGGGACAGCTCAATGACAAGAGTAGAAATATTCTCACCGTTGAAGATCCGGTGGAATATTACATGGATGGCATCGGCCAAACTCAAGTTAATACCAAAGTTGGTATGAGTTTCTCCCGCGGTTTACGCGCAATTTTGCGACAAGATCCGGATGTGGTGATGGTCGGAGAAATTCGCGATTTGGAAACTGCAGAGATCGGCGTACAGGCGAGTCTAACTGGACATCTGGTTTTCTCAACCCTGCATACCAATACTGCAGTGGGCGCAGTGACACGATTGCGCGATATGGGTGTCGAACCATTTTTACTTTCATCGACCTTGCTGGGTGTACTCGCGCAGCGCTTGGTGAGGCGACTGTGTCCGCACTGCAAACAGCCGCGAGAAGCAACAGCGATTGAAATCGAACGGATACAATTACCCTCCGATCCTATACCGGTGATTCACACCGCTGTGGGTTGTCCTGAATGTAACCAGAGCGGTTATCTGGGACGCTCTGGAATCTATGAGCTGGTGATCGTCGATGATGAGCTGCAACGCATGATTCATGATGGTGCAGGTGAGCACGAGCTAAACGAAGCGGCGCGTAAGAATACCCCCAGCATCCGCGAGGATGGTATCGATAAGATTCTTCAGGGGATTACTTCGATCGAAGAAGTTATGCGTGTAACCAAGGACGACTAGCCGCTAAAAAGCCATGCCAGCATTTGAATACAAAGCACTTAACGCCAAAGGAAAAGAAGAAAAAGGCATTCTTGAAGGCGACTCAGCCAAAGGTATTCGTCAGGTTTTACGCGATAAAAAACTCACCCCGCTGGAAGTCAATGAGATCAAAGAAGGGAGTAAACAATCCTCCGGCTTAACGACTTCACGAGCGACCCTCAAGTCAATTGATCTGGCACTAGTTACCCGGCAACTGGCAACCTTACTGCAAGCGGGCACACCATTAGCTGAATCGCTTTCTGCCATTGCCAATCAAGCGAGTAAAAAAGTAGTGGAGCGAACCTTACTCGGTGTCCGCGGCAAGGTCGTAGAAGGCCATTCTCTGGCGGACAGCCTGGGGCAATTTCCTGCTGCGTTTCCAAATTTATATCGTGCCACAGTGGCGGCGGGAGAGAACTCAGGACACCTTGATAAAGTACTCGACCGACTGGCTGACTACACCGAAAATTATCAGGCAATGCAGCAAAAAATGACCACTGCACTGATCTATCCAGTGCTGTTGACAGTGATTGCGATTGTCATCGTTTCTGGATTGCTGGGTTACGTAGTACCGCAGGTCGTCGGTGTTTTTGAAAATCTCGGACAAGATCTTCCGGGACTCACGCAAATGCTGATTGCTGTGAGTGATGTTGTTAAAGCTTCGGGGCTATATATCGTGATACTGGTGGTCATAGGCAGCATTGTTTTCTCGCGCATGTACAAAAAACCGGTGTTTCGCCGCAAGGTCGATCGATGGCTCTTAAGATTACCGGTGTTTGGTAAATTAATTCGAGGAAAAAACACCGCTGCGTTTACTCGAACCTTGAGCATTTTAACCGGCAGCGGCGTCTCTATACTTGATGCTTTAAAAAATTCTGCAGAAGTGGTTGCGAATTTGCCGATGCGAGATTCTATTGAAGAAACCATCGAACGTGTTAGAGAAGGTGGTAGCTTGAGTGGATCCCTGCAGCGTTCTAATTTATTCCCGCCGATGACGCTGCACCTCATCGCCAGTGGTGAATCGGCAGGCCGCTTGGGTGAAATGCTCGAGCGTGCCGCAGATCAGCAGGAGATGGAGACTAACTCTACCATTACAGCCGCTATCAGCCTGTTCGAACCCGCGCTAATTCTCACTATGGGGATTGTCGTGCTCGTCATCGTACTGGCAATTCTGATGCCTATTTTTGAACTCAACCAGATGGTCGGTTAATGAGCGAATCCCCGGAAATAAAGCGACCGCTAGCAACAGAGCGAATACAAAAACTCATGGCTCGCGCAGGTTATGGTTCGCGCCGCGAAATCGAGCGCTGGATTGCAGCGGGTCTCATCACAGTGGATGGAAAAATCGCCACACCCGGCGACCGAATTTCCTCAGAAAGCGAAGTCACACTGCGTGGTAAAGCCATCTCTCTAAAAGCGGTCGGACAAATCCAGGTTCGTGTGCTGCTTTACCACAAGCCCGCAGGAGAGCTCGTTTCACGCTCGGATCCTGATGGCCGTAAGTTGATTTTTGATCAACTTCCAGAAATGAAAACCAGCCGCTGGGTCTCCGTTGGCAGACTTGATTACAACACTTCCGGATTATTGCTGGTCACCAACGATGGTCAGCTTGCCAATAAGCTTATGCATCCGTCTTCAGAAATTGAGCGCGAATACGCCGTACGTGTGCTGGGTAAAGTTACCGACGAGCATATCAAGAATATGCGTAAGGGCGTGATGCTAGAAGATGGCCCTGCAAAATTTGATGACATCGTCGAAGAAAAAGGCGGCACCGGCGCAAATCACTGGTACCACGTGTTACTCAAAGAAGGCCGTAACCGTGAAGTCAGAAGAATCTGGGAAAGCCAGGATTTGAAAGTCAGTCGCCTCAACCGGGTCCGCTACGGACCTGTGGTCTTACCGCGCGGACTAAGACCAGGCAAATGGAAAGAACTCGATTCCCGCAACGTCAATTGGCTTTACCAGGCCGCAAAGCTATCAACGCCGGAACTCTACGTTACCCAAAAAGCTAAAAAAACCAAAAACGTCTGGAAAAGACGAAAATAGAAGCGCCATATTAATAAGCCGGATAAAACCTGACTATTGAACAATTTAATGTACAAGGAGTGGCGCCTCGCCACGAACAATGCTCGAGTCTATCATCGCGGCGAGGCACCGCTCCTTGTACAGATGATAAATCTACGCGTCCCTTATCCGTCAGTTAAATATGGACAGAGCACAGAGCGCTCCTATTTTTAGAGACGCCCTAGATTGATATTTCGGCGATGGGAATAATACTGCTGGCAGCGTCCTGATAGCTTTTAATTTCATTAAAGTTGAGATAGCGATAAATGTCATCAGCCATGGTGTCGAGATCAGCAGCGTATTTCATATATTCTTCAACGCTCGGTAACTCTCCTAAAATTGCCGTGATTGCCGAGAGTTCTGCGGAAGCTAAATAGACATCTGCGCCATCGCCAAGGCGGTTTGGGAAGTTGCGGGTAGAGGTAGAAATACAGGTGCTTTTGGGTGCGATTCTCGCTTGATTTCCCATGCAGAGTGAACACCCCGGCATTTCTACACGCGCACCGGCTCTGCCAAATATGCTGTAGTAGCCTTCTTCGGTGAGCTGGTTTTGATCCATCTTGGTAGGCGGCACGATCCACAAGCGGGTAGGGACTGCGCCATCGACTTTTTCCAGTAATTTTCCAGCGGCGCGAAAGTGACCGATATTGGTCATGCAGGAGCCGATGAAAACTTCTTGTACGGCGACCCCGGCAACTTCTGATAGTGGTTTAATATCATCGGGATCGTTGGGGCATGCGAGTAGCGGTTCTTTGATTTCGTTAAGGTCAATCTCGATGATATCGGCATACTCTGCGTCTGCATCGGCTTCCAATAATTCAGGGTTATCCAGCCAGGCTTGCATGGCATCAATGCGACGCTCAATCGTACGGGCGTCGTTATAGCCTTCTGACAGTAACCACTTGAGCATTACGATATTAGAGTTGAGATATTCGATAATGGGTTCTTTATTGAGTTTGATGGTACAGCCGGAGGCGGAGCGTTCAGCTGAGGCATCGGAGAGTTCAAATGCTTGTTCAATTTTGAGATCGGGCAAGCCTTCTATTTCCAGTACGCGACCGGAAAAGATGTTTTTCTTACCTTTTTTAGCGACAGTCAACGTGCCTGCCTGGATCGCCGCATAGGGGATGGCATTGACCAGATCTCGTAAGGTGATACCTGGCTGCATCTCGCCTTTGAAACGTACCAGGATGGATTCGGGCATATCGAGTGGCATAACACCGGTAGCTGCACCAAACGCGACGAGTCCCGAGCCAGCGGGAAACGAGATGCCAATCGGGAAGCGGGTATGTGAATCACCGCCGGTGCCAACGGTGTCTGGCAGCAACATGCGGTTCAGCCATGAGTGGATAATGCCATCGCCCGGTTTTAGGGAAACACCGCCGCGTGTCATGATGAAATCAGGCAATGTGTGCTGGGTATCTACATCAATAGGTTTGGGGTACGCCGCAGTGTGGCAGAACGATTGCATGGTTAGATCAGCAGAAAACCCCAGGCAGGCTAGGTCTTTGAGTTCATCACGGGTCATTGGGCCGGTGGTATCCTGTGAGCCGACGGTGGTCATCGCAGGTTCGCAGTACATGCCGGGGCGGACGCCGTCCATACCACAAGCTTTACCGACTATTTTTTGCGCCAGCGTATAACCTTTGCCAGTATCAACAGGATCTACCGGAATGCGGAAAAGCGTAGAAGTCTCAAGCTTGAGTGCTTCGCGAGCGCGAGTCGTCAGACCTCGACCAATAATAAGGGGAATACGTCCATTGGCACGGACTTCATCGAGGATGACTTGGGTCTTTAAACTGAATTCTGAAATGACTTCATCGCTGTCATGGCGCTTGGCCACGCCTTCATAGGGATACACATCAATGACATCGCCCATCGCCATTTTGCTGACATCCATTTCGATCGGCAACGAGCCGGAATCTTCCAGCGTATTAAAGAATATCGGTGCGATTTTCCCACCAAAACAGTAGCCGCCTTCGCGCTTGTTGGGGATATGCGGGATATCATTGCCCATGTGCCAGAGTACTGAGTTAACAGCAGATTTTCGGGAAGAGCCGGTGCCGACCACATCTCCCACATACGCAAGTGGAAAGCCATTTTCTTTGAGTGATTCGATTAGCTTGAGTGGCCCCAGTTTGCCAGGTTCATCAGGCTTGATACCTTCACGTGCCATCTTTAACATGGCATTGGCGTGCAGCGGAATATCCGGCCTCGACCAGGCATCGGGAGCGGGGGAGAGATCGTCAGTGTTGGTTTCACCAGTTACCTTAAAGACGGTGACAGTAATTTTTTCAGCAAGCTCTGCATTGGAGGTAAACCAATCTCCATCGGCCCAGGATTGAAGCACTTTTTGTGCATGTGCGTTGCCGTTATCGGCCTTTTCTTTGACATCATGAAAAGCATCGAACATCAGCAAGGTGTGTGATAGCGCTGTGGTAGCGGTTGCCGCAATCTCGTCATCATCGAGCGCGTTGATCAGCGGCTCGATGTTATAACCACCCAGCATGGTGCCGAGCAGCTGAGTGGCTTTTTGTTTGTCGATCAATGGTGAGCTGGCATCACCTTTGAGAATGGCCGCGAGAAAACCCGCTTTGATATAGGCTGCTTCATCCACTCCTGCAGGTACACGGTCGCTGAGCAACGCCATGATGAAATCTTCCTCACCGCTGGGTGGCTGCTTTAACAGCTCGACCAATGCAGCGGTCTGATCAGCACTCAGTGGCTGCGGAAAAATACCCTCGGCAGCGCGTGTTTCTACGTGTTTTCGATAGTCATTTAGCATGTTTCTTCTCAGGAAATAATTCTTTTTTGATGGTTGCTGTATTATTTCATAACTGATGCGTTTCTGTAGCAAACCTTGTGAAAAATAGTTCGATAAAACTGATTGACCCTTTCAATCGACATATTGATTATGTACGTGTATCGGTCACCGATCGCTGCAATATACGCTGTTTCTATTGTATGCCGGAGGATTACAAGGGGTTTGAATCCCGAGACAATTATCTGACCTACGAAGAAATTGAGCGCGTGATGCGCGCATTTACCGAGATGGGTGTACGCCATATTCGTGTCACCGGCGGTGAGCCGTTGGTACGCAAAGATCTCTCCATTCTCACCAGCAAACTCGCCGCTTTACCAGGTGCAGACGATATTTCACTCAGTACTAATGCTACTTTGCTGGCGGCACAGGCGGAGTCTTTGCGCGAATCTGGTGTTGAAAGATTAAATATAAGTCTCGATACACTGGATCCCGCCAAGTTTAAAAAAATCACTGGCAATGGCGAGTTAAAGCCTGTGCTGGATGGATTGATGGCCGCAAAAAAGGCAGGTTTTACAGTCATCAAAATCAATATGGTGATGATGAAAGGCATCAATGACGATGAAATCTTTGCGATGGTGGATTTTTGTGCCGAGCATGGATTTAGTCTGCGGTTTATCGAAACCATGCCAATGGGCAATTCAGGGCAAGATGCGACAGATCACTATCTTGATTTGCAAATAGTCAAAAAACAACTGGAAAAACGCTATTCACTAATCCCGGGGGTAATGCCCGGTGGTGGCCCCGCAAAATATGTTCGTCTCGCTGGTTCTGATTTACACATCGGGTTTATTACCCCTATCTCCCAGCATTTTTGTGAAACTTGTAATCGAGTTCGGCTCTCTGTGGATGGCACACTTTATCTATGTCTGGGTCAGGACCACAGCTATCCGCTCAAGCCTCTGCTTCGAGCAGGGATTAGTGACGCAGAATTAAAAGATGCCATTATCGAGGCGCTGACACTTAAACCGGAACGGCACGAATTTAAAGAGAAGCCAGATCAGATTGTGCGATTTATGTCCTCAACAGGTGGCTAGTACAGCAAGCGGTAAGTTCGATCAAGAAGGTGTTGGGAATATAGACCTTCAGATTTATTGGTTGAACTTGCTGTTTGCTGTACTAACTCCCTATATTAAGCACTCGATTCCAGTACATTTGAAATAGTCCGTAAGCGATCGAAATAATCGTCACGTTCATTTCGAATATTGATAATCTGAGTGGTAAGTTCTTCAATTTGCTCTGGATCCGTCTCGTGCTTTTTGAGTTCTTTGACTTTCGCGCTCAAGCTGCTTTGTTCATTAATCAGATTCTTAACCCGCTCTTCATAATCTCCACGCTCATTCTGTAAAAGATTGACCTGAGCCGAGAGCTTTTTCCTGTCGCTATTGAGGCTATGAAATTCGGTATCTCTCTCAAATTGCGCACCAGAACTCAAGTCTTTGATTTCATCTCTCAGCAGATTTTTCTCATCTACAATTTTAGAGAGGCGATCCATTAATTCGCTAACCTTGAGATTGGCGCTGGCGGCCTCGAGCTGGAAGTGATCAACAGATTCTTCGAGTTCTCGGGTGTTGTGTTGATGTTGACTTATATAACGTGGCTGATGATCATCTACCGGTGAATCACCGCGTTTTTTTAACACGGCAATTTCCTCGGTCTTGGCACGATCCTGCTCTTTCAAGGCATAAAAATCTTTGTTTATTCGATCTCGATAGTCTTCGAGCAAAGAATGCTTGGATTGCAGATTTTGGTGATCCTCAATGAGCCGGTTTTCTTTTTGCTTGCCGACAGAATAGGCAATCAGCCAGCCGATTAAAGTAGCACCAATGATATAAAGAAAAATGTGAGTGAGTAGGTATAACATCGGTTAGCCTCCGATATAAATTTCTATGCGACGGTTTTTCGCTCTTCCTGAGCGAGTATTGTTATCAGCGATGGGTTTTGACTCGCCATAGCCGACGGTATTGAGTAAGTTTTTAGCGATACCGCGTTTTACTAAATAAGATTTAATGGCGGTAGCACGCGCTTGACTGAGTTTGAGATTAAGATCAGCTGACCCTTGGCTATCGGTGTAGCCGGCAATGGTCAGATTGATGCCTTTGCATTTGTGGCTGGCCTCGTACAATCGGGTGAGCAGTTCATTGCTTGAAGCCATAGTTTCAGAAGTATTAATTTGAAACTGAATTTTTTCGTTGTTGAACGCCGAGTGCAGAGACTCTTTGCACAGCGTCGCTGTGGTCAGGTTGGCATCGATGAGTAGGCTATTTTCGATGGGTGATTTACTCACCCCCACATTATCTTTTTGCAGTCCGGCCATTTCTGCCATTTTCGGAGATGAATCTGCCACGCCGAGAAAATTATGTACGACGCGAATGCCGCTGATTGAATTGATTACCTGAGTAGCGCGTTGTTGCGCTGCCTCATTCGGAGGGATGCCACGCACGGTAAGATCCCGTCCGTCCATTGATGCGTTGACCCAAGCCAGATTTTGATTCGCAAGTTCGCTTTGGGTACGACTCAATAGTGAGGACTGAATCGATTTTGATTCCCAGCCAAAACCGGCAATCAGTAGAACTATCAGAGCCAGCAGGCCAAAAAATATTCCGAATCTCATCGTATCGTTCTCATTAAAATCTTGTTCTTTCAGAATATTAGCCACTTTTTTCCATTTTTTGAAGGAAAATTAATAACATCGAGCCACTTCTTCATCTAAGTCAAAAGTAGTAGTCGATACATTTTCTATATAGTTTTCATTGTATTGCGCTTAGATTTTTCTAAAAAACTCTACTTTGTGAAACTTTGAAAATTCATTTAAATGCCGTCGTAGGAGCAAGTAGATATCAATTTCACCTAACTCTTTAAGTTTCTGCAACAATCTATAAAACTGAATGCTGCGATTACTCTATCCGACATTTATCTTCCAGAAAAATCTCTCAAGTATGCGAGATTAGTTCCACTAAAATCATATAACTATTTGAAACTTGGGGCATTATCCGTTGGTCTGAAAAACTCACCCGTTGATTCCAGGAATTGTGACGATATGTCAGAGAAGAATCCGACTGGAATTATAAAACCAGGATCTATCCGAGGCGATGTAATGAGCTAAAAAAAATCAATCAATCCAAATGTTTCAGGATCGTAAAATCGCCGGAATTCGTTGACACGCTTGGGTTTGGATTGCTATAACGACGGCTTCGTAATGGCTAGGACGCTCACCACGGGATGGAGCTCCAGTATCTTTCGAGTACAAGCCAACGATGAATGTATCTACACATCAGAGCATTAAGTTGTTCTGATGATTATTAGAAGCGTTGTTTGACGTTTTAACTTCTTTACAATTAACTATAAGGATTCCAATGAATAAATCAGAATTTGTAAATGCTATCGCAGAAGAGACCGGTTTTTCTAAAGCTGATTCAACACGTGCCGTAGACGGACTTGTTGATGTCATCACAGCAGCACTTAAAGATGGTGATTCTATTGCATTAGTAGGGTTTGGAACGTTCTCTGTTAAGCGTCGTGAAGCGCGTACCGGACGTAATCCCAGAACCGGAGAAGCGATCCAAATCAAGGCCAGTAATATTCCTGGTTTCAAGGCTGGTAAAGCATTAAAAGATGCCGTAAACTAGCGCGCCTTCGTCAGGGGGTAGACAAGTATTCCCTGATTTCGGGTGCTTAGCTCAGTTGGTAGAGCATCTCCCTTACAAGGAGAGGGTCGGGAGTTCGAATCTCTCAGCACCCACCATATTTATTATGGAGCGGTAGTTCAGTTGGTTAGAATACCGGCCTGTCACGCCGGTGGTCGCGGG
>CAZNYF010000030.1:0-20335 GCA_964577195.1 uncultured Thiotrichales bacterium | reverse complement strand
TCAATACCGACTTTGTAGATGGCGGAGGCGGCAAAAACAGGGTTGCTCAACATCGCAGACAGGAGTATTGAGATGAAGACTGTGGTCTTTTTCATGGTGGTTCCTTCGGGCAATCGAATAGCTTGTCACTACGTGGATTATACCGGCACAGATGCGATTCAGCTTTCATTCAGGGTTCATCTGCTCAAATGGACGAAATGCCTGTGTACGTTTTTTATGCAGGTTCCACCCCTCGTTCTAGGAGAGCAATATGAAGTTTAAATCACTGGTGTTACCAACGATAGCCGGAATCATGGCTTTTTCAAATATCGCGATTGCGGAAGATGTGTCTGCATTGGCTCGGGATAAAGGTTGTCTGGCTTGCCACGGTGTGGACAAGAAAATTGTTGGTCCAGCGTTAAAAGACATTGCAGCAAAATATAAAGGTGATGCGGGCGCAGTGGCTAATCTGGTAGACAAAGTGAAAACAGGCGGCAAGGGAGTTTGGGGTCCAATTCCTATGCCACCTAATGCGACATTATCTGATGATGAGATGAAGAAGCTGGTCGTCTGGGTATTAGCGCAGTAATAAGGTAAAAGGCGTCTCTAAAGGCATCTCAAAATAGGAGCACGATTTACTGCACTCCTAAATCACACTTCAATTATTAGAGATGCCCTAAAGAAACTGCGGGTCCTTATCTCAGGATTCCGCGGATTTTTTTTCAAGCTTTCTTTCTAGTTCTTTAGGTAATGAGAAAATCACATGTTCTTCAATTGTGGTTTTTTCTTCAATGGTTTTTGCACCGAGAGATTTAAGTCGCAGTAAAACAGACTTCACCAGAACTTCAGGTGCGGACGCCCCGGCGGTCACCCCGACATTTTTAGCTTTCGCAATCCACTTGGGCTGCAAGTCATTGGCTGTGTCGATGAGATACGCCGAAATACCATAATTCTCTGCCAATTCCCGTAAGCGGTTGGAATTGGAGCTGTTTACCGATCCAACAACCAGCACAACATCACAGTGTTCTGCCAGCTCTTTAACCGCATCCTGGCGGTTTTGGGTGGCGTAACAAATATCGTTGCGGCGTGGCCCAGAGATTTCAGGGTAGCGTTTTCGTAAGGCATCAATAATAACGCTGGTATCATCAACTGACAGTGTGGTTTGTGAGACATACGCCATTTTCTGCGGGTTTTTAATTTCCAGTTTATCGACATCTTGTGGAGATTCGACCAGAAAGATCGTGCCACCAAAACTGGTGTCGAATTGCCCCATTGTGCCTTCGACTTCGGGGTGGCCTTCATGCCCAATCAAGATAACTTCACGCGCTTCCAGAGCATATTTGCTCACCTCCATGTGGACTTTCGTGACCAGTGGACAAGTCGCATCAAAAACTTTCAAGTTACGTTCTTTCGCCGCTTTTTGCACCGCTTTGGAAACGCCATGCGCGCTAAATATCACGATGCTGTTTTCTGGAACTTGATCAAGCTCTTCGACAAAAATAGCACCTTTACTGCGAAGGTCGTCCACGACATAACGGTTATGCACGACTTCGTGGCGCACATGAATGGGCGCTCCAAACATTTCCAGTGCTTGCTCGACAATTTCGATAGCCCGATCTACACCTGCGCAAAATCCGCGCGGATTGGCGAGTATTACGTTCATTTTGCTCATGAAGAAACCTCCAGAATTTCCACGCTAAAGACCACTTCCCGCCCCATTAATGGATGATTAAAATCGACTTTCACCTGATCGTCTTCAACCGCGATCACCGTTCCCGGGACTTGATCGCCATTCGGTAAATCAAAGCTCATGATCACACCGGGTTTGGGTTTTAGCTCAGCCTCAAAATCAGACAAAGGTAATTCGTGCGTATTGTTATCTTCGGGAAAGCCATAGCCCGTTTCTGGTGGAATCGAGAGCGTTTGTTTCTCGCCGGCAGATAAGCCGATGAGCGCTAATTCAAGTCCTTCGATGAGGGTGCCATCGCCCATCTGAAAATCCATTGGTTCACCATCGGTGGTGGAATCGACTATGGTGCCGTCTTCGAGTGCGAGAGAAAAGTGCATCCGGACTTTACTGGCTTGATTGATGCTTTGAGTCATTTATCCTGCTCTGCTTTTGTGGGGTCTTCACCAAATAGCGAAATCAGAATCAGCAGTACTGCACCAATCGAAATCGCTGAATCAGCAATGTTAAATACTGGCCAGTGGTAGTCCTTATAATACCAGTCGATAAAGTCGATAACGTGGCCATAAATCAACCGGTCGATTAAATTGCCAATAGCGCCACCAATGATTAACGACAGGGCGATGGCAGACCAGCGCTCGCGGCTGGATAAGCGTTTTAGCCAGATGATCAAAATAATGCTGACGATCAGCGCGAGTGCAGTAAAAAACCATCGCTGCCAACCACCGGCTTCGCTTAAAAAGCTAAAAGCAGCACCTTCGTTGTACGCCAGCGTAAAGTTGAAAAAACCAGGGATTACTGCAACGTATTCGTGCAGATCCAGCATCTTTTCAGCGATGATTTTTGTCACCTGATCGAGCATCAGGACGATGCCGCTAAGCCATAACCATTTAAGCATATTGGCGTTGCTCCCCGTCACCGTCGATGTTGTCGATGCAGCGGCCGCAAAGTTCCGGGTGTTGATCGTGGCTGCCTACGTCTTCACGGTGATGCCAGCAGCGCACACATTTCTCATGTGAGCTGGCCACAGCGTCAACCGCTACTTGCGTATCGTTGGTGAGTGTCTGAGCTTTTAGGTTACCCGGTTTATCGCTGAGGGGGAGAAGCCGCGCGTAAGAGGTGATTAAGGCAAAACGTAGCTCATCCCCGAGCTTCTCTAGTTGTGTTTGTAAAGCCTCATCGCAATACAGTGTTACCTCAGCATCCAGCGAAGAGCCGATGGTTTTATCACTACGCAGCGCTTCCAGCACCGGGCCGACCATGCCACGAATCTCCAGTACGGTGCGCCAGAATGTATTATCAAGTTGTGTGTCTTGCGGCAATGACTCCAGTGCTTGGTACCACTCGCTATAAAGTATTGATACAGGTCGTTTGCCGGGTAAATTCTCACTTGCTTCTTCGGCAGTAAAGGTCAAAATCGGAGCGAGCCAGCGAGTGAGTGCTTCTGCGACGTGATACAGCGCAGTTTGGGTCGAGCGGCGGGCGAGGCTATCGCCTTTGCAAGTGTATTGCCTGTCTTTGATGACGTCGAGATAAAAGCTGCCCAGCTCAACGGTGCAGAAATTCAGCACCATTTGATAGACCAAATGAAACTGATAACTGTCGTAAGCTGCGAGAATTTTTTGCTGCAGCTCATCCGCTTGCCCAATGATCCAGCGATCCAGCGCAATTAAATCGTTGTTGGCAACCAGATGTTGCTGCGGATCAAAGCCATTCAAATTTGCCAGCAGAAATCGCGTAGTGTTACGCAAGCGCCGATAAGCATCTGCCATACGTTTGAGAATTTCATCGGAGACTGTCATTTCGCGGCTGTAGTCGCACGAAGAAACCCACAGGCGAACGATATCGGCGCCCAGGTTGTTGATGACTTTCTGTGGTGCAACCACGTTACCGCGAGACTTGGACATCTTCTCGCCTTTGGCATCCACGGCAAAACCATGTGTCAAAACGTGCTTATAAGGCGCTTCACCACGCATCGCCATGGACGACAGCAGCGATGACTGAAACCAGCCACGATGCTGATCGGAGCCTTCCAGATACAAGTCAGCAGGAAAGCTTAACTCCTCGCGCTGCTCCAAAACCGAATAATGCGAGACGCCAGAATCAAACCAGACATCCAATGTATCGTTGATCTTGAGATAATCGCTGGCATCGTCGCCCAGCAATGTTTCAGGTTCAAGATTAAACCAGGCATCAACGCCTTCCTTTTCGACCAGCTTCGCGACAGATTCGATGAGTTCGCTTGTATTTGGGTGCAGCTTGTTTGTTTGAGCATGAATAAACAATGGAATGGGCACACCCCAGGTACGCTGTCGAGATACGCACCAGTCCGGGCGATTTTCGAGCATCCCTTCGATACGAGCTTCGCCCCAGTCTGGCGTGAAATCTACATTCTTGATTGCTTTGACCGCATTATCCCTCAGCTCGGCCTTAGTCATGCTGATAAACCACTGCGGCGTTGCGCGGAAAATAATAGGTGTTTTATGTCGCCAGCAATGCGGGTAGCTATGCTTGATCTTGTCCTGATTTACCAGCGTGCCGTGTTCTTCAAGCACCTCGATAATATGAGGATTGGCTTTGTGAACTGACTCACCGGCAAATAGCTCTGTGTCGGGTAAAAAGCAGCCGTTGCCACCAACTGGATTGTCGATAGGCAAGTCATATTTCAGGCCAACGCTGTAATCATCCTGTCCATGTCCAGGCGCAGTATGCACCGCGCCAGTGCCTGCTTCGGTAGTAACGTGATCGCCGAGAATGACTGGCACCTGACGATCATAAAACGGATGCTTGAGCAGTAGCCCTTCCAGAGCCTCGCCCTTGCAGCGACCAACGATCGTGGCATCTTCCATGCCGTAACGCTCAAGCGCAGATTGATACAACGCTTCCGCCAGCACCAGTTGCTCGCTTTTATATTGGAGAATCACATAGTCAAAGTTGGGGTTTAGACAAACCGCTTGATTTGCAGGCAGAGTCCACGGCGTCGTCGTCCAGATGACGAAAGAGACTGAGCCGGCGTCATGATTTTCATTCATCTCGAATTTTGAGAGCAACGCATCCGACGCTACTGCCTCAAACCGTACATCAATCGCATAAGAAACCTTGTCTTCGTGTTCGACCTCGGCTTCAGCCAGAGATGAGCCGCAATCAATACACCAGTGAACCGGTTTCTCGCCCTGGGTCAGGTGACCGTTCTCAATAATCTTTCCGAGTGCGCGAATAATATCCGCCTCGGTATTAAAATCCATCGTCAAATAAGGATTGTCCCAATCCGCCATCACACCCAGACGCTTGAAATCTTCGCGCTGACCGTTAACTTGCCGCGTTGCATACTCACGACACTTTTGCCGAAACTCAGTCGCATCGACCTTTTTACCCACCTTGCCGACTTTTTTCTCTACCATCAGCTCAATGGGCAACCCGTGGCAGTCCCAGCCAGGAATGAAAGGCGCATCAAAACCACTCAAGGTTTTCGACTTGATAATAATGTCCTTGAGCACCTTATTAACTGCGTGACCAATATGGATATCGCCATTCGCATACGGAGGGCCATCGTGCAGAATAAATTTTGGCCGGTCAGCGCCAAGCTTGCGCAGCTCGCCGTAACGGTCTTCAGCCTCCCATTTTTTGAGCATCTCTGGCTCACGATTGGCCAGATTACCGCGCATCGGAAAGTCCGTCGCAGGGAGATTGAGCGTTTGCTTATAGTCCATGATATTGCTGTTTTCAGCTGGTTTAATAGTCGACTGCGTATTTCAACTCAAAGCGGGTAGGGGTTCAACCTAAAACCACTATTGGGCATGAAAAAGAGCCCATTTTGTATCAATCAAGATGGTGTAGCTTTTTATTGGGCATTAGTTACTCGGGTAATATTTCTGACAAGCAACAGAGAGTCCAGTCTTGTTTTTTGATAATCACAGCGAAAAAGCATCTATTTGCCAGAGGGGTCTGCCGATACTCTGACCATAAAAATAAAAAGTCTTCTGGTGTTACCCACACATCTTTTTAGACTTCAAAATAGCGTGGGAAAAGATATAGGGAAACTATGAAAACAAAATTACTTGCTAGCAGCATCATGGCTTTGTCCATTGTGGCCTTATCGGGTTGTGGTACTACAGCGCCTAAATTAGGTGGTGGAATGGGTGGTGGAACAATTACTGGTTCAACCGGTGGTACCTCCGCTCAAAACAAAAACAGTCAGCTAGCCTCCTGTAACGAAACGCTGGGAACGCTTTCAGTTTTTGAAGATAGGTCATTACCGTGGTGGTCGCTTTACCAGCGTCGTGCACCAGACTTGGGCAGTACGATGCCTGTTATTCGAATGATGGTGCAGCAGTCAGGTTGTTTTGTCATTGTCGAGCGTGGCGCAGCCATGGCAGCCATGGAAAAAGAGCGCGCATTGATGGGCTCTGGCGAAGTGAGACAAGGCAGCAACTTTGGTAAAGGTCAAATGGTTGCAGCAGATTACACGCTTAGCCCGTCAGTACAGTTCTCGGCAAAAGGTACGGGTGGTTTGGGTGGAATCGCAGGCGCATATCTTGGATCTGTCGGTGCAGTTGTCGGCGGTATGCTCAAAAAGAATGAAGCTGCAACAACTTTGCTGCTGATTGATAATCGCTCAGGCGTTCAAGTTTCCGCAGCAGTCGGTAATGCTAAAAACTATGACTTTGCCTTGCTGGGTGGACTATTTGGTGGCGGTCTTTTAGGCGGCGGCGCATATTCAAAAACACCGCAGGGTAAGATCATCACAGCTTCTTTTGCTGACTCTTATAACCAAATGGTGAAAGCGCTGAAAAACTATTCAGCACAGAGCGTAAAAGGCGGGCTTGGAAAAGGCGGACGATTAGGTGTAGGGCAGTAACCTCTTAGCACTGCGTAAAAAAACCGGCATTTGCCGGTTTTTTTATGCCAGATTTTTTTAATTTAAGCATTCGGAGTCAATCAATAGGAGGGTAAAGTAGTTTTGAAAAGGTTTAGGCAGGTTACTGACTAAATACTATGATATTTATGCATCACTGCTATACATCCGTATAATCATCACCATTCCATCTTTCCTTAAATGTTGGTTCTATGATTGTAAAAGCAGTTCGTAATGGCCTTGGTCGTCTTATTATTCTGGGAGATTTTTTAACCCGCCCCAAGCCCGCAACACGGTCGTCCGAGGATCAACAGGCAGTTGACGAGGCTGCAAAAAGTCTCTCTCTTTATCAATTTTACGCCTGCCCGTTTTGTGTTAAAACGCGACGAGCAATGCGTCGTTTGAATATCCCTGTAGAGCTACGCGACGCAAAGAGCAACCCTCATCGCGAGACGTTGTTCACTGAGGGTGGCGAAATCAAGGTGCCTTGTTTGCGGATTGATGAAGGTGGCGACACTCAATGGATGTACGAGTCTTCAGATATTATTACGTATCTGGAAAACCGTTTCGGTTCTACACCCGTTCAAACCTAATCTTCAGCAGTAGACATCGACCAAAGGTTTCTCCATGTCCGGCAGTGATTCCCCACCTATTATTCTGGTAGACGGCTCATCCTACCTGTACCGCGCATTTCATGCGCTTCCTGATCTTGCAACTTCGGATGGTCGGCCAACAGGCGCAGTTCGAGGCGTTATTGCGATGCTGAAAAAGATGCTCAACGATTATCAACCAAGCCATATGGTGGTGATTTTTGATGCCAAGGGCAAAACCTTTCGCGACGATCTTTATCCTGAATACAAAGCGACTCGACCACCCATGCCTGATGATTTGCGTGATCAGATAAAGCCGTTGCACCGGTTGGTCGAAGCGCTTGGTTTACCCATGATTGTGGAGCTGGGTGTTGAGGCAGATGACGTCATCGGCACGCTCGCGGATGCGGCGACTAGACAACAGCGCGATGTGTTGATTTCCACCGGCGATAAGGATATGGCGCAGCTGGTCAATCCGTATGTCACGCTGATCAATACCATGACCAATGTGGTGATGGGGCGCGAAGGCGTGATCGAGAAATTTGCGGTTAAACCGGAACAAATTGTGGATTACCTGACGCTCATCGGAGATAAAGTCGATAACGTGCCCGGGGTGGATAAAGTGGGTCCCAAGACAGCCGCCAAGTGGCTGGAAACGCACGGTAATCTCGATGTGATTATGGAGAAATCCGGAGAGATTAAAGGCAAGGTTGGCGAGTATCTTCGCGAAGCATTGGATCGACTACCGTTGTCGCGGGAGCTGGTCACCATCAAACTCGACGTGCCGCTCAAAGAATCACTGGATGACCTGAAGCTTAAACCGCCTCGAAAAGATAAACTGACCGAGCTGTACCGCGATCTGGAATTTAAATCCTGGTTGGAGGAACTAAGTGACGGTGGGGAAAGTAGTGCTGAAACGGTTGAACAAGAGAGTATTGAAACCAATTACGTAGCGATCACCACCCAGAAAGACCTGGATGAGTGGATTGGGAAATTGGAAAAATCCGAGGTCTTTGCGTTCGATACTGAAACTACCAGCCTGCACTATATGGAGGCTGATCTGGTCGGGATGTCGTTTTCTGTTACACCCGGCGAAGCGGCCTATTTACCGCTGGCGCACGATTATATGGATGCGCCAGAGCAACTCGATATGGCTTCGGTATTGAAGCAGCTCAAACCGATTTTGGAAAACCCCGATATCGCCAAGCTGGGACATAATCTCAAATACGATCGCAGTGTGTTAGTCCGGCAAGGTATTCATTTACAGGGAATCCGTCACGATACTATGCTGGAATCTTATGTGCTCGATTCCGTCTCTTCGCGCCATAACCTTGATGCGCTGTGCGAAAAATTTCTTAGCCATACCAATATTCATTTTGAAGATGTGGCAGGTAAGGGCAAGAAGCAAATTACTTTTAATCAGGTGTCGCTGGAACAGGCGACGCCGTATGCCGCAGAAGATGCCGACATGGCGTTGCGGCTGCATCAGAAGTTCTGGCCGCAGTTAGAGAAGCTTGATCGACAGCGAAAGCTTTATGAAGATATCGAGCTGCCGCTGATCACGGTACTATCCCGGATTGAGCGCAATGGTGTGTACGTGGATGCGCCTGAATTATCTCGCCAAGGTCAGGAAGTTGCGGCGCGGCTGGTGGAGATTCAACAGCAAGCCTTTGATCTTGCAGACACTGAATTCAATCTGGGTTCGCCCAAGCAATTGCAGGAAATTCTCTTCGATCAGCTCAATCTGCCGGTAATCCGCAAAACCCCGAAAGGTCAGCCCTCGACTGCGGAAGATGTGTTGCAGGAACTGGCGAACGAATATGAGCTACCCAAAGTAATTTTGGAACATCGCAGCTTGAGCAAGCTGAAATCGACTTACCTTGACAAGCTGCCTAAGCAAATTGATGCCGTTTCCGGACGAGTACATACCTCCTATCATCAGGCGGTCGCCTCCACCGGCAGGCTGTCATCGAGTAACCCGAATCTGCAAAACATCCCTATTCGCACTGCGATTGGCCGACGTATTCGCCAAGCATTCAGCGCACCTCAGGGGCGTAAGATCGTCGCTATCGACTATTCGCAAATTGAGTTACGTATCATGGCGCATCTCTCTGGCGATGAGACATTGTTGAAAGCGTTTGCTGAAGGTGTTGATATCCACAGCGCTACCGCGGCCGAAGTTTTTGGTGGTACACCAGATTCCGTTTCAGATGATGATCGTCGTGCTGCCAAAGCCATTAACTTCGGCCTGATTTACGGCATGTCTGCGTTTGGTTTGGCAAAGCAACTCAAAATCAGTAATCAGGAAGCTCAGGCATACGTGGAGCTGTATTTTGCACGCTACCCGGGTGTGAAGCGCTACATGGATGACACCCGCGAGCTGGCGAAAGAGCAGGGATACGTTGAAACTGTGTATGGACGGCGACTGTATTTACCAGAAATCAAAGCCCGTAATGCACAGCGACGAAAATATGCCGAGCGCACCGCCATCAATGCGCCGATGCAGGGGACTGCCGCCGATATTATTAAGCTTGCGATGCTAGATGTGCATGACTGGCTGAAAGCAGGGTGTCCGTCTGCCCTGATGATAATGCAAGTCCACGATGAGCTGGTTTTTGAAGTGGATGAATCTGCTGCGGATCAATTGGCCAGCGATGTCTCCGGGCGAATGGCAAAAGTTGCCGAGTTGGATGTGCCTCTGGTTGCTGAATCCGGAGTGGGTAACAACTGGGATGAAGCGCATTAGTTATCCATCCATAAGGAGATGTCTACTGCGATCGCTTCAGGCGCGCAATCTTTTAACCAAAGATATCGTTATTTAGAATAACTAAACGCCCATATTTTGTAGTCAAAATCTCGTGCACCTGAATCGCTCCCGCTACGACTCTATTAATATGTATAGAAGCAGTGGATCTGCTGTTAATTTTTCGTCTTTTTAAAGGCAATATTCCCTCCGCTAAGAGCAAAATAAAGCATAAAACCTATCAGAGTTATTGCGGGATCGATTCGATCATCATAAAATCCCCTTGTACGTGCGCATTAATCGGCACCCAATTTAATAAACGGAGCAATCATGCCTTGGAATCAACCAGGTGGCGACAACAATAAAGACCCTTGGGGCGGTGGTGACAAAAACCGTCAGGGACCACCCGATATCGACGAAATCCTGAAAAAGATAACCGGTAAGCTTAGTGGTATCGGTGGTAGTGGTGGTGCTGGTAAGGCAGGCTCAGCGGGATTGCTGGGAGTGCTGGTGCTGGGCCTGATTATTTGGATAGCTTCAGGCTTTTATATCGTCAACGAGGGTGAGCGTGCGCTGGTCTTGCGTTTTGGTGAGTTTCAATCAGTCACGGAACCTGGCCCGCATTGGCATTTGCCAACACCGATTGAAAAAGTCGAACTGGTTGACGTCGATCAGGTGCAGAGTTTTCAGATGCGTTCAACGATGTTGACTCAGGATGAAAATATCGTTGATATCGAGCTGGCCGCGCAATACCGGATCAAAAATGCTGAAGATTTTGTTTTCCAGGTGCGCTCTCCAGTAGAGTCCCTGCAACAAGCGGTGCAAAGTGCATTACGCGAAGCTGTCGGTAAACAAAAAATGGATTTTGTTCTGAACGAAGGACGTCCACAAATTGCCGCTGTTACCAAAGAGCTTACTCAAAGCATGCTTGATATTTATCAGTCTGGATTGATAGTGACTACTGTTAACTTACAGCAATCGCAACCGCCAGAGCAGGTGCAGGATGCATTTAACGATGCGATCAAGGCACGAGAGGATAATATTCGTTTCGTTAACGAGGCAGAAACTTACTCCAACGGCATCATCCCGCAAGCGCGAGGCGAAGCGGCACGGGTAACCGAGCAGGCCGCAGGGTATCGTGAACAAGTCGTTGCAGAATCACAAGGTGATGTTGCTCGATTTAGCCAGTTGCGTGAGGAATATGAAAAAGCCCCTGAAGTCACTCGTAAACGGATGTATCTGGAAACAGTGGAAACTGTTTTCTCGAACACCAGCAAGGTTGTCGTTGATTCCAAAGGCGGTAACAGCATGATGTATTTACCTTTGGATAAACTGATCTCATCGGGTCAAGCCTCCTCAGCGAATTCACCAGCATTTCAAGCACAGGGCATTAACAGCGGTAGCGCTCCAGCGAGTACAAGGTCCTCAGGTCGTCCGACACGTAGCGGAAGGGAGAATCGATAGTCATGAGTAAAATTCTAATTATTCTTGCGGTTCTTGCCGCATTCATTGTGTCTTCAACGGCTTATACGATTGATGAGCGAGACAAGGCACTGTTATTTAGTCTAGGTGAAATCAAGGACGATAATTTACAGCCTGGCTTGCATTTTAAATGGCCGTTTGTGAATAACGTGCGCAAATTTGATTCACGTATTTTAACCTTGGATGCGCAACCTGAACGATTTCTAACCGTCGAAAAGAAGAACGTAACGGTCGATTTTTTCGTGAAATGGCGGATTGATAATGTTGGTCAGTATTATCGTTCAACCCGTGGAATTGAGGCGAATGCACAGGCACGTTTGGCGCAGATCATCAAAGATGGTTTACGTAACGAATTTGCCAAGCGAACCATTCAGCAGACCGTTTCTGGTGAGCGTAGTGAGATTATGAGCTCCATCAACACGATCTCTCAGGAGCTGGCGCGCGACTTGGGTATTGATGTAGTCGATGTCCGAATCAGTCGAATCGACCTGCCGGATGAGGTCAGTGAGTCTGTTTACCAACGGATGCGTGCCGAGCGGGCGCGGATTGCCAAAGAGCTACGCGCTAAAGGCAGAGAAGAATCTGAGCGGATTCGTGCATCAGCCGATCGCAAACGTACGGTTATTCTCGCGAATGCTTACAAAGAATCGCAGGAAAGTCGTGGTGAAGGCGATGCAAAAGCAGCTGAAATTTATGCTGGCGCTTATGGTAAAAATACCAAATTTTATGATTTTTACCGCAGCATGGAAGCTTATCGGAAATCCTTTAATAACAAGCGAGATTTAATGGTGCTCGACCCGAATTCCGAGTTCTTTAAGTACTTTGGTAATGCGCATGGCAAGTAACAACCCACAACCCACATAAAGAATGGATTGGTCTGACCTGATAAAGGCGATTGCATTGGTATTGGTCATTGAAGGGTTACTGCCATTTCTCTCGCCACGAGGTTTTAAGCAAAGCATGCGTCAGATCGAAAATATCCCTGAGCCCAATTTACGGGTGATGGGATTGTTGTCGATGATTGCTGGCATAGGGCTCATTTTCTGGATTCGCTAACCACCCACAGAACTACCACCATGACCCCCAATGATCGCTGGATACTCCCGGATGGGATTGATGAAGCGTTGCCAGAAAAGGCACGCTGGCTGGAGAGTGCACGGCGCAAGCTGATCGATCTATATAGCAGTTGGGGCTACGATTTGGTGATGCCTCCATTGATTGAATATCTGGACTCGTTGTTGACAGGGACAGGCTCGGACCTGGATCTGCAGACCTTTAAAATTACCGATCAGATTTCTGGCCGCATGATGGGTGTTAGGGCGGATATGACGCCGCAGGTCGCGCGCATTGATGCCAACCGTTTACAAAGCGAGGTACCTTCTCGTCTTTGCTATATTGGTACTGTATTAAACACTAGACCCAAGGGTTTGAGCGGTAGTCGTAGCCCTATTCAGGTTGGGGCGGAGCTTTATGGTCATGCCGGTTATGCCAGTGACAGAGAGATTTTGCTGCTGCTGCTTGAGACGCTCAAAACCTGTGGTATTGAATCTGTGCATCTGGATCTGGGTCACGCAGGGATTTATCGAGATATTTCTGCCAGCGCCGGGCTCTCGGACGAGCAGACTGAAATTTTGTTTGAAATGTTACAACGCAAAGCCGTTCCGGAAATTAATGTCTGGCTAGATCAGTTGGAACTCACCGAGGAAGCAAAAACTGGCTTGTCAGAGTTGGCGATGCTAAACGGCGATGCCAGTGTCATTAAGCAAGCACGAGAGATACTGAAGTTTGGTGGCGATAATATTGTTCTGCACCTGGATCAGATGGAAAAGCTTGGCAAGATGGTCGAGCAGCATTACCCCGAAGCGAAGCTCAATTATGATCTTGCAGAGCTTAGCGGATATCATTATGAAACTGGTGTGGTTTATACCGCCTATGTTTCTGGTGAAGGTCGTGAAGTAGCCAGAGGTGGTCGCTACGATGGAATAGGTAAGTTCTTCGGTAAATCTCGCCCAGCGGTAGGGTTTAGCGTCGATTTGAAAATTTTACAGCAGCTATCACACGTTGATTTTGCCAGTCATACTGGTCTCATCTGGGCGCCTGCCAATGATGATGCTGATCTGGCAACTGAAATTACGAAGCTGCGCGACATGGGCGAGCGAGTTGTTACCGCGCTGGATGGGCAAGCAGGCCCGCAAGAGCTGGGTTGTACTCGCAGACTCGTAAATCAAGATGGCCAGTGGGCCGTACAGGAGATTGAGTAATGGGTGCATTCGTTGTCATAACCGGTAGCCAGTGGGGCGATGAAGGCAAAGGTAAGATTGTCGATTTGCTCACCGAAAAAGCCGCTGCGGTAACCCGTTTTCAAGGCGGTCACAACGCTGGTCATACGTTGGTCATTGATGGTAAAACCACCGCTTTACACTTAATCCCCTCAGGCATTTTGCGCGAGGGTGTCGAGTGCATGATTGGTAACGGCGTAGTGCTGGCCCCCGACGCATTGCTAAAAGAAATTGCCATGCTCGAAGAGGCCGGGGTTCCCGTACGTGATCGACTTAAAATCTCGACTGCTTGCCAGCTGATTCTCCCATACCATGTGTCACTGGATATGGCGCGCGAAGTAGCACGTGGCAAAAAAGCGATTGGTACGACAGGTCGCGGCATCGGCCCAGCCTACGAAGATAAAATTTCACGCCGCGGATTACGTTTTGGTGATTTATTCGATGAAACTCGTTTTGCGAATAAGTTGAAAGAAGTGATCGAATACCACAATTTTGCGCTGGAACATTATTTCAAAGCCGAAAAAGTCGATTATCAGGAAGTGCTTGAATTGTGCCAGGGATATGCCGAGGCATTAAAACCAATGGCCGCTGATGTTACCGGGATACTACATAAACTGAAAAAACAAAATGCGGATGTTTTGTTCGAAGGCGCGCAAGGCGCGTTGCTGGATATCGATCACGGTACTTACCCGTTTGTAACTTCATCCAGCCCAACAAGCGGTGGAGCTTGCACGGGAACAGGCGTTGGTCCAAAAGATATCGACTATGTTCTAGGGATCACCAAAGCCTATACCACGCGCGTTGGCGCTGGCCCGTTCCCAACAGAATTGTTTGATGAAGTGGGCGAGAGAATGGCTAAACGTGGTCATGAATTTGGCACAACCACCGGTCGCCCAAGACGTTGTGGGTGGGTCGATGTGGTGGCGCTAAGACGTGCCGCTGCAATCAGCAGCATGACAGGCTTGTGTCTGACTAAACTGGATGTGCTGGATGGTTTTGAAACGCTGAAGATCTGCACTGCTTACAAATTGAATGGTGAGATTCTGGATGCGCCACCTGTGCGCATCGAAGAATATGATGATCTTGAATGTGTTTATGAGGAAGTGCCAGGTTGGAGTGAGTCCACCGTCGGTGCAACGGAATATGAGACATTGCCTGACAATGCCAAGTCGTATTTAAAGCGTCTTGAAGCGTTAATCGAAACCCCAATCGACATTATTTCAACTGGCCCGGATAGAGTAGAGACGATTATCCTGCGCGACCCATTTAAGGTTGGTTAACAATGGCGCTGGAGTAATGGTTAGTGCAGCATTGCCCGGTCAGCTCTTAAATTCTTAATGATCACCCTGAGTTTTGTTGCTTCATCGCAATTGGGGCGATGTTTTATATAGTGCTCAAGATCAGCTAGTGCAGAATTTTGACACTGCAGCTCGCGTAGCATGAGTCCGCGTTCGCGTCGCTCATCCACCAGCTCTGGATCCATTGCCAGCATAATATTGAGGATATCAAGCGTCTGCTCATGGTTCTTTTGACGGAAGTAAACTGTTTTTAGGCTGCGCATCATGCGCATCACTGTTTCTTCGATTGAGGCAGATTCAAGATATTTAAGCATCGAATCTTCATTCGCTTTTGGGTCAGCATGTTTTAGTAATTGCGCCAGTTGATCTTCGCTCAGGCTTGCGCCGCGATGGTAAGGGTCTAACACAAATATACCTTCTTCCACTGGCGCTTTAACAAGAAAATGACCAGGGAAGGATATGCCCTGAAGATTGATACCCACTTTTTGCCCCAGAGCTGTATACAGCGCAGACATGGTGACCGGGATACCGGTGCGTCGTTCAATCACTAGATGCATCATGCTGTTAGCGGGATTGTAAAAGTCATCATGATCAACGTGAAAGCCTTTTTCTTTAAATAGAAATTGATTCAGTTTGGCTATTTTACTTTGGACTTCATCGTGGGAGGAGATTGTATTTCCTAGCTCAATTGACCAAGCATGTAGTAGATGCAGGTATCGATCCATGTCGAGACCCGGATCAGAATAGCGCGCGAGCATCAACGATGCTTCAAAAGTATTCGCATCCGGGCTATGTAAATATTGTCTTAATTGTTGGGTTATTGTTACCACGATAATTTTTTTAGTGTTGTTTGATAGTTGCTTTTGTGACCCTTCAATTGCGTTTCAGTTCTGAGAATTTAGAACTTGCGGGAAAATAGTGGCTTGGGTCGCAATCATTTGGTTGATTGATTACACTCGATGCCTACTTGGCGCTAAAAACGCTGACTCATAACAAAAAGGCGACCCCAATGAATGATGAGAACCCCTACAAACCCCCTGAATCCGAGATTGCCGATGTATTTGCTACTTCTGACGCTGGCGGTACGCTGGAGAAGGGTGTTGCCGGTGAATATGATTTTGAAATCATGGAGGTTATCAAAGAGTCCTGGGAGCGCACCAAAGGGATGAAAAGTGCCTATTGGATGGGACTACTGGTTTTAATTTTAATCTTCCTCGGTGTGGGGATGATTATGGGCGGGTTGGGCGTTGGTGAGCAGAGCGGGGTTGTTGTTCAGTTGTTGGAAAACCTGATTTTAGCTGTGATCACTTACCCTTTTTTCGCGGGTATTTTCATGATGGGTGTTAACCGATCAGTGGGGTTGCCCGTATTTGCAGGGCAGGTATTTAATTGCCTGGGCTATGTCGTTCCGATTGCGATTGCGGCTATGTTGATGATAATTTTCAATTGGATTGGCTTTTTACTCTTGGTACTGCCCGGCATTTATTTGACCATTGCCTATTCTTTGGTCATATTATTGATAGTTGAAAAACAGCTAGGCGCCTGGGAAGCGATGGAAACATCCAGAAAGGCAATCACCAAAAGATGGTTTAAAGTAGCGGGGCTGTTTGTTGTTATGACGGCCATTATTATCATTTCAGCCTTTTCAATTATTGGTCTACTTTGGACCTTACCCATGTCTACGGTCATGCTTGGTGTGCTCTACCGGATCGTTTTTGGGGTGGAAGCCGCACGAGGAAAGGCGACTGCCGGCAGAATAGCGGCCTAGTACATTACTTTAGCATTGCTATTTATATAGATCAGTCCGGTCTGGCTGGGTTTTGAATCGTTTGTATGCCCAGTTGTATTGGCTGGGGCAGTGTCTGATGATCGACTCGATTTGTTGGTTCATGCTGGCGCAAGCGACTTCAACAGATGGATCGTAAATCTCTTCTCGTTGCCATTCGGTATGTAGTTTGTATTGTCCATTTTTAATACGTTCTGCAAAAATAAAGGCAACCGGAATTTTCCTTTTTCTGACCAGTCTGGGAAGAAGATGCATGGTGTAGGCAGGCTGACCAAAAAACGGGATGAATGAACCGCTGCCGGTTTCCGGTTCCTGGTCTGGAAGAATGCCGCTACAATTCCCTTGCGCCAGCGACTTAGCGAGCTTTTTAACGCCTGATGCATTGGTGGGAACGAGTTCTGCTCCGGCGATCTGGCGCGCGTGTTTTATCCAGTCCGAAAGCTTTTCATTTTCAGGCGGTCGATACAGCGTTGTCATTGTGGTAGGTGCACCAAATAATTGCCCAATAACCTCCCAGTTTCCAAGATGCGGCGCTGCCAGCATTAGCCCTTGACCTTTGTTGTAGACACTCAGGATTTCTTCAACGACTTCAGGATTAGCAATAAGCGCGGTGATCTGTTGTTGGTTTAATTGCCAGATCCGAGGCGATTCAAGCATGGTTGCGGCCATCTGTACAAAGGCCTGGTAAGCGGTTTTTTTCTGCCATTCTAGTGACTTTTCGGGAAAGCAGAGCTTGATATTGACCAGACTGTTCTGTTTTTCCCGGAGATTAAATTGCCAGAAAAATTTTCCTAGCAGCATCCCCAATTGCTGATTAAATCGCAAAGGAGTCCGAGCAAGTAGTCGTAACAGTAAAAGGGTCAGGCGATCACGCATTTATTGTCCTTCTTTAATAGCAGCCATGCCTGCACGCATGAGGGGTAGTAAGGTAGTTTTGAGACTTTTAAAAAGTTGAGGGTTGGAGGCTTCCTCTGCGGCAAGTAGCTGTTTCATGTGTTCGCGCTGGGTTGGCTTTTCAAAACAGGCGGGGCAGTTTTCTATAATCACGGGTAGCTTCGCAGCCTCGGCAAAGTCTCTGAGCTGACGCTCGCGAGCGTAAACCAGTGGGCGAATCACGCGTAAGTCGCCTTTGTCAATCTGGTAATGGGCTTTCATGGTTTGTAGTTTGCCACCAAAAAAAGCCGACATTAAGAAGCTCTCGGCGAGATCATCAAGATGCTGTCCCAGCGCCAGTACGTTATATCCAGCATCACGGCAGGTTTTGTACATTAAGCCACGTTTCATTCTAGCGCAAAAAGAGCAGTAGGAATCATTGTCCATATGTGATTCTGCCAACTGGACAATGGGTTCTTCAATGTAATGATAATCAACCCCCAGACTAGCTAAATAGGGCTTCAGCTGGACAGGTGAAAATGTATCTGACTGTGGATCTATGGTGATAGCGCCCACCTTGAACGAAACTGGGGCGTGGCGTTGAAAATGTAGCAGAATTTGTAGCAGGGAGAGTGAATCCTTGCCACCAGAAAGTCCCAGTAATACACGGTCCCCGTCGCGGATCATGTCGAAATCAGCAATGGCTCGGCCACAGGCGCGGAGTAATGACTTTGGAGGAGTGAGTGGTTTGTTCAATGGGGTAAAGTGTTTTGTCGTATCCGTAAGTATATCAGGCAGGATTTTCTAAGTAGTTCCCGTCCATAAAGCAGATGTCTACTACGAACGATTCAGGCACGCAATCTTTCGCTCACAAGATAATGTTATTTAGAATAACTAAACGCCTATATCTTGGGATCAAAATCTCGCGCACCTGAACCGCTCTCGCTACGACCTTGTTTATGGATGGAAACTAAATAATGGATTGTCTGGCTCACAGAAATCATCAATCGGTGATCATTTTAATTGACTTGACCGGTCGGTCAGGTATTCTCTGTGTATGTTAGCCAAATCTAATACACGAGATCGAATTTTAGGAACCGCACGAGATTTGTTCCATGCGCGGAGCTATACCGATGTTGGTGTGAAAGAAATTTGTGAAATCTCAGCGGTGCAAAAAGGTAGCTTTTATCACTTCTTTCCATCCAAGCGAGATCTTGCGCTGGCTGTCATTGAAGATATGGCCAATGAATGGTCTGACGGTTTTGTTGCCGAAGCTTTCGATCCCGCATTGCCACCCATGGAAAGGCTCGATTACATTATTGATGCAGCCTACTACTGGCAAAAAGCCGCTAAAGATATCGAAGGTCGGGTAAAAGGCTGCTTGTTTGGTAATCTGGCATTGGAGCTGAGTACTCGCGATGAGATTTTACGCGCCAAGCTAATCGCGGTGTTTAATCGTACCAAAGATCAGTTTCGAGTGGCGTTAGAGCAAGCTGTAGAAGCAGGAGCAATCGCGGCTTTAGATACAGAAGCGACAGCTTCGGCAATGCTGGCGTATTTTGAAGGCATTATTTTGCTGGCAAAAACCAGAAATGATCCTGATGTGATCCAGCGGCTTGGTCCGGCGATCAAAACATTGCGTATTGAAATGATGAATTAAAGCGCAGCTCTAAAAATTCATGAATTGCCATCTTGAGTCCAGGATTTCCAATAGCGGATTTGCTAAGTAACAGAAATAGAACAACTATTTAAGTTACTTAGAAAAACCACTCTTAAAAATCCTGAATTTCAATCTGACGAATCCAGAATTATTAGAGATGCCCTAAAGGCGAGCGGTCAGTAGTGCGTATTTCTTTAAATTCGCACTTGACTGACCGGTCATTTAAGTAGTTTTTACACGAGAAAGAAAAGAGGAAATTGATATGAGTGAAATAACCCAAACCCTGGATACCAGAGGACTAAATTGTCCTTTGCCCATTCTTCGTACCAAAAAGGCACTGTCTGCACTAGCAGCAGGTGAAGTGCTGGCAGTGACATCGACAGATCCCGGTTCAGTCAAGGATCTGGCTTCATTTTGTAGGGAAACAGGACATGAGCTAATGTCGAGTGAAGAAAAATCGGGCGATTTTGTTTTTCACATTAAAAAAAATTAAAAAGGTGAATATTATGACGACAGCAAAAAAGTATACTGAAGCGGAACTCAATAGTTGGTTTGATCTGCGATTTGAGGAGAAAATCGCCGAGCAAAAGGCTAATCATGTGCCGTCATTGGCGATTATTGCGACCAAAGGGACGCTGGATATGGCGTATCCTCCGTTCATCCTGGCCTCAACTGCGGCAGCGCTAGGCTGGGAAGTTTCGATCTTTTTTACCTTCTATGGACTGTCATTATTGAAAAAGGATCTGGATCTGAAGGTGACACCGATTGGTAATCCAGCCATGCCTATGAGGATGCCCGATGGCCCCGATTGGTTGACGGAGAAAGAGCTTAAATTACCCACGTCGATGATGACCATGATGCCTGGGTTTCAAGGCATGGCGACGTCGATGATGCGTAAAACACTGGAGAACAAGGGTGTTGCATCCATTGATCAGTTACGGGATATTTGCGTGGAGTCGGATGTGAAAATGGTTGCATGTCAGATGACAGTTGATCTGTTTAGCTGGAAGCAGGAAGACTTTATTCCTGAAATACATGAATGGGTTGGGGCGGCTAGCTTTCTGCCCATCGCGCAGAAGGCGGATGTGAGTTTGTTTATCTAG
>CAZNYF010000029.1:15060-20395 GCA_964577195.1 uncultured Thiotrichales bacterium | reverse complement strand
CATGGTGAAGATGCATTACACGTCACTATGCTCTTAATCTTTCAGCAATAACTCCAATAACGCATTTTGTGCATGTAGCCGGTTTCCGGCTTCATCCCAGACAACGCTCTGTGGGCCTTCAAGGACTTCGGTAGAAACTTCCTCATCTCGATGTGCAGGCAGGCAATGCATGAAGAGCGCGTCGTTGTTGGCTTCCTGCATCAGTTTTTTATTGACCTGATAATCCGCAAAGGCCACTTCTCTGGCTTTTTGTTCTTCTTCTTGGCCCATACTTGCCCAGACATCGGTAACGATGAGGTCAGCGTTATGTGCGGCTTCAAATGGATTGCGGATGATTTCAGCACGCTCACCCGCAGCTTTTAGAATTTCATCTTCCGGCTCATAGCCTTTGGGGCAGGCAATTTTCAAATTGAATCCAAATTGAATCGCCGCATTAATGTATGAGTGGCACATGTTGTTGCCATCACCCACCCACACAACGGTTTTGTCTTTAATGCTGCCGCGGTGCTCTACGTAGGTGAGCATATCAGCGAGCAGTTGGCAGGGATGAAAACGATCGGTAAGGCCGTTGATAACAGGTACTTTAGAATAGTCAGCAAAGGTTTTGAGAACTTCCTCATCGAAGGTTCGGATCATAATGCCATCCACCATGCGCGACAGTACGCGGGCGGTATCTTTGGTTGGTTCACCACGGCCAAGTTGTGTATCTCTGGGAGATAAAAACAATGCAGCGCCACCTAGCTGAGTCATACCGGCTTCAAATGAGACGCGAGTGCGAGTAGATGACTTGTCAAAAATCATCGCCAGCGTTTTGCCTGCCAACGGGTTTGATCGATGGCCGCTTTGATGCTCGGCTTTCATCTCAATAGCTCGCTCGATGAGCTGATGAAGTTGTTCGCTGCTTAAATCAAGCAGGTTTAGAAAATGTTGAGTTCTAAAGGGTTGAATACTCATAATTATTCCTTAAAGAAATGCTCTAACCAGACGTGAGACCTTGTCGATAATTTCGTCTGTTTGTTCATCCTTGATGATCAGTGGGGGTAATAGCCGGATCACGCTTGAAGCGGTGACATTGATGAGCAATTGCTCTTGCTGCAAGGCTTGTTTGACCAGCTCGGCGCAAGGTTTGTCCAGCTCAATGCCAACCATAAGTCCTTTGCCACGAATGTTTTTCACACCAGTCAGGTCGCCCAATGATGCTTTGAACCCATCAACCAGACGTTGACCTTGTCTTGCAGCATTTTGTGCCAGTGATTGCTGTTTGATAATATCGAGAACAGTGCTGGCAACGCGGCTACCCAGAGGGTTACCACCAAAGGTGGAGCCATGATTGCCGGGGCCGAACAACTCTGCTGCTTTGCCATTTGCGAGGCATGCGCCAATGGGGAAGCCGCTACCCAGTCCTTTGGCTAAATTCATTACATCGGGCACGAGATCATGATGCTGGAAGGCGAACCATTTTCCGGTTCTGCCTACGCCTGTTTGTACTTCGTCGAGCATCATCAGATAGTTGTTTTGATCGCATAAGGCGCGGATATTCGGCAGAAAATCATCATCAGGAATATTGACGCCACCTTCACCTTGTATCGGCTCTACCAGGATTGCAGCAATATCGGGATTGCTTTTGGCGGCGGCTTTGATGGCATTAAAATCGTTATAGGGGACACGAATAAACCCTTCAACCAGTGGTGCAAAACCGGCTTGAATTTTTTCATTGCCAGTCGCTGAAAGTGCTGCCAGCGTGCGGCCATGAAAAGAATCTTCGCATACGATGATTTTAGGTACATCATAGCCGAGGTTATGACCATGCAATCGAGCCAGTTTGATTGAAGTCTCATTGGCTTCCGCGCCAGAGTTGCAAAAGAAAACCCGCTCCATCGTCGCCAGCGCAGTCAGTTTTACAGCCAGCTTTTCCTGTTCCTCAATGTGGTAGAGGTTGGAGACGTGGATAAGTTTTTTAGCCTGGTCTGCGATTGCCTCGGCAATAGCAGGATGAGCATGACCGAGACTGCAAACTGCCACACCGGCAACCGCATCGAGATAGCGAGTCTCGTCTTGACCCCAAAGCCAGGCACCTTCGCCGTGAGTAAAACTGACTGGCAAAGGAGCATAAGTACGCATTAATGAATTCGTCATAACCTTGAGCCTGGAAAATCAGTTGGATCACGAAAGTCCACGCAAACTATTGACGTGCAGGATGCACAAATGCAGCGATTGCAGGAGCAAAAGAGCGTAGACGCACCTGGCAAATCAGAAAAATCTCTCATCACCAGCAAGGTGACCACGAGTTTTTCTGACTTGCCATGCACACCAATATTTTACGTGTCTTTTTCGGATCCAACTGATTCTCCAGGCTATAAAAGCAAAAAGCGGCAACCAAGGTTGCCGCGTAAAAGAATCAAGATACTACAAGATCGGAGGCTTTTCAAAGCCGATGTGTTAACAGACCTTAGAGACGCTCCGTGAGCTAACCCCAAACATTGCCACTGGCAGTCGCGGTTTTTCTTCTCGGCGGCGTTGAGCCTTGGGCGTTGCCGTTACCGCTAGGTTTTCTTCGTCGCGAGCTGGATGATTTTTGGTTTCCATCGGAATGACCATTAGCTTGCTGGCGTTGATTGCTGCTGCGGCCGTTGGATGATTTATTGGCCGATGTTTTTCTTCTACCACCGCCTTTATTCTGCCGAGGCGCTTGCGAACGCCCGCCTCTACCGCCGCGACCGTTTTTAATAGGTTCAGGTTTGATGCTGGGATCAGGCTCGTAACCGTCAAGGACAACATTTGGGATATTTTTATTTAAGAGTTTCTCGATATCCTGCAGGAGTTTGTCCTCATCCACACAGACCAGTGAAACGGCTTCCCCTTCGTTACCCGCGCGGCCGGTCCGACCGATGCGGTGAACATAGTCTTCTGGCACATTGGGCAGCTCAAAATTCACCACATGCGGTAGCTGGTCGATATCCAGTCCACGTGCGGCGATATCGGTTGCTACCAGGATTCTGACATCGCCATTTTTAAATTCAGCCAGCGCGCGAGTACGTGCGCCCTGACTTTTATTGCCGTGGATGGCGGTGGCGGTGAGACCATCGCTGATCAGTTGCTTGGCAAGTCGGTTAGCGCCGTGTTTAGTGCGGGTAAAAACCAGCACCTGACGCCAGTTATTCGTCCCGATCATGTGGCTGAGCAATTCGCGTTTACGACCTTTATCGACTGGATGCACAACTTGCGTGACGCTCTCGGCAGCGGTATTGCGTCGAGCCACTTCGATGAGTTCGGGGTTGTTGAGTAAACGGCTCGCGAGTTGCTTGATTTCTTTAGAGAAGGTTGCGGAAAACAGCAAGGTTTGGCGTGAGTTTTTGTCTGGCATTAATGCCATGACCTTTTTGATGTCGTGGATAAAGCCCATGTCGAGCATCCGGTCTGCTTCATCAAGCACCAGAATTTCAATTTTCGATAAATCCAGATTGCCTTGATTGGCATGATCTAGCAGCCGACCGGGTGTCGCGACGAGGATATCAACGCCGTGACGCAGCCTGTCTATCTGAGGATTAATCTTCACGCCACCAAAAATCACAGCGGATTTTAACGGCAGGTAGCGACCATAGGTTTTCACACTATCGTGCACCTGTGCAGCGAGTTCACGGGTAGGCGTCAGTACCAGCGCACGGACGGGTCGACGGCCTCCTTGTGCAGGCTTGTTATTGAGTAGCTGCAGCATCGGCAGGGTAAATCCAGCTGTCTTACCGGTGCCGGTTTGAGCGCCACCCATGACATCCCGACCGTTTAGGACGATGGGAATTGCTTTGGCTTGAATAGGGGTAGGTTGATCGTAGCCCTGCGCTTCTATCGCGCGCAGGATATCAGCCGAGAGGCCGAGTTCAGTAAATTTCATTGAGTGTGTATTTCCAGTTCTACCCAGGCCTTGCTGACAGTCGAAACTGAGAGCCGGTTCAGGCGGGAAGAGGTTGTAAAAGCGCTGATTCGTGATGAGTCTAAGCGATGGCTACTAACCGGTGAGTAGCCGAAGTGGCGCAGTCTAACAGAAGCGGGGAAATATATCAGTTTTTTCTAATATAGATATTAGCGCGGTAACAGCTATTGGGAATGATGACCAAGGAGCGGCGCCTCGCCGCGAACCCGTTTCAGGATATCGTTAACAGGCCGCGATAATACCAAAATTGCGGCGGGGCGCCGCTCCTTGTACGTGAAAGAGTTATTGACTAGAAAAATCTCCATGTACACCAACTGCTCACGCGTCTTTGCTGCGCCAAGTGACTTTTCTAGGTTGAAGCGTTGAGGGCATTAAGTACGAAGGCTTTTGCAACAATTAATAAACACAGTAAACTAATTGTATGTCTGATTTTAACGCCATTGAGTTGAGTATTTTCGCCAGCCGTATTGAAGCGGTTTGCGATGAGATGGGCGCACAGCTACGTCGCTCGGCGTTTTCTCCCAATATTCGTGATCGACTCGATTACTCCTGTGCCATTTTTGATGAGCACGGTGATCTTTGCGCGCAAGCCGCACATATTCCTGTACATCTCGGCAGCATGGCGTATGCGATGCGCGATATTGTGGCGGGATTTGATTGGCAGGGCGGTGACCAAATCATTATGAATGATCCATTCATGGGTGGTACGCATTTGCCTGATGTCACCATGATTGCGCCAGTCTTCAGTGCTGATAAGTTGGTAGGATTTGTTGCGAACCGCGCGCATTATGCAGATATTGGCGCGATATCTCCCGGATCTATGCCATTGTCAAAATCGCTTGATGAAGAAGGTATTTTGATTCCAGCGCAGAGAATTTGTATTGCGGATGAGCTGGATCAAGCGGCTGTTGATGTGATCGCTAACCAGACGCGTAACGCGGTGGATACACGTGGCGATTTATACGCGCAATTTGCCTGTAATCTGCGCGGCAAAGAGCGGTTGCTTGAATTGATCGAATCTATTGGAGTGGCGCGATATCCTAGTGCTTTGGCAGCACTCAACGACTATGCGGAGCGCCTCGCGAAAACGGTTCTGGCGCGCATGAAAAAAGGTGTTTATCGCTATTCTGATGAGATGGAAAGCGATGGTGCAGAGGAGCCATCCAGGCAACTCGCTAAGATCCCGATACAGCTGGAATTAACGGTGACGGCTGATCAGTTGATGGCTGATTTTTCAGGCACTGCGAATCAGGTTGCAGGTAATATCAATTCGCCCATATCAGTCACGGCGGCAGCCGTCTGGTACGCTTTTCGCTGCTTAATGCCGGATAGCACACCGTCCTGTGCGGGCTGTTTTCGCCCGGTGAATTTTATCGCCTCCGATGGCAGTCTTTTGAATGCGCAACA
>CAZNYF010000029.1:0-14960 GCA_964577195.1 uncultured Thiotrichales bacterium | reverse complement strand
CATATGACCAATACCCGTAATACGCCGGTGGAAGTACTGGAAATGCATTATCCTATCCGTATCACTCGCTACGAAGTTCGCCAGTATTCAGGTGGCCGGGGTATCCACACTGGCGGCAATGGACTAATTCGGGAATATGAATTTATGCAAACAGCAAAAGTTACATTATTAACAGAAAGACGTGCTATTGCTCCGCGCGGAGCAAATGACGGAGAGGCGGGTAAGCCTGGTTTAAACTTGCTTAACGGGCAGCCTGTTGCTGCCAAATGTGAGCTGAACCTGAGAGCTGGAGATAAAATAACGGTCTGCACACCCGGTGGCGGTGGCTGGGGGAACTACCTATGAGCGCTTTTGTTCTGACGATTTTAATCGGCCTTGGCGCTTGGTTCTGGGCAAATAATTTACGTGCTCGGGAGATGGCAATTGCGGTGTCTGCGGAAGCTTGCAAGTCATCGGGGGTTCAGTTTTTGGATCAGACTGTGTCGATCAACCGTCTTGGCATTGGCAGAGAGCCATCAGGCACAATGAGTTTGCAACGGGTGTATGGATTCGAATTTACCCTTGAAGGTGATCAGCGTTTTGAAGGTAAGGTTGCAATGCAGGGGGCACGAGTGAAAGCAGTGCATCTGGATCATCCCGAAGGCCCTATTGTGATGGAGCCGGGGCAGTTGCCTTGAGGGCGCGACCCTGAGAATGTACTTATTTACTGAATTCCCTAAATAACACTTCAGTTATTAAAGGTGCCCTTGAGTCTTTTCGGTTGATAAAATAAAACGGGGATAAAAAAAACCCTTTGCGTCAGTATCCTTATCAACGCGCGGGGGACTTGCTTAGCTGCTTGCTGCGGCAACATTTGGAAGCAATGCGGATAATCGCATCACTAAAATTTCAGCTCTCCAGGGATGGAGGAAATACTAAGAGCGACGGGGTCGGCGAGTAGTAGACCTAAAATACGTAGGTATCCAGCAGACTAGTCGCTATGACGAATGCGGCTCCGCCCACCAATACCCGGTTAGGGCAGCGCAGGATTGAGATATCTTTCAGCATGCCGACAAGGCCAAATACAGCAAAAATAGTGATAAATGATGCCGCTGCTGCCGTTTGAGATCTACTCAGCATACCCGTGGTGATCATCGCCATGAATATAAACGACACGGTGATCAGTAGTCCAATCAACAGTTGATTCGGTACACCGCATTTTTCTGAAGCTGTGAACATAGGTTTTCTCCTTCCATCTGAACTCTATATGATGAGTTCGTAATATTAAGATGTCCGCATCCTAACATGTTTTGAAAAAGAGACAAACGGTTGTTTGAATTTTGATAAAGAGTTAACAATTTGTCTCTTATTAGCAACAATTCTGTGACACAGGTATCAGTTATTACCGAATATCTGAAAATGAAAGCCACTAGTGTATTTTTTACTAAGGATGATTTTCAGATACAACTCAAGCGTTGTAGTGAGACAATGACCCAATGAGCAGCAATAAAAGATTGAGCCGACTAAAGAGATTTCCGGTGGCATTGATACGCGATTTTTCTCATGGGCGGATGAATCTGTATGCCATGAGTCTGGCGTATATCATGCTGTTGTCACTGGTGCCGCTATTGGCGCTGAGTTTTTCGGTGTTACAAGGGTTTGGGGTACACAACCAACTGGAACCACTGTTACTGAATTTACTAGCACCACTGGGAGAACGCGCTAATCAGATCAGCGCACAATTGCTGGAATTTGTCAGCAATATGAAAATCGGTGTGCTCGGTGCAGTTGGACTGGGAATGTTGCTATATACCGTATTTTCCTTAATGCAAAAGCTGGTTGGCTCGATTAATTACACTTGGAATACGCGCCATGGCAGGCCAATTCGCCAGCGCATTACCGACTATTTTGCACTTTTGCTGATTGGCCCGGTATTGATGTTTTCGGTGGCAGGAGCGACCACTACAGCACTAGAACTACCATTTTTACAGTCGATTCTGGAAGTTGAACTCATTAGTCAGGCGCTACGATTCCTTATTATATGGCTGCCAATGATTCTGATTGTCCTGGCGCTGAGTTTTATTTACTGGTTTCTACCGGGAGTGAGGGTGCGTTGGTACGCTGCCTTGTCGGGTGGTTTGATTGCCGGCCTCTTATGGAAGTTGCTCGGTTTAGGATTTGCCGTGTTTACCGTCAGCTCCACCAAATACACAGCAATTTATTCAGCATTCGCAACTTTGTTACTACTACTGATCTGGATGTACCTAAGTTTTCTAACGCTGTTGCTAGGTTCCAGGATTGCTTATTACATTCAGTTTCCCGCATCGCTTGATGGTGTTGGCAAGGATGATTCTGCTTATGTGAATGGATATCTGGGGCTGAAATTTCTCTATAAAATCCTGGCTGCGTTTCAATCAGGAGAAGGGGCTGTTTCTATCCGGGAACTGTCCGTTGATGCCAATGAATCTACCCAGCAGGTCACAGCGACACTGCAAAGACTTGAAAAGTCTGGTTTGATCGTGCCGGTCGATACGGTTGAGCCAGCCTATTTGCTGGCGCGAGCACCAGAGACAATCCGGTTGGCGGAAGTGCTGAGAATTTTGCAGACCGCCGGTTTGCCAGAAGAAGGCAGAGATGCAGCCGCAGACATTATTCATCGCGAAAGGCGAGCAGTGGACAGGGATCTGGATACTGCCACGCTCAAGCAATGGTTTGATGATGATATGAAATTAAATGGAACTTTTAGAGAGTAGCTCATCTAATGGTCTTACGTACTATAAAATATCTAGTACACCCAACATATCACACGGAAAAGGAGTGAATTATGGGTAAGGAAGACGATAAACATTTCTTCCAGGGTGAACGCCCTGAAGACGATCTCGAACAGAATGAACCAGACTTTTTGGCGGAAACAGCAGAAAAGGGTATTGACGCATCCGTCGCGCCATTGCTGCTAATACATGCTCATTTTAATCAAATGGTCAATCCGGAAGGCTCAACCACCACCCACTCGGAAGTTGATTTTTCATTAGCTGAATTTGGCAGTATTTCCAATCTTACGCAGAAAGCCTTTCAGGTCGAGCAGTTATTTTCTGATGCGGGCTCTGAAGTTTCTTTGCGGTTCCATTTATCGCGGGAAACCTCAGCCAAAATTGAGTATCCACTGTTTGAAGACGATAAAGATGTGCCGACCTTGTTACGCCATGATGGTGTCATCGTATTGTCGTCACGGGTGAGGGTGTCATCGGATAATCAAAGCGTCTTGTCGATGGAGATTGCTGGAGATATCCCTGTATCTTTGGCGTTTCATGGCCAGCTAGGTTCTGACTATTTACTGCTGAAAACTCAAAATGTTGGATCAATAGGTCGTAGCGCGTACCGGATTGATCCCAGTCATGTCGATGACGCGTTTTTCACCGCTATGGATCAATTTTTGAGTTTTGAAAGCCAGGATTTTTTGAAACTTCTTGTAAAAATTGATCCACAAGAAGTTGTGCCAGCACCACCGCCAAGGCTTGAGCAAACCCTTCAGACAGAACCCGTACCCGCCAATATACTCACTTTTGATTTAAGCAAGCGTCCTCGCCAAAAAATACTCACGCTGGTGTATCAGGGGCAGGAAAGCTTGTTCCAAGATGATAACCCTGTTTGCAGAATTGGCCGAAGAATGCCAGCAGATATCCAGATTCGTTCACGCTTCGTCTCACGAGAGCATGCCACCGTGATCCTTGATAAAAAACAATTTACTCTGCGTGATCACAGTAGCAATGGCACCTACATACGCCCTGATGGCAAGCCTACCTTCATGCTACACCATGCCTCGCAGAAACTTTCTGGCAAAGGGGTGATTAGTCTGGGTGAAGAGTTGTCAACGGATAATCCTGATTTGATTTACTACGATATCGAGTAATTTATGACGAATAAAACGGAGGCTCACCCTCGGGTCGAGTCTTAAACCGCCGGTGCACCCATAGGTACTGGGCTGGAAATTCTCTCACCAAATCTTCCAAAACCTTATTCACAGTTGCCGCATCTGCAATTTCGTCACTGGTTGGAAAGTCCTCTAACATCGGAAGAATACGAATCTCGAACCCTTGATTATTCGGTAAGCGAATCGGAAAATATGGCACGACTGCTGCTCCTGTTTTACGTGCAATTTTACTGGTCGTTGGAAGCGTTGATGTCGCAATCCCAAAGAAGTCTGCAAATACAGTATTTTTACGGCCAAAATCTTGATCTGGTGCATACCAGCTGGGTAAATTTTCTTTTAATCCTCGAATGAAGCTGCGCATATCCTGGCGAACAAATAAGCGGTACATAAAACGCTCGCGGCCACGTCGAATAACGGTTTCAAGCAGAATATTTCGGTTACGCTTGTACATTGCCTGCATAGGATGCTCGGTATTGCTAAGTGCCTGACTTAAAATGATCCCGCCAATGTCCAGTGAGGTCATGTGTCCGGTCAATAAAATTACACCTTTACCCCTTTTGAGTGCAATATCCAAATGCTCCATTCCTTTGATTAGTGCGAGTTTTTGCAGCGTTTTGGGTTTTGCCCACCAGGACAGCCCGGTATCCAGTAGCATCATGCCGAGTTCGTCAAAATGCTCGTTGAGTATGCGTTGATGCTGTTCAGCAGAGAGCTTCGGGAAGCATCGTTGGATGTTTGTTTGGGCGATTCGTCGGCGTTTACTGGAAAGGTGCTGGGTTAATCGGCCAGCTTGACGGCCTATGGCTGTTTGTATGGGATAGGGTAATAAAATGATCAGGCGGAGTATCGCCAGCCCGACCCAGGTGAGCCAGTATTTAGGTTTTAGGACTTCCGGAAAAGGAAAGGTAGTGCTCTGTTGCAAAGGGGTGTGTGATAGTTAATTAATGCAGCAGGGCGGAAATGGACTTAAATTGCTCATGATTGGAATCACGAAGCCATTCAAACAGAATCGATTCAGTGGGTGTAGCGACAACTTCTGCCTGATGGAGGCGGTGTAAGGCGCTCTTCCAATGCGCTCGATGCTGAGAACTGACTGCATCATCGGCAACGAAAACTTCATAGCCGTCAGCTTTCAGTTCAAGAGCGGTTTGGAGTACACAAATATGAGATTCCATACCGGCAATGATGATTTGTCTCTTATGCGAATCACGAATGACTTGCATTAATTCCTCCGAGCCGCAGCACGAGAATCGAGTTTTATCGAAGTACCTCGCATCCTCTGGCAGGAGCTCTTTAATCTGTGCCACTGTGCTGCCAAGACCAGCGGGGTACTGCTCGGTATAAATCATCGGAATGTCGAGCAACTTAGCAGCAGAAATTAGAATCTCAGTGTTGTCGAGGAGCCGTTGCCTTGAGGGCTTGGGCATCGCAGCAAAGAGTCGATCCTGAATATCAATGCAAAGTAGCAGGCTATCGTGTTGGCGGCAGAGTGGTGTCATAGTGGTGTCCTCTCATTTGAGACACTACGATCTAATTAGTGCTTGAACCTAGAAAAATCAGTTGGATCACGAAAGTCCGTGCAACCCATTGACGTGCCTGGCAAACCAGAAAAAGCTCTCATCACCAGCAAGGTGATCACGAGTTTTTCTGATTCACCATTCACGCCAATGGCTTACACGTCATTTTTCGCGCCCAACTGATTTTTCTAGGTTGAACGGAAAGTAGCACTACTGCGACCGCCCCAGATACAACAATCTTCGAGCTACAAGATATAGTCACTTAGAATAACTAAATTCTATATCTTGTAGCGCGAATCTTGTGCATCTGGAACGGTCTCGCTACGCGCCACTTTTCGTTCAGGCACTATTACAACCAGTCGTTGGTGTCCATAATATCTTTTTCTGACAGAGTACCAGCTGCTTGCTTTAAACGGAATGTTTGCAGAATGGTATCGTAGCGTGCACGTGAGTAGTCGCGGCGTGCTCGATAAGTTTCTCTCAGCGCTAAAAGTACATCTACAGCGGTTCGTGTGCCGACTTCAAATCCGGCTTCGGCGGTCTCGTGAGCAGATTTGGTTGAAATCAACGCTTGCTGTAGCGCTTTGACGCGGCTAATACCCGCCACAATGGTGAGATACGCTGCTCGGGTCTCGCGTATGGTTACTCTACGTTGCAGCTCGGTTTGCTGGCGAGCCTGCTCAAGCGTCAGCTTTGCCTGAGTTGTTCTTGATTTCACCAGACCACCCGCATAGAGCGGCAAATTTAGTTGTAGTCCAAGGATTGTATCAGCGGATTTGCCTTCATTAAATCCGCTGTCGTCGTCCTGCACACCGTGCTCGGCACGTAACCCGATAGTAGGTAAATGCCCGGCTTTCTGCCGCGATACCTCTGCTTTGGAAATGGCTTGCTGATGCTGTGCGGCTTTTAGAGCAAGGCTGTTTTCCAGGGCGATGGCTACCCATTCTTCGATGTTAGCGGGTTGCGGGCTGGTGGGTGCAAAAGTCTCGGAAAGCGGCTGTAAATCAGTCGGTAGATGACCCACCAGGACTTGTACGTTTTCCATTGCGATGTTGTACTGGTTTTTTGCATCGATTTCCTGCGCAACTGCTAGGTCGTATTGTGCCTGCGCTTCTTTCACATCGGTAATCGCTATCAGCCCAACTTCAAAGCGTTCCTTCGACTGGGTTAGTTGGCGTGCAATGGCCGTTTTTTCTGCCCCCGCAAACTCCATATTGTCAACTGCCGATAAGGCGTTGAAGTAGGTTTCTGTCACATCGAGAATTTGCTTTTGGCGAGCAGCAACGATGTCTGCTTCGGCTTTATCAACCTGACTGTTTGCTTGCTTGAGTTGCTGACTGAGGCTTCTGTTATAAAGCGTTTGATCCAGTCTGATACCGTAGTTATTACGAATAAAATCGCTATCACGAAAGAAAGCACTGGTAGTTGCAGACGTATCAGAAAAAGTCTGGTCGTGGCGTTCCAGGCCGGCATTGGCTGTAATCTGAGGCTTTAATGGCGCTAAAGCCTGGGGTTTTGCTTGTAATGCCGCGCGATAACCTGCTTCTGCAGCGCGTAATGATGGATCTGATTGCTGCGCCTGTTTGTAAATGTCGGACAAGTCTTCAGCGCCCGCCAAAGGTGATGCGAGTAAAATTGACAACGAGAGAATAGATACCGAAACGCCGGTAAGGGTTTTGCTCATCTTCATAAGTTAATTCCATGTGGCTGTTACTGACCACAACATAAATAGATAAGAAATAGTATATTAGATAAATCTAATTTAGAACAGTTGGTGAATGCCACCCGCAATTTACTAATTTATAGTCGATATTCCCAGATGTTGTAGCTTTCCATGATCTGGGGCGGTGAATATTGCGCTCGTTCCATTTGAATGCAAGTAACTAATCATCATTTGGGGCGAGAATTCGGATAAGATTCTCGAAATTGACTAAAGTCAGAATTAAGGTTTTATAATTATGTGTGGTATTTGCGGCGAATTTCGCTTTGACGGACAGTTTCCAAAATCTGAGCGGATTGACAAAATGCTGCACCAGCTGCGCCCAAGGGGGCCGGATGATGAAGGGCATTATGCTTTTGGAGCAGTTGCTTTGGGTCACCGCCGACTCTCGATTATTGATCTGAGCAGTAAGTCACACCAGCCGATGGTGGATATCGGCAGCGGTTTGTCGATTGTTTTCAACGGCACTATTTACAATTATCCAGAGCTGCGCGAGCAATTAATCGGTCTTGGACATCACTTCAACTCGAACGGCGATACTGAGGTTATCCTCAAGGCTTATGCGGAGTGGGGCGAGTTTTGTGTTGAGCGTTTTAACGGCATGTTTGCTTTCGCTATCTGGAACCAGCGTGACGAAACTCTGTTTGCTGCGCGCGACCGGATGGGAATTAAACCGTTTTATTTTAGCCAGACTCAGCAACGGTTTCTATTTGCATCCAACACGCAAGCGTTGCTGGCAACGGGTGATGTAGATACCGGGCTGGATTCGACGGCTCTACATAATATGTATTCTTTGCATGCGGTGGTGCCAGCGCCACGTACGATTCTCAAGGGCGTACGTAAACTAGCTCCCGCACATTGCATCACAATTAATCGGCTCGGCCAGGTACAGCAGCGTCGTTACTGGTCTTTGAGCGCCAGGCGACCGACTGAACAATATGATGCGGTGGAATGGCGTGAAAAGATTCATGAAGCATTGAAAAAATCTGTCCAGCGACGGCTGGAAATTGCGGATGTCCCCGTCGGAGTACTGCTATCAGGCGGGCTGGATTCGAGTTTACTGGTCGCATTACTCGCCGAGCAGGGAGTTACAGATTTACGTACCTTCACCATTGGGTTTGAGGATCAGCCGGAAGAACGCGGCAGCGAATTTGAATTTTCTGATCCGGTTGCTGAGCTATATCAAACCCGACATCACAAATTTGTCATTGAAAATAGTGAAGTGCTCAAACGTATGCCAGAGGCAGTCGATGCGATGGCGGAGCCAATGTTCGCTCAGGATGCCGTGGCGTTTTATCTGCTGTCTGAACAAGTCTCCAAGGAAATTAAAGTCGTGCAGTCAGGGCAAGGTGCGGATGAAGTGTTTGGCGGCTATTTCTGGTATGAGCAAATGCACCGGGCGAAAGGCACTGCGCTGGAGCGATTTGCGCCATTTTATTTTGACCGTGAGCATAGCGAGTATGAAGAAATGGTTCAGCCGGCATATCAGGTTGGAGATGTTACCTCAGAGTTGATTGGCGACTTATTAAGAGATATAGATGCTGATCAACATATCGACGCAGTACTGGCGCTCGATACAACCACTTTGATCGTAGATGATCCAGTCAAGCGGGTGGACAACATGACCATGGCCTGGGGTCTGGAAGCGCGGGTGCCTTTTCTGGATCATGAGCTGGTGGAAATTGCGGCTAGTATGCCGCCAGAGTATAAGTTATCGCAGGGCGGGAAAGGTGTGCTGAAAGATCTGTCCCGCGAGTTATTGCCTGCGGCAGTGATTGATCGACCAAAAGGCTACTTTCCGATGCCAGCTTTAAAATACGTGCGCGGTGAATTTTTAGAATTCATTTCGGATGTGTTGGGATCGCAAAAAGCCAAAGAAAGAGGCGTTTTTCAGCCCGCTTACGTTGAAAAACTGATGCGTAGCCCCAATAACTACCACACGCGAATTCAGGGCAACAAACTCTGGCATTTGGCTTTGCTAGAGTACTGGCTACAACGTCATGGGATCTGATTGCTGATTCCCGTCGAGTTAGAACCGCCTAGTATTATTTTATAGACAGAAGAATTTTGGAGTGAAAGATGGACGTATTAGATCGAATTAAAGAACAGGTTGAATCAAATAATATTATTATCTACATGAAAGGTACCCCTCAGTTACCTCAGTGTGGCTTTTCTTCGCGCACAGCGGCGGCGATGAAAGAAGCAGACGTGGAGTTTGCTTTTGTTAATGTACTGGCTGACCCGGAGATTTTTCAAAACCTTCCTCGCTATGCGGATTGGCCTACTTTTCCGCAAATTTATGTGAAGGGTGAGCTGATTGGTGGTCACGATATCGTCATGGAAATGCACGAACGCGGTGAATTGATCAAAGTGATGAAGGAAGCAACCGCGTAGTTTCGGTACGTAAAACGCACCCTACGAATACAGGGTGCGTTCTACGCAGCTGATTGTGTCTTGCTGGTTGTTATTTTTTAGAACTCATTTACTTTGTGGTCATTTTTCGAGATCTTTTCGCGCCAGTTTTTGGCTTTGCTCAGTAGCTCCTCATAATCCAGCGTAATTAGCTGCCGGTTCTTTAACAGCTGTCGCCCGGCGACCCAAACATGTTCAACCGCTCCACGAGAAGCTGAATAAATAAGTGTTGAAAGCGGGTTGTAAACCGGCTGGGTTTCAATTTTATCTAGATTGACGGCGATAATGTCGGCACTTTTCCCGGGTTCCAGTGAGCCGGTTTTGTCGCTAATTTGTAGTGCTCGTGCGCCGTTGATGGTCGCCATTTCCAGAATTTCGTTAGCAGGTAACGCAGTAGCGTCGCCACCAAATCCTTTTGCCAGCAGCCCGCTGGTACGCATTTCGGACATCATATCAAGGTCATTATTGCTGGCGCTGCTGTCGGTGCCAAGCGCGACGTTGACGCCTGCTTGTTTGAGCGCCGTCACCGGACAAATACCGCTGCCTAGTTTTAAATTAGATTCTGGGCAATGCACGATGTTGATGTTGTTCATCGCAGCAAGTTTTATATCTGAGTCATTCATTTGCGTCATATGTACGGCGATCAAATTGGGTGTGATCAAGCCCAGTTCGTTAAGCCTTTCGATAGGGCGTGCGTCGTGAGTCTCAATGCTGGCTGATATTTCTTGAGCGGTTTCGTGAAGATGAATATGTATGGGCATTTCCAGTTCACTGGCTATCGCAGCGATCCGTTTGAATGGCTCATCTGAAACTGTATACGGCGCGTGTGGCGCAAAGGCGGCTGTGATGAGAGGCTCCTGTTTGATCTCGTCGTGGAGTTTTAGCCCCTTGGTAATATATTCGTCAGCATCGTTTGCCCAAGGGGTAGGGAAGTCCAGTACTACCAGGCCAATGGAGGCGCGAATCCCGGAAAGTTGAACACATTGAGCGGTGACTTCCGGGTACAAGTACATGTCATTAAAAGTCGTTGTGCCGCTGCGCAGCATTTCCGCTATTGCCAGATTGGTGCCATCGCGAATGAACGTTTCATCAATGTTCTGTTCAGCTGGCCAGATGTGCTGTTGTAGCCAGTCCATTAAGGGCAAGTCGTCTGCCAGACCTTTGAACAAGTTCATCGCCGCATGGGTATGTGCATTGATCAGACCAGGCAAAAGAACATGAGAATCGCACTGATGCGTTGATGCTGCGGAGTATTTTACTTTGGCTTTTTCGGTAGGCAACAAATCTACAATATTGCCAGAGAGAATTGCGATTGAATGGTATTCAAGCATCTCGTTTGGGACTACCGGGAGAACCCATCGCGCGTGTATGAGTGTATCTACTTCCATGATTGGGTGGTGTTATAAGAAAGAGTTAAGTTTAACGCCTTTAGCCTTTAGCGTAAGAAAACAGCAGGCATAAAAAAGGCCGAGCCTCTGTGAAGAGACCCGGCCGATCAGATCGTAATCTAATACTTTAAGAATCCGGTGTTTCTAAAGATTCAGTATCAGCTACTGGACGCGTGATCCGTCAACATCAATGTCAACACGACGGTTGTCCTGACGTCCTTCTTTGGTGTTGTTGTCTCCGACGGGGTCAAGTTCACCCATGCCAGATGAGCTTAACAACGCTGGGTTCACACCGCGTGAAGCCATGTACGCTTGTACAGAAGCAGCACGACGCTCGGAGAGATCCTGATTATAGGACTCTGTGCCACGGCTGTCAGTGTGACCAGTGATGCTGATTGAACGAACCTTATCGAAGGTGCGTAGTTCTTCAACAACATTGTCGATAGCGGCTTTGCCGTTAGCAGTTAGATTATCGCTGTTAGTATCAAATAATGCTTGTCCGCTGATGGTCATGCGCTCAACAGTCGGTGCAACTTCTACTACAGGCTCAGGCTCAGGCACATAAACAGGTGCAGGAGGAGGAGTGGGTGCCGGTGGTACTACGACGGGTTTAGGCTTGGGCTTAGGCTTAGGTACTTCAGCCTTGGGTTTGCCGCAAGCTTCAGTCCAGGCCGATTTCTTCCAAGTGGAAGTTCTGACACATTCTTTGCTGCTGTCTCTTACATTTTCTCCAGAGGAGTCGACAGTGTAAGCACATCCACTGTATGCCGGTGCAACTGGTGCGAGTGCAAGTGCAACTGCAGCCGCAACAGAGAAAGTACCGATTGTACTTCTGATTTTCATAGCTTTAACCTCAGATTGGTTTCGTTAGGTTGATATTGTCTCGAAGATAAACCGTTGACTTCCTCGACCGGCTTCGAGCCAGACTTTTAGAAATCTAGTAGCTATTTTAATACACTTTCGTAATAATTCCAGTCCTTTGCAGCTTATTTGCAACAATTATTTGAATTGTTAGGCTGGAACTCCCGTAAAACGGTCATTTTGGACTGTTACAAAAACGCTACAAAACGCGAATCGCTGAAGTTGATGGTGATTTTTGTTGCCGTTTAAACATTTTTAGTCTCAGAGATAGTCGCTCTTTCCGATATGGAGTATAGCTAGTTTCCGTCAATAAACAGGGTCGTAGCGATAGCGGTTCAGGTGCGTAAGATTTTGACCACAAGATATAGGCGCTTAGATATTGTAAATAACAACATCTTGTGGTTAAAAGATTGCGTAGCTGAACCGTTCGCAGTAGACATCTGCTTATGGTGTGAACTAGCTAAACAAAGACGTTATCGCTGAGAGCTAATTATTTCCCCTGTATTCGCCTTTTATTTTGATGCGGTACATTGGGTTGATGTGCTAAAATTCCTGTTTTCGCGCTGAATAATATCCTTATGGCTGAATTTGCCAAAGAACTGCTTTCCGTTAACCTCGAAGATGAAATGCGGGAGTCCTATCTGGCTTACGCAATGAGCGTAATTGTCGGCAGGGCATTGCCGGATGTTCGTGATGGTCTCAAGCCGGTGCATCGTCGTGTTTTATATTCCATGCATGAGCAAGGTAACGCGTGGAATAAGGCCTATCGCAAATCGGCAAGAGTCGTCGGTGACGTCATGGGTAAATATCACCCGCACGGTGATTCAGCGATTTACGACACCATGGTGCGGATGGCGCAGCCATTTTCACTACGTTATATGTTAGTCGATGGACAGGGTAACTTTGGTTCTGTCGATGGTGATTCTCCTGCGGCGATGCGATACACCGAAGTGCGTATGGCAAAAATCGCACACCAGCTCATGGCAGATATTGACAAGGAAACGGTCGACTTCCTGCCTAACTATGATGAGTCCGAGTACGAACCCAACGTACTCCCTTCGCGGGTGCCCAATTTATTGGTCAATGGTTCTTCTGGTATTGCTGTGGGCATGGCGACCAATATTCCGCCGCATAATCTTAATGAGATCATTAGTGCCTGCCTGGCGATTATTGATAATCCCGAAATTACTATTGACGATTTAATGGAGCATGTGCCGGGGCCAGATTTCCCGACAGCAGCATTCATTAATGGCGCGCGCGGTATTCGCGAGGCGTATAAAACGGGTCGCGGCAAGATCTACATGCGGGCACGCTCGCATTTTGAATCGGACGATAGCGGTCGCCGTGGCGAAAAAATCGTCGTCACAGAGCTGCCTTATCAGGTGAATAAGGCGCGTTTGCTTGAAAAAATCGCCGAGCTGGTTAAAGACAAAAAGATCGAAGGTATTACCGAGTTGCGTGATGAATCCGATAAGGATGGCATGCGCATGGTGGTACAGCTGCGACGTGGCGAAGTCGCCGAAGTCATTCTGAATAACCTGTATAAGCAAACCCAGCTGCAAACCGTTTTTGGTATCAATATGGTGGCCTTGGTTGATGGACAGCCGCAGCTGCTAAATCTCAAATGGGCGTTGGAAGCTTTTCTTGGCCATCGTCGAGCGGTGGTGACTCGCCGGACAATTTATGAGTTACGCAAAGCTCGTGAGCGTGCGCATGTTTTGGAAGGCCTTGCTGTTGCGCTGGTCAATATTAATGAAATTATTGAGATGATTAAAGCATCACCTTCGCCAGCAGAAGCGAAGGAAGGTTTGCAGTCACGGAGCTGGCCGCCGGGCATGATCACAGAAATGCTCGCGCGTTCTGGTTCGGATGCCAGTAAGCCCGATAATCTGGGCGATGAATATGGCTTGAAAGATGATGGTTACTATTTATCAGAAGTCCAGGCGCAAGCGATTCTGGATTTACGTCTGCACCGCTTAACAGGTCTTGAAAAAAATAAAATTAATAAAGAATACGAAGAGCTGGTTGAGATTATTCATGCGCTGATCGAGATTTTGTCTAACCCTGAGCGTCTCACAGAAGTGATTCGTGAAGAGTTAGTCGAGCTAAAAGATAATTTTGGTGATGAGCGCCGTACCGAGATTATTGAAAATCAAATAGATCTTTCGCTGGAAGATTTAATTACTGAAGAAGATGTTGTGGTCACACTTTCCAAAGCCGGTTATGCCAAGGCGCAGCCGCTGGAAGATTATCGTGCGCAACGTCGCGGTGGTCGCGGCAAGTCTGCGACTAAGATGAAAGATGAAGATTTTATCGAGAATTTATTCATTGCCAGCACCCACGATACCATTTTGTGTTTTTCCAGCGCCGGTAAAGTGTATTGGCTAAAAGTGTATGAATTACCAGTCGCCGCGCGTACCGCGCGTGGCCGGCCGATTGTAAATTTATTGCCGCTGGAAGATGGCGAACAAATTCAGGCCGTTTTGCCAGTTAGAGAATTCACCGAAGATAATTTTGTGCTGATGGCAACTCGTAAAGGTACGGTGAAGAAAACCCCATTGGTAGATTTTTCTCGTCCACGGGCAAACGGGATTATTGCACTGGATCTGGCTGAGGATGATCGCTTGATTGGCGTCAAAATTACTGACGGAAATCAGGATGTATTGCTGTTTTCAAATTCTGGTAAATCAATTCGTTTTGCCGAGTCTGATGTCCGTCCTATGGGGCGCGTTGCGAGAGGCGTGCGCGGTATTCGTATCGGTGCGGATCAGAAAGTTATTTCGCTAGCGGTATTTGATCGCGAAACAGATTATAAGTTACTCGCAGCGACTGAATTCGGTTTTGGTAAATTAACTCCACTGGATCAATATCCTGTACAGAATCGCGGTGGACAAGGTGTGATTGCGATTCAGACCAGTGAAAGAAATGGTCAAGTTGTTGGTGCAGCATTGGTCACTGAGCAAGATGAAGTGATGCTGATCACTAATGGCGGTGTGCTAGTGCGTACCCGAGCCGATGGTATTTCGGTGATGAGCAGGAATACGCAGGGCGTGACTTTAATTCGTCTCGGAAAAGGAGAAGCACTGGTTGAAGTTGAGCGCATCGAAAACCTTGGTGGAGATGAAGAGGATGAGGCAGAAGATGCATCATCC
>CAZNYF010000028.1:0-20509 GCA_964577195.1 uncultured Thiotrichales bacterium | reverse complement strand
GGGACGTTAATGAGCGCCTTTCGCACGCGCTGGTCAAAGGCATCACCGAATTTATTGATGAGGATACTGAGGAAGCCCGGTTAGCCGCAGAGCGTCCGCTGCATGTCATAGAAGGCGCGCTAATGGACGGCATGAATGTCGTCGGTGATTTATTCGGCGCGGGAAAAATGTTCCTGCCGCAAGTGGTGAAATCCGCGCGCGTGATGAAAAAAGCCGTTGCCTGGTTGATGCCCTATATTGAAGCGGAAAAAGCCGAGGGAGATATCAGTTCCAACGGTAAAATTCTTATGGCAACGGTCAAAGGTGATGTGCATGACATCGGTAAAAATATCGTCGGTGTGGTGCTGCAATGCAACGGCTACGAGATTATTGATCTTGGCGTGATGGTGTCTACCGAAACCATTCTGCAAAGAGCGACAGAAGAAAATGTCGATATTATCGGTTTGTCGGGACTGATTACACCTTCGCTGGATGAAATGGTTCATGTCGCCAAAGAAATGCAGCGCAAAGGGTATAGCATCCCGCTGCTCATCGGCGGTGCGACTACTTCCAAGGTACATACTGCCGTCAAAATAGACAAAGGCTATGAGCACCCGGTTATTTATGTGCCCGATGCTTCGCGAGCGGTGGGTGTTGCCAGTAAATTGCTTTCTGAGGAAAAAAAGCCTGCCTATGTCGCAGAGATTGAAGAGGAGTACGAAGGTATCCGAGTGCGGCGTGCAGGCAAGCAATCGAACCGCAAATCCGTCACCATCAGCCAAGCACGAAAAAACAAGTTTCAAACCGATTGGGATAAATACACGCCGCCCGTTCCTGCTGCCATGAGCGAAACATTTGCTGACGCCACTTTCGGCAGTGTGAGATTTGAAGCGCACATGGGTGGCATGGTTGCACAAATTGACGATTATCCGCTGAGTGATTTAGTTGAACGCATCGACTGGTCTCCGTTTTTCGCAACCTGGGAACTGGCTGGAAAATACCCTCGAATTCTCAAAGATGAAGTGGTCGGTGAAGCCGCAACAAAATTATTTGCAGATGCTCGAGCGTTGCTAAAACAAATCGTCGATGAAAAATGGATAACCGCCAGAGCTGTGTTCGGCTTTTTCCCTGCCAATATGGTCAATAACGAAGACATTGATTTATATACCGATGAGACTCGCAGCGAAGTCAGTATCAAGTTGCACCATCTTCGCCAACAAATTAAGCGTAATAATAATCGTCCAAATTTTTGCATTTCCGATTATGTTGCCCCCAAAGAAACCGGCTTAAAAGATTATATCGGTGGCTTTGCCGTGACGTCGGGTATTGGCATTGAAAAACATATTGAAAGATTCAAAGCAGATCATGATGACTACAACGCTATTATGCTTGAAGCGCTTGCTGATCGTTTTGCCGAAGCGCTGGCGGAACGCATGCATGAGCATGTACGTAAACAATATTGGGGCTATTCGTCTGATGAAAAACTCAGCGATGTAGAAATCATCGGTGAAAAATATGCCGGCATTCGCCCCGCGCCAGGTTATCCCGCTTGCCCGGATCACACAGAAAAATCCCAATTATGGCAATTACTTGAACCTCAAAAAAGAATCGGCATCGAGCTAACAGAATCCTACGCCATGTATCCAGGAGCAGCGGTCTCTGGTTGGTATTTTTCCCATCCAGGTTCCAGCTATTATGGACTGGGGAAAATTCAGAAAGATCAGGTCGAAGATTATGCCAACCGCAAAAAGATGAGTCTCGATAAAGTCGAACGGTGGTTGGCCCCTGTGCTAGGTTATGACGTTTAAATTTTGTACAGGGCGTCTCTAAAAATAGAAGCCCCCTGAGGGAAATCATGAGCAGCACCTCTATTTTTAGAGATGCCCTACACTCAATCCTCCTGGAGGTTTTGGTGAAATCACGGCGGTGCAAGAGCTTGACAAATTAGCGTTCAGAATCTATTAGTCAGTATTGGTACCTAATGACAGAAATAAAATATGGGGAAGCGTTATGAAAACTTATCAGACTATTTTTATTGCTGCAGCGCTGCTCGTCGGCTCCACTGCCAATGCATTTGATTTTGGCGGTATCTTGGATAAAGTCATTGAGAAAACGGTTGATAGATCAACTGATAAAGTAACAGACAGCATTAGTGGCAGAGTTAGTGGTGGTGTCGACGGGAAGGTTAATTCGGCAATGGACGGAGCAAGTACGGGCTCGCAGGCAGAGGCACCAACTGGCATGCAAGCACTGATACAGCAGGCCCAGCAAGCCCAACTCTGCATGCAGGATATTGATACTTCTGTCTTTGATAAAATGGAAAAAGAAGGCAGCCAAGTTGAATCAAAAGTAAAAGCACTGTGTGCCAACGGGCAGCGTGGAAAGGCTCAGAAAGTTGCCATTGACTACAGTAGAAAAATGATGAATTCCGAGGAAATGAAAAAGGTACGCGAATGTGGTGAGTCACTGCGCGGTATGATGCCTGTCATGCCCTACGATAATATGGAAGAGAATTTCAAAAATAAACATGTTTGCGATGAAATATAAAAACCTTTGATTGATTCTTGAACTGTTGGTACACCACTCATATCTACTCATACGTCAGTAGCACTATCCGCTCAGTTGGATTAGTTTTAAGAGAATGCCAGGGGTAAGTAACGGTAAGACTCACTAGATCAATGATGCTGCGTTTAACCTAGAAAAATCAGTTGAATCACCGAAGTCCACGCAATCCATTGACGCACCTGGCGAAACAGAAAAAGCTCTCATCACCAGCAAGGTGACTACGAGTTTTTCTGTTCCACCATGCACGCCAATGGCTTACGTGTCTTTTCGGTGCTCAACTGATTTTTCTAGGTTTAATAACCGGTCCGGTGTGCCAATATCGACCCATTTCCCCGCGTGAATGTTTCCACTCACCTTTCCTTTCTCTATGAATTCTCTAAGCAGCGGCGCTAAAGGGAATTTACCAGCGACACAGTCGGTGAAAAGATTCGCGTGATACCAGCCGATACCGCTGAAGGTATATTCTTTATTGTTAGTAATCAGTCCCTTCTCTAATCCGAAATCTCCGCTCGGGTTGTGCAGAGGGTTTTTAACCAGTATTAGATGCGCGAGAATATTCTTTTCTAGAGTCGGTGGTTGCAGGTCGTGATTGCAAAATATGTCACCATTGATGACGCAAAAAAAATCATCGCCTAATTTGGGTAATGCCTTAAATATTCCGCCCCCGGTTTCTAGCGCTTCCGGTTGCTCATCAGAATATTCGATATGAGTGTTGAATTGTTTTCCATTCCCCAGATATGAGTGGATTTGATCAGCTAGATGGTGGGTGTTAATGATGATTTTCTCATAGCCGGCTGCTACCAATCTCTCTATGTGGTATTCGATGATTGGCTTCCCAGCTATTTTTAATAGCGGTTTTGGGGTGGTGTCGGTTAGAGGCCGCATTCGCTCACCGCGACCGGCTGCCAAAATCATTGCAGTTGTCATAGTGAATGGATGAAAGTTGCCAAAGGTTTTGTTTCAGGATATTTATTCGATACTTGCATGATGTAATTGAGGGTTCTGGGGATATCCTTTAAATATCCGGTTTTCCCATCTCTATGACTGAGCCTTGAGAAAATGCCAATGGCTTTTAAATGTCTTTGAATTCCCATTAAATCAAACCAGCGAATAAAAGTTTCATCTGACACTTTAGTGGTCTGTTTTTTTTCAATGCGCTGTTTAAAGGATAACGCCCATGCTTGAACTTGCTGTTCCGGCCATGCGATATAGCAGTCTCTCAGTAGCGATACCAGGTCGTAAGTGTAGGGGCCGTGGACAGCATCCTGATAGTCTATGACACCAGGTAAGCCAGCATCGACCAACATTAAGTTTCTGGAGTGATAATCACGATGAACGAATGTACGGGGTTGTTCCGATGCGTTGATAATTAGCGGCGCAAAGCATCGCTCGAGTTCGCTACGCTGCTGTTCTGAAAGTTGAATTTTTAGTTCTTTTTCGATGTACCAGTCAGCGAAAAGTGCCATTTCGTTACTGAGTAACGCGGCATCATATCCCGGTAAAGAATTAGTGGGTGCTTGTTGAATGTTTGCCAGACTATCTAATGCTTTACTGTAAAGCGTATTAACGGAATTTGAATTTAGATTTTCCAGTAATTGTTGATCACCAAAGTCATCGAGTAACAGGAAGCCTTGTTTAGCATTGATTTGATGAATGTGCGGTACGCGGACATTTTGAGATTCCAGAATTCTGGTGATTGAAATAAAGGCTTCGGTATTTTCTTTTTCCGGTGGCGCATCCATGATGATATAGCTCTTATTGCTCACCGAGGCGCGAAAGTACCGGCGAAAACTGGCGTCTGCGGATGCGACAGAGAGCTTGGTATTGTGCAAACCTGGAATATTATTTATCCAACTTTGTAACAATTGATAACGCGCGTCATTCAGCATGATTTTATCGTGTTAACCCAATATAAACTTTAAAGCGGTTGGCATGTTTCGCCATTTTTTTCTCACGATGGTTAATGTATAAGCAATGGCAAAACAAATGCCGAGTAACAGTAAATACCAAAGGAAAAATTCTTTCAGTCCAATCTGTTGAGCAAACCGGTCGATGAGATGATCAACGATAATCCAATGTAGAATGTAGAGGAGCAGAGCGCTTTGTCCGATGATTTTAACAGGCTGCCAGAGTCTTAGGTTGGGTTGTTTGTCTGCAATCCAAAACAACAGGGCAATGATACCAATGGCGGTGAGATTATAGCCCGAGGTGGCGGGGTAAAATAATTCAGAAAATCCTAATCGAACATGCAAACTTCCAGGGTGATTGATCCATATCATTATTCCCAGCGCGGTGACTAGAATTGAGGCAATTAAAATGGTGAATGTAGAAAATTGATTTTGTTGGTTATTCGTCCATCTTAATTTAGCGATTAGAGCGCCCAGTAGCGCAAACCCAATCCAGGGGAAAACAGGAAACCAGCCATCAATAAAAATCTGTTTTAAATAACCTGATTGTAGGAAGCGAGGCAAATCGTTTAAGACATAGGCCAGGCTTTCCTGATTTTTAGGAATAAAGTAACCGAACACACCCGGTTTATATCCAAAGTGTGATTGCAGCAGGGGAGTTGCAACAAAGACAGCTAAAATAATTAGCAGTTGTAGACTGGAAGGCAGTCGATAAACTAAAGCGGTAACGGGGAGAGATAAACCGATTAAATACAGGACTTCCATATTCAGTAGCGGCAGAACGCCCCAAATCAACATGTCGAGGACAATGCCTGCGATTACAATCAGTAAAAGTCCGCGTTTGGCGAAATAGCCAATGCCGTGATGACCAAGCTCGATGCCGCGTCCCACCATCATTCCGGCCACCAGTATGAACAAAGGCGCAGCAAATGAGCCGATCGCACGTAAACTCATCGGATGTGGTTCGGCCATGGTCGAACCCATAAGATTGGCAAACAGCATGGTGATAATTGCGATGCCGCGTAAAATGTCGATGGCCGCATCGCGTTGAGAATGGTGATTCATCTTAATTTTATAAGTTCCCTTTTAATCAATCATAGCCTTTGCACGTAACTGGAAACAAGCGTATAACCAATGCTTACCCAGCTCTAGGAGTAGTCAAATGTTAAAGCTCAAAATCTTATTGTCCTGCTTGATGGTTTTGCTCGTAAGTTCGCCTGCGATAGCCAATCCTGTGGAGCAAGCGGCAGCCCCTCAAACGCAACAGCAGGCTGATCAAAAGCCGACTCCCGCAGATGTTTTTCGCGAAGGAATTTATCAGTTACAGACATTCATGAGTAGTGATCAGTTTAATGATCCAAAGGCACGTGATGCGTTTCTCAATAAGCAGATCCAGCCAAAATTTGATATGCAAAAAATGGCGAAACTGGTGTCCGGAAAGCATTATCAGCACATGAGTCCAGAACAAAAACGTGTATTTACAGAAAAGCTTGGAGGCATGTTTTTCCGTGGTTTTACCCAGCATTTGGTTGCTACATCGGGTGAGCAGCCCAAAATCAAGCTCTTGAAAAAGCGCAGCAATAAGGATGAGCAGTTGATTGATGTGCTGGCACGGGCGCTTTATCCCGATGGTAAATCAACCCGTTTGGTATTCCGTTTTGCCAATTCTGCGCAGGGTTGGAGAGTCTATGACGTGAGCGCCGATGGCAGCAGCGCGGTACTGTATTATCGACAGAATTTTAAGCAACTGGCAAAACAACTGGGTGCAGAGGCTATGTTGCAATAGCTTACCTTGAAGGGCACCTCTAAAAATAGAAGCACACAAATGAAACGCATTAAACAGCACCTTGTCACTTTAACAAAAAGTGATAGCGCACCCTACACAGAACAATGTGACAAAGTAGAACTAAATCACACTTCTATTATTAGAGATATTCACTCGTCCCTTAGTGAGTGCCAACCTCTCAAGTAATGATTAATATAATCTGCCGATATTCTTTCTTGCTCCAATCGGCCAGCACCATAGGTATTATTCTCAAGTTCTTTAAACAGAATCTTTTCTGCCTGGGTTAAATATTGAGGGATCGCAGATTTCTCCGGTTCCGGTACCATTTTGTCCTTGAATTGATACACGGTTTCTCGATCCATCATTAGCGGAATGAGATTCGCTGCAAGTGCTCTTGCATCACTTAAAATAGTCAATCCCCAGGTATCAATATCACCCCAGTAACCAAGATTTTTTTCTTTTAACCAACTCGCATCCATCCAGCTTACATTTCTTCCGCCGCCAAAGATGGCAAGGGTATTTTCCAACGGTGGCGCGCCAAGACCAGACTGCAAATTTTCAATGACCAGAATATTTTTTGCCGGAAGTGCTTTCTCCCGAAGCTCGGCAACCGGTAGCTGGAGGATGGAAAAACCACCCAGTCGTGCTTGAACAGCAGGACAAAGCGGTCTGATATTAAGCCAGCCCGACGGATTGGGCTTACAACCCAGCCATGGCGTTAACCCTCCTGCGGCTGTAATTTCTCCGTGACCAACAACATCCAGTAGTTCTGAAATCAGCGGCATCAATGTTTCAATAAATTTTGTGTCCACTCCATTGACGGGTAAGGCGCGGAGATAAAGCCCCTGCCCAGCGTTTTTCTGTAGCTGTGGCAACAGATGAATCAGTGCATCAATATCCGTAGCGGTGAGTCCTTCCAGTATTTTCCGGTGTTTGATCAGCGGCTTAAAAAAAGCCTTATTTACCTCAAGCAACGGTGCCATGCGGGCTTCCCATTGCTGGCTTTTTTTAACCGCATCCTTACCCAGATAGGCAAGCAATGCCTGCATTGTTGGAATCATTAAATATCGGGGAATTTGTTGGTTTTTGATGGACCGATAGTTTCTGGCCTCCCATCGAACCAGTTCAGGCTGGGAGAATTTCTGCCAGGCTAAAATGAATTGCTGAAAATGATTGATGTCCTCCACCAGCTGCTGGCCTGTGGGTGGCTTGAGCGAAATCGAGATTGGAAAAGACCGCTCGCCCATTAATCGATGCTGAAGATTTTTCTGATTATCCCATTCGCGTGACTTAATCAGCCGGTGAACCGCAGCGGGAAATAAGCCCCAATTATTCATCCAAAACAGCGCCTAAGAAAGCCGCCTCAGTCGCCAATTTTTGCTTTTGTTGTGTCTGCTGTTGATCAATATCTTCCCAGGTGACTTCACACAAACGACTTTCGTGATTTTCCTGATCTCGCTCGGCTATGATTAAAGACTTTGCAGACTCTCTTGCCAGATTCAGGTTCTTATAGGGTGTAATTAAATTCACATGAATATTCAATTCCCTGAACACCCGCAAAACCCGCCGACTGACGGCCTCAGCGGTATTGGAAAATGCCTCATCCAGAAACACAGTACTGTAAACCGGTCGATCACAACCATCGGGCGTCAGGACATAGGCCAGACTGGCAGCCACTATCGTCCCGGCAAAAGACTCTTTTTCACCACCTGATTTTCCACTGGATGATTCCAGTACATCCAGTACTTTTCGGCTGGCGGTTTCAATTTCTTCCGCATGAAAAGAGAGCTGATGACGCGGATCGAGCAAGCGCAGGCTTTCCAGATTATGCGCAGTTGCCGGTGCGCTTGCGCGATCAAGAATTTCTACGACTTGCTGCAAGCCAACAAACCGCTGCTCCTGATCGTTACTGGCAACCTGGCTCAATACACGCCCGACTTTACGATTAAATTCTTTTACATGAGGAAACTGCTCCGGTTTGATACCCAGTTTTAAATGCGAACCGGGTTTGAATTCAGTGCGCTTGAGTACCTGATTAATCGTATCAATTCGCTCAGTAATATCTTCGCGTTCCGCTTCAATACGAGATTTAATGTTGGCGATAGATTGCGTTGCATGAAGATTTAATCGTTGCTTGAACTTCTCAACCAGTAAAGGCAAACCTTCTTTTTCCAGCTCCGCCAGATGCTGTAAATAATCCGGCAGGCTTTGAATCGTCGCACTCCATTCTTTGGCAATGATTTCCCATTTCTGCCGGAAGGCGACCATCACCCCGGTAGCTTCATTACTGGCTCGCTGTTTTCGGTCACTGGCTTTACTGTGCAAGGTATCAATTTTATTGCGAATATTATTTTCATACACCTGAATATTATTCAGCTGCTCATCTTGAATAATGACCGACCTTTTACGGAGTAATTCACGCGTGGAATCAGGTAGACCCGCACTGGTTGTTTGCTGATAATTCGCCAATTGCTGTTGCGCATGTTCGAGCGCCGCCTGTTCAACCGCTTGCTGGCGGGATTTTTCTTCCCGATTTTGCCGAATAGTGGATGCTTTTACCTTGGCGTTTTCCCAATGCGCTTTAGCACTGGCTAAATCTTGATTGGCATGTTCCAGCTCAAACAGCATGGTTTTTAAATCACTGGCTGTCTTCTGCCAACGAGGCGCATCAATGTCCGACCATTGAAATCCCGTCAGTTTCTCCCAATTATTGGCTAGCCGGGTTGTCTCATTCATTTCTGCCCGCGCTTCGGCAGCCGCTTTTGCCAGTCCCAGCACTTCATGACTGAGATTCTTTTCATCCTGCTTTAACAGCGCCAACCGGGACTTGTTGGAAAAACCGAGTTGCCAGTTTCTGCGGTCATCCACTTTATACCGATCAATTTTTTCAAAACGGCCTTTATCCTTATGCATTAAGCCTTGTTGTGTCATGGAAAAAGGTGTTTTATCCAACACCTCAGTTGAGGTGACGCAATGCAGATCAAAACGCACCAAATGGTGTTTTAGCCAATCACGATAAGGATGCTCTTTCCACACCAGTTTGCGTAAAAACCCATCCGATTTAAATTCAGCCGTCTGCTTTATTGCATAGCTTGCTTTATCGACAATTTGGACTCGAACATGCAAACCCGTATGTGTCTGGTTTAACCAGCGAGTGACCAAATGATAATTATTTTTCGGCACCGCCAGCGTGGTTCTCAAGCCGCCCAAGGCGCGTTCAATGGCTCCCTGCCAGGATTGATGGGCAGCATTAACATCCATGAGTTCGCCAATAAAGAGGCATTGATCATCATCCAGATCCAGCACCTCCACCATTTTGTCCCGCATCCGTTGATAAGCGGGATCAATATTGGAATTCGGTCTGGACTCGATTTCTCTGATTGTTTCGATGAGGATTTTTTTCTCATCATCTTTTTTCTGAAACAAAACACGTTTATCCGCAAACGCATTTTGTTTCGCCTTGTGTTCTGCTTCGATATTGCTCAGTTTTTGTTTCGCAATTGACTGATTATTTTCATAACTGAAGCGATCCAGTTGAGTATCAAGCTCTAAATCTGCGACCAGTTTTTGATAATCGGCTGCGGTGACAGTGATTCGTTCAAGCTTCTCACGAACCTGCCGCGCCTCTTTTTTAATGTCTTCGATCCGGTTGCCACCCGCCTGAATGTAGGCTTCATGACACTGCTCGGTGAGTAACTCAGCCTGCTGCTCCTGCTCTTTAAGCTGTTCAATTTCAATGATAATTTTCTGCAGAATTTTTTCTATACTTTGTACCCAGCCCGTCCAAAGCGCCACACACTGTTCGGCAATAAATACCGCAAGCCCCTCACGCTCGGCAATCAACGAGGCCAGCTCGGATTCCAACCGGGTTAATTTAGCCTCAATAGCCGGTAATTTCTGCAACGCTTCCTGACGGAATTTGGCATCGGTAAGCTCACCGTGAATGGCAACCAGATCAGCAAACTCATAGACGACTTTCTGCGCATCTTCTTTCACAGAACTGGGTTCCAAAACCAGCTCCCGAATCAACTGCGTTAAATCATCAATTTTCTTTAAGCCAAGCGCACGGGATAATAGCGCCGGTGCATTTTTATTATCCATGTACAGCAGACGTCGATACACTTCCTGATACTCTGTGAAATTATTGTCACAATAGCTCACCTGTAAATTTTCTTTTAAACGATGCTTTAACGCGCGAACATCACCTTGACCAAAATCTTCCAGCAGAAGATTTAATTTAAACTCACATTGAGCAACCATGTAGAGGCGTTTCACATCGCTTAGCGAGTTGGATGCCTGCGTTGTCCAAAACAATGCTGCGAGGGTGATTTTTGAGCCATCATCAGCGATATAGTTAGCGCTCAAACCGGTCACTACCGCGCCTTCCCGTTTGCTTTTTACCCGCGTTGTTGCGCCATCATGCACCGAACCATAACTGCCGCGCATATAGGATAATAATGAACGATCAGTACGGTCACCCTGAGCCGCTGCGACATTAAAACTGGCCTTGCCTGCCGGTAGCAATAACGCCATTAATCCATCAATTAAAGTAGATTTTCCCGCACCGTTATCTCCGGTAATTAACGTGCCGACTGGATCAATCGAGGCACTATGCAACCCATGAAAAGACCCCCAGTTATAAACAGATAAACGCGACAAACGAATCTGTCCGATAGGGAACAGGTTGTTTGTGTTTGAGCCATCTGGTGTCTTGGTTGCTTTTGGCATTATTCTACATTTCCTGTCCCGACATTTTCATTTGCTGCTGCCTTTGCCAGTTTCTGGTATTCAGCCAACAAGCGTTCGAGAAATTCAGCGCTGACCACATAGCGGATAACCGCCGTAATTTCAAAGCGTGAATCTTCACCCCGTACACTGCTGAGTATTTTCCGTTCAGTCATTCTTGAGAGCGATGTGGAGAGTTTTCTCCGATCCGATTTTGAACTGTTGCTCAGCGGCAAAAATGGCGTTAAAAATGCTTCGATTTGTTCAATATCAATAATAATTCGTTGCTCACCGGCCGCTTCACGGTCTTGATAATATTTGCGTAATACCAGCAGCAATAAACTGTCGTTTAATGTCAGGGTTCGAGGTGTGATTAGTGTATAGATATCATCTTCTTCACCACCATCCCCGATTATTTCCTGCTGTAAAACCAGCGCCACACCGGCTTTTTCATCGAGCAATAATCTCAAGTACATATCAGATAAATGTGCCTGAATCAGTTCTTCATGGCGACAAATTTGCTCAAACAGCTTGGGTTTTTGCGTCGCAATAATTGATCCCATACGCATTAAATTCACCAGTGCTCGCTTGGCTTCGGGTGGCAACCGGCCTTTAACGATAGAGGCGGAAGAGTCCGTCTGCTCCGCAGAGTCAATGGTAACGTCATTGTCAGAAGGAATAGAATTTACTTCAGCAGTCGTATTTTTTTCGCTATTTTGATGTGCGGTATTTTCCCGAAATTGATCAAAGAAAGGGGAAGCTGTCGTTTCATAGGATTTATTCGTTGGGCTGGTTGAGCCATTGTCAGGTTTATCGGTCATAACGCCGTATCCTCAATGCGCTCGGGAAATTGCTCCGCACTTAATAAGTATACTGGAATGGTTGCCCTGACCTGATTACCGTGTTTGTCGGTGAGTTCCACCTGCTCCCGTTCATTTATTTCTGTTGCCCCCACTGCTTTTGCCACTCTTAAACAAGCGACTAATTCTTCCAGACCTGATTTGAGTGGATAGTATTCGGTAATATGGGAAATTGTTAACGGGCCTTCAGCACGCAGAATTTCGAGCATGTTTTTCGCAACTTCAATGACTTTTACAGACTCAAGACTATTGAGCATTTCTGCACTGGGATTATTTGAATTAATATGTGCTCGTACATCGCTGGTATCCAGCGCTTCCTCCGGCATTTTTAATTTCATGCTTTGCGGTGAACTGGTTTTAACCGAGCCAGACGGTAAATTAATATCCAGACCAGTGCGTAAATCAATGCCTTTTTCTCTAAATTCAACCGCATGCCGCTCTAGCTGACCCAGCAGTTTTTCTATCGCCCTGATTTCCAGATGCGCACCACTTTCGATATAGGCTCTTAAGCTTTCCTCGGTGCGCCGCCTGATCTGAAAAACACGTTCGCTCTCTTTGGAAAGCTCGCGCATTAACTGCCGCAAAAACCCGCTTTGCTGCTGGGTTAAATGCCGGGAAACCGGTTGATTCAAGAGGGAACGTAATTGCTCTCTGAATTCCATGCTGCGGTTTTGATCGCACAACAGCTGAAAAAAACCTTCAAAAGCCCGCCCGGCGTCGGTGCTGGTAAGCAGCTGTTCTTTTTCCAGCACACCGAGTAATACTTCACCACGGCTATGATTGGATTCGATAATTTCAACCCGCAGCGTTTGATCCATCTCGCGGATTTCATCTTCAATACGCCGAAAATCCCCCGTTAATACCGAAGCCAGCTGGTAGATTTCTTTCAAACGCTCGCGTTGTTCTGCTTCAGATAATATCGAAACTACCCCTGCATTCAGCGCATCGACTTCGTGCTGAATTTCTGCCTGTTTCGCTTTTAGCAAAGCAATACGCAACTTGATATTAGGATTAATGGCAAGCGTTAATTCCCGCACTGCTTCCTGCACGATACGCAGGTGAGAAGCGGTCGCAGAAGTTTCTCGCTGATCAAGACTTTGGCAAAACCTCAAGGCCACTTCACAAGCATCCGTCTTGCTGACCTGATCATTCAGCTCGCGCAACCAGCCCGCCTGTATCCACTCACGCAAATAAACCATCGCATTGCTATCTGTCTGCCAGATACCCAATTCACGACTGCGAGCCAACTCCGCATCCAGCGCCACACGCGCTTTACCAAACGGAACATCAGTGGATTCCCTAAAAAGATCGGCCAAAAATCCCAGGATCAGCGGTGCGTTTTTCGCCCGTAACAGCTTCCAGGCTTTATTTTCCTGAAATTGTCGATTGAACCTTGCATGGAGTTCCTGAAAACTCATAAAAACCGTCAAATATCAGTATTGTAGCTCAGGGGGTTACGGTAGAGAAAGCTGCGAGTAATTCTTATGACTGAGAGGAGCCGCCGTTAATCGTACTAAATTGGAGTACTAGACTCATTTCATATTGGATAAGACTCAATGTTGCAATAGCTTACTTTAAACGCTAATCTCACTGAGCGCCGATTTGATCTTGCAGATTGCGGGCGTATTTAAATTCAGCTAAAGCAGCGCTTTTTGAGATCCAGAAAACCTGCTTTAGTATACTGAGCAGGTTTTTTTATGAATGACAAAAATGGTTTGAGTCTTGAAACGCTGGCGGTTAGAGCTGGACAAGTAAGAACGGAAGAAGGTGAGCAATCCGAGCCTATATTCCCAACCTCCAGTTTTACATTTAATACGGCCGCTGAAGCCGCTGCGCGATTTAGTGGTGAAGATCCCGGTAATATTTATTCGCGCTTTACCAACCCCACGGTGCGTACCTTTGAGCAGCGTCTTGCGGCGATGGAAGGCGGAGACTCTTGCGTCGCAACAGCGTCTGGCATGGCAGCAATTTTATCGACTTGTCTGGCGCTATTAAAAACGGGTGATCATGTTGTTTGTTCGCGTTCTGTTTTTGGAACAACGGTGGTTTTATTTAACAACTATCTGACCAAATTCGGGATTGAGGTGGATTACGTTGATCTTGCCGATCTTGATGCCTGGGATGCGGCGACGAAGAAAAATACCCGGCTTTATTTTCTGGAAACGCCTTCTAATCCGTTGACTGTGCTCGTCGATATTTCGGAGCTGGCTGAGTTGGCGCATCAACACGATGTTTTACTCGCGGTGGATAATTGTTTTTGTACGCCGGTGTTACAGCGCCCACTTGAATATGGTGCGGATATCGTCATTCATTCGGCAACCAAATATCTAGACGGTCAGGGGCGTTGCATTGGTGGCGCTGTGGTGGGAAATCAGCAGCTGGTTGGCACCGATGTGTACGGTTTTCTACGTACAGCCGGGCCAACTTTAAGCCCGTTTAATGCCTGGATATTTTTAAAAGGGCTGGAAACATTATCAATCCGTATGGCCGCACACAGTAAAAATGCGCTGGCGCTGGCGCAATGGTTAGAGGCGCAATCGCAAGTTAAGAAGGTTCATTTTCCCGGTTTGGAAAGTCATCCTCAGCACGCGTTGGCAAAGCAGCAACAAAGTGATTTTGGCGGGTTACTGTCGTTTGAGCTGAAAGGTGGGCGAAAAGATGCCTGGAAAGTCGTTGATGCAACCGAAATTATTTCGATTACTGCAAATCTTGGTGATACCAAAAGTACCGTCACTCACCCCGCAACCACAACGCATGGGCGGTTAACCGTTGAGCAGCGTGAAGCTGCTGGAATTAAAAATGGACTGATTCGGATATCGGTGGGGCTTGAGGGGGTTGAAGACATAAAGGATGATCTGGCTCGAGGGTTAGATCGGCTGAAATGAGGCTAGTACACCATCCATATTAAACTGACGGATAAAATCTGACTATTGAACCATTTAATGTAGGAGTGGCGCCTCGCCACGAACAATGCTCGGTGAAAGCAGAAGTCAATCGCGGCGGGGCGCCGCTCCTACAGATGATAAATCTTACGCTTCCCTTATATCCGGCAGTTAAATGTGGACGGAGCACTAGAGATATCTGCGCAAATGCTCTGGGCGAGGATCCTGACAACCATGACTCAACTGCCGATAGCGGGCGGCAAAAACCTTGATGGAGCAGCCTTCCGAGCAGGTGAGTTTCGAGAGGCCGTGATTACGCCGTTGATTGTCTTCGGTAAAGTAATAGATGGCGCGTTTGATTTTGTTGAGCAAGCTGTTGTCGAGATGGAAACCAACCTCTGCCAGCGCTAGTTCGATTTGTTCCAATGAGACAACGGTTAGGTCATAGCTGACTGAAAAGCGCAGATCATTTAGCTTAACGGCGTTTCTGATGCCCTCGTTATCCACCAATAAAAAGATCGCGCCGTCAGCATTCAGGCTAGGCTCGGTTGGGCCCCTGAGCTGTATTTCACGTGATTTTTGATGGATGTTTTGAGTTGCCATACTCTATAGAGAGTAGTGCATTTTTCAGAATTTACAATCCAGATTAAGACCGCTGGTCGGATGTCAGGCGTCTTTGTTGGATAGTTTGTCGATCATGGCTTCCAGCTCAGCCACCCGGTTTTCCAGATCATCGAGTCGATTGCGTGGTTTGAGGATGCGCAGTTCTTCGGTGGTGGCGACATCAATTTCTTCAAGTGTTTCATCGGCAAATTCGAGCGGCAGCAAGCAATGCAGATAGCGAACTTTGTTGTCTATTGAGCGAGGGACTTTAGCAACCAACGGATATTTTCGTTCATGTTGCAGGCTTTTCAGGGTTTCGGCGATGTGCTGGTAATCTTGAAATGGATAGAGCGGATGAGTGTTTTCCAGTAATTCTTCGAGCGTTTGTGCGCCATTGAGCATAAAGGTGGTAATTAAGGCGCGTTGCGCCGGGCCAAGGTGCAGCGCTTCGGAAACCTTATGTCGGTAGCTGAACTCGATGCTGTCTTGATCCACACTGAGCAGTCCCTGTCGGATGAGCTTGGTAATCGCCTGATTAATTTCCGAGCGTTCCAGAGAGCCCAGCTCTGGAGATGGTGGTGCAAATTCACAGGCTTCTGCAATTCTTTCGACGGGGCAGGGATAGGAATCAGGTTCTTTAAATTCTATTTCGAGAATTCTACCTAGCACCAATACTTGATCAGGGCTGAGAATGGGCGGACGAGATGGTGGGTTACTCATGGCTGCGAACTCAATTGGGCGATGGTAACGCGGCACTGGCCAGAGAGGTCGGCGAGCGATTCGATGCGGGTGTATTGCTGGCAGTTTTCCATATTTTGTTGTGGTGTTCCTTCCAAAAGCTTTTGCACGGCGGATGACTGATTATAACCATGTTCGAGCATCAGCCAAGCATTGGGTTTTAAGTGGGTTGGAGATCGAGCAATAATTTTCCTGATATCGTCAAGCCCATCGACGCCGCTGGCGAGCGCCTGCTGAGGTTCAAAGCGAACATCGCCCTGCTCGAGATGTGGGTCAGTTACTGCAATATAGGGTGGATTGCTGATGATCAAGTCAAAGCTTTTGTCTGATAAAGATGCGAACCAGTCGCTATGGCGGAATTTGATATTGCAGAGGTTTTGCCGCGCTGCGTTAGCTTCTGCAATCTGTAATGCTGCCTGACTTTGATCAGTGGCTATCATCTGCCAGTTTGGGCGTTCTTTCGCCAGCGCAATGGCAATTGCGCCACTGCCAGTACCTAGATCAGCTACGTGTAGGCTCGTACAGGGTAATCGAGCCAGGGCGGTTTCAACCAGGAGTTCTGTTTCCGGGCGGGGGATGAGTACATCCGGTGTGACTGTAAAATCCATCGACCAAAACTCGCGCATACCAGTGAGATAACTAACGGGTTGACCGTCGATGCGTTTTTGCAACAGTTGCTTAAACTGTTGCCGTTGCGCTGACTGTAAAACCTTATCGGGCCAAGCAAGCAAATGACTGCGTGGTTTGTTCAGGCAGTGCGCCAGCAGGACCTCGGCATCCAATCGTGACGAATCGCTATGAATGCTAGCGATGGCTGCCTGTAATTCTGATTGAATGGTAGGTAGGTCGCTCACGTCGATTAGTGAGTACTGAGTTCTGCCAGTTGTTCTGCCTGATGCTCCGTCAGCAATGGATCTATGACCTGATCCAGATTACCCGACAATATTTCGTCGAGTTTGTAGAGCGTTAAATTAATGCGGTGATCGGTAATGCGCCCCTGTGGAAAATTATAGGTGCGAATTCGCTCGGAACGGTCTCCACTGCCAACCTGACTTTTGCGCAGTGCGCTCTCTTCGCTTTCCTGTTTTTGCCTTTCGGCATCCAGTAATCGAGCCTGTAGCAATGACATCGCTCTGGCTTTGTTTTTGTGCTGCGAACGTTCATCCTGACATTCCACCACAACTCCGGTAGGAAGATGCGTCAGGCGTACGGCTGAATCGGTTTTGTTAACGTGCTGACCACCCGCACCTGAGGCGCGGTAGGTATCAATCCTGAGATCGGAGGGATTGATATCTTCCTTTTCCACCTCATCAGCTTCCGGCATGATGGCGACAGTGGCAGCGGAGGTATGCACGCGTCCCTGTGACTCTGTTTCCGGCACGCGCTGGACACGGTGTGCGCCAGATTCAAATTTCAGTCGCGAAAAAGCGCCATTGCCGATGATGCGGCTAATGACCTCCTTGTAGCCACCGTGATCGCCGTGACTCTCACTCAGCAATTCCACCTGCCAGCCGCGTGATTCTGCGTAGCGCGAATAGAGTTTGAATAAGTCACCAGCAAAAAGTGCAGCTTCATCGCCACCGGTGCCAGCGCGAATTTCGAGAAACACATTGGCGTTGTCTTTAGGGTCTTTGGGTAACAGCTGCTTTTGTAGCGCCACCTCTAAATCTTCTAGTTGGCTGGTGAGGGATTTTCTCTCCTCTGCGGCCATTTCACGCATATCAGCATCATCATCCTTGAGCATCTCTTCTGCACTCTGGCGATCTTCTGTAATCTGATTAAATTGCTGAAAGGTTTTGACGATGGGGGCCAGGTGACCATATTCCTGAGATAGAGCGCGGAACTGGTTTTGGTCACCGATGATGTCAGGATCGGCGAGCAGTCCGGTAATTTCCTCGAACCGGTCCACCAGCATTTCGAGTTTGAAGGTGATTGATTTATTCATGCTGTTTTTGTTATTTTTTCCTGGCTGGTTTTGCTTGGTTTGGTTGCTCGCCAAGATTGAGTAGCTGTCTGGCGCTAGAGAGCAATGCCTCGTCACCTTCATGAGCGGCGCGGTTCAAGCTATAGGTTGGGGCGTGGATAAGTTTATTAGTGAGATTGTGGCTGAGAAATTTTAGTGCTTCTTCTGCGGATTTCCCGTGTGTCAACATCTGCATGGCCTGTGCGGTGACTTCGGCCTGAATTCCGGCTGCCTGGTTACGGTATTCTTTGACCAGATGGATAGCGTCCTGAGACTTTAGCCAGCCCATAAAATCATGTACCTGGGCATCCACTAATTCTTCGGCCTGCTCCGCAGCTTTACGTCGAGACTGCATATTTTCTGCGATCACATCGTGTAAATCATCCACTGTATACAGGTAAACATCGGGGAGATCACCTGTTTCGGGTTCGATATCGCGTGGCACGGCGATATCTACCATAAACATCGGCCGATGCTTGCGTTTTTTCAGCGCCCGTTCAACCGCACCCTTACCCAAAACAGGTAATGAGCTGGCGGTAGAGCTAATGACAATATCGGCTTGATCGAGCACCGAATTGATATCAATGAGCGAAAGCGGCTGCGCATCAAACTGCTCAGACAACTGTTCGGCTCGGCTCAAGGTTCGGTTAGCAATCAATAAGTGCTTGATGTTCTGACTTTTGAGGTGTCTTGCCGTTAGCTCAATGGTCTCACCTGCACCAATCAGCAATGCTGTTTGTTCATTAAGGTTACCAAAGATCTGCTTGGCAAGACTTACCGCCGCAAACGCCACGGACACAGCGCTGGAGCCAATTTCAGTCTCGGTACGAATCTTTTTGGCGGTTTGGAAAGTGGTTTGATAAAGACGATTCAAGTGCCGCCCGAGCGTATCTGATTCGGATGCCTGCTGATACGCCGATTTGAGCTGGCCGAGGATTTGCGGCTCACCCAAAACCATCGAATCCAGGCCGCAGGCTACCCGCAACAAATGCCTGACTGCTTCACCATCATTATGGTTGTATAAGTACGGTGTGATTTCGTTAGTGCTGATATTGTGCTGCTCAGACAACCAATCGGGTATCTGGATGACCGAATCATCTTGATCATGCCAGCAAGTCACTTCGGTTCGGTTGCAGGTAGAGAGCACTGCCGCTTCTTTAACGCCAGGCAGCTTTAGCAGTGAGCGCAGTGTTTCTGGAATGGTTTTAGCATCAAACACCACCCGCTCTCGCACTTCAACAGGTGCGGTCGTATGGTTGATGCCAATCGTTAAAATTGACACTCTAAGCAGAGACGGAAAAAGCCATAGGAACAGTATACCGTTGATTATGAGGTTTTTTATAAAAATAGAGATCCTGAGAAGAGATCCTGAGAGTGATATTCAGGCGATTGTTCAGCTAATGTCAAAAGAATTCCAAAGAGAATGTGACTTTAGAAACAGAACTCGTTGCAAATTATCTGCTAATATTCAGAGAGTTAAACCGTGGCTTTGGATGAATTTATGTATAAACAACTCAAACTATTGTCTATTGGCCTTGTCGTTGGTTCTCTGACCAGCTGTGCAACCCTAACACCGGCTGATAGCTCTCCTGTGATCGGTTCTAAGGTGCAATTTTCAGATTCCGGTTTAAAGCCAGAAATCGCCAAGCGTGGCGATTTAGTCTATGAATTACTGGTTGGGGAAATTGCAGGAAAACAGGGCAGAATCAATCAGGCAACGCAGCATTATCTCAATGCCAGCCGTCTCAGCGATAATCCTGAAATCGCCGCTCGTACCGCGAGAATAGCCACATTTTCCAAAGACTTCAAAATAGCTGTAGATGCTGCAAAACGCTGGGTGGCGTTAGAGCCTGATTCCAGCGAAGCGCGCCAGGTAGCGGGGCTGTTGCTGGTTAGAAACGGTGAAACGAAAGCTGCCGCCGAGAACTTTATCAAAGTGATTGAACTGGGTGGCGAAGAAAAGTACGAATTGGGTTTTGCGCGCTTAAGTTTGTTGATGGTGCGCGAATCTGTTTCTGATGATGAGCTGATTGTGATGGGCATCGTGCGGGATCACTTCCCTGAAGTTTCCTATGCTCACAGAAGTTATGCCGAGCTTGCTTTTCGTAATAAAAATTATGATGCGTCGCTAGCGGCTTTGGATAAATCCTTGTTGCTGGATTCTGAAGATGAGTCTTCAAAAATTCTCAGAAGCCGCGTGTTGTTATCAATGGGTAGAGTCGATGAAGCGCTGGACGATATGCGTGAAATGACCGAAAAATCTCCCGATGACGCAGAGCTACTACATAGTCTGGCGCGGATGCTGGTGAAAGCCAATCGCTATGAGGATGCCCGTAGTCAGTATCAAAAGGCACTCAAGCTCCAGCCCGAGAATTTTGATCTACTTTACAGCCTTGCATTGCTGGAAGTTGAATTGAAAACCTATGATAAGGCAGTACAGCACCTGACCCAATTGGCTGAGTCACCGACCCATGCCGATGATGCCCATTATTATTTAGGAC
>CAZNYF010000027.1:0-22246 GCA_964577195.1 uncultured Thiotrichales bacterium | reverse complement strand
GAAGTAAGTTGTAAGAGCGTCTCGTCTCGTTTTATTAGTCTTTTTCAAGACGGGATGCTTCTTATTTTAATCCATACTCCACACACTTCTAAAGCTTAGCGCTCAAGTAGTTCTTTTAAAAAACATTCTGTTTATTTTTCGATGGGGGGCTGCGCAGCTGGCTGAGACGCTAACAAACCATCTTCGATCTCTGGCACGATGGAGGAGCTTCCGTCCCGTTCTGAGTTTACAATTTGAAAATATTGACGAGTTTGTAGTTTGTCCGTTTCAACACGCCCCTTTCAGTTGAATGGATTTAATCCATAATTCAGCCCAATTTCGGCACCCAACAATACTCACCGATTCGGTATATAAAGATCCGTGATTGTCCCTTCGGCCATCTCTGCAGCGAAGTTCAGAGTTTCAGAGAGGGTTGGATGGGGGTGGATGGCTAATGCTAAATCCATCATATCGGTTCCCATTTCTAGTCCCAGCACAGCTTCGGCGATGAGTTCACCAGCATTTTTTCCGACGATGCCAGCACCTATAATGCGTTTGGTCTCTTTATCGAATAAGACTTTAGTTGCGCCATTGGATGCGCCCATACTGAGTGCTCTGCCGCTGGCAGCCCACGGGAATGCACCTTTTTCGTACTCGATGCCATCCGCTTTAGCTTGATCTTCGGTGATACCGCACCAGGCGATTTCGGGATCAGTGTAGGCGACTGAGGGAATGGTTCTGGCATCGAAGAAAGTTTTCTTGCCGCTAATAACTTCAGCAGCCACTTTGGCTTCGTGCGTCGCTTTGTGCGCGAGCATCGGTTGGCCGACGATATCGCCGATGGCGTAGATATGATCGACGTTGGTTTTTTGCTGTTTGTTTACGGTGATGAAGCCGTGCTCGTCTACGGAAACACCGGCTTTGTCTGCATCGATCAATCCGCCGTTGGGGCTGCGACCAATGGCAACCAGTACTTTATCGAAAGTCTCTTTTGCCGGTGATTTTTTACCTTCGAACTCGCACACCAATCCAGCTTTTGATGGCTTAATTGAAACTACTTTGGTGCCGGTATAGATATTTTCGTAGCGGGGTTTGATGGCTTTTTGGAGTAACCTTACCAAGTCCTTATCCGCACCCGGCATGAGGCCATCAGCGAGTTCGACTACGGTAATTTTTGAGCCTAGCGCATGGTAAACCGTAGCCATTTCCAGGCCAATAATGCCACCACCAACGATCAGTAGTTTCTCTGGCACATCTTCCAGCGCCAGTGCGCCAGTGGAGTCGAGTACGCGGGGATCATCCCAGGGAATGAAACCGGGTTTGGTAACCTGCGAACCAGCCGCGATAATGCATTGCTCAAAGGCGATAGTTTGCTTGCCGCCGTCGGATTCCACTTGGACAGTGGTTGGCGAGGTGAAGCGGCCATAGCCATGAATAATTTCGACTTTGCGCTTTTTGGCGAGTTGCTTGAGTCCGCCAGTGAGCTGGTCGATGATTTTTTCTTTGTGGCTGCGAAGCTTGTCGAGATCAATATCTGGCTCTGTGAACGTGACCCCGAGCTTGCCGAATTCTTTGCTTTCAGTAATCACTTCTGCAACGTGTAACAGTGCTTTGGAGGGGATGCAGCCAACGTTTAAGCACACACCACCGATATCAGGATAGCGTTCAATGAGGATGACTTTTTTGCCCAGATCAGCAGCACGAAAAGCGGCGGTGTAGCCGCCTGGGCCAGAGCCGAGGACGACGACTTGGGTAGATAGATCAGCATCACCAGAAAAAGCTGCCGGCGCTGGTGCGGTGGCAGGAGCTTCTGGCTCTGACTGAGTTTTGGCCGCCGGAGCGGGGGCTGCTGCGGAATCACTGGCCTCAAGCATTAGGATCGGAGAGCCTTCGGCAATTGTATCGCCTACTTTGACCAGCACTTCTTTTACCACACCTGCTTGCGGGCTGGGGATTTCCATTGAGGCTTTGTCTGACTCCAGCGTGATCAGGGAATCTTCAACGGCGATTTGATCTCCGGTAGAGACTAATACTTCGGTGACTTCAACGCTTTTGAAATCACCGATTTCCGGGACTTTAATTTCGACTGTGTCGCTCATGACGATTCCTTAAAACTAATTTTTCTGCGATTCGATGCGCTTCATGCCTCAGCACCTACGGATCTTTTTACGACTACCGGTTTAGGAGGCAATCCCCTAAAGTAATAATCTTCGGGTATCCGAGAGCATTTTGCTAAGCAGAGTTGTGAAGCGTGCGCCGTCGGCACCATCAACCACGCGATGATCGTAGGACAATGACAGCGGCAGTATTAGCTTCGGCTCAAACTCTTCACCGTTCCAGACGGGGCTTATTTTCGCTCTTGAAACACCAAGAATACCGACTTCTGGTGCGTTCACGATTGGCGTAAATTTGGTACCACCAATGCCGCCAAGGCTGGAGATGGTAAAACAACCACCTTGCATATCACCCGGAGTGAGTTTTTTGTCGCGCGCCTTTTTGCTGATTTCGCCAAGCTCTGCCGCGATATCAACGAGACTCTTGCGATCAGCATCTTTGACCACGGGCACAACCAAGCCATCCGCAGTATCGACGGCAACACCGACGTTGTAGTAGCTTTTGAAAATCAGATTTTCACCCGATAGGTCCAGCGAAGAATTAAATTTGGGCAACTCTTTAAGCGCCGAGACAACCGCCTTGATCAAAAATGACAACAAGGTAATTTTAATACCTTGATCCAGATATTCCGGCACCATCTGTTTACGAAATTTTTCAAGATCGGTGATATCTGCTTCATCATACTGCGTAACATGTGGGATGGTGACCCAATTCCGATGCAGGAATTTACCCGTCAGCTTGTTGATCTTACTGAGTTTTTTAACTTCTACATCGCCCCAGAGGCTAAAATCAATTTCTGGCATTGGTGCAACACCAAGACCACTGCCGCCTTGATTAATCGCTCGTTTTACAAATTCTTTAACATCTTGCTGAACAATTCGACTTTTTCTACCAGAACCTTCAACCTGCCCGAGATCTACACCCAGCTCACGCGAAAAGCGACGCACTGAAGGGCTGGCATAAGCACTGGAAAAACTGACTTCATCAATGGATGCAGTCGGAGATACTTTTGGCGCTGCTGGCTGAGGTTTAGGCGGCTCAACTTTTGGCGCAGGTTCTGGATCAGCCGCAGGTTTAACAGCAGCAACTTCTGGTGATTTCTCGGGCGCGGCAGAATCATCATTTGCAGCATCACTGAGTTCCAGCATGAGGAGCAAACTGCCTTGTGACACCATATCACCGACACCCACTTTTAACTCTTTGATTACACCCGCATCGCTGGATGGAATTTCCATGGATGCCTTGTCCGATTCCAGCGTGACCAGTGAATCTTCAGCGGAGATACTGTCTCCCGCACCCACCAGGATTTCTACAATTTCAACTTCGCCAAAATCTCCGATATCAGGAACAACGATTTCTTTAACAGCCATCAGTGTCTCCTATGCGTGTAGCGGGTTGGGTTTATTGATATCAATGCCATATTTTTTAATCGCCTTGGTGACTTCTTCCGGCTTGATCGTACCCTCGTCAGCCAGTGCCTTCAATGCGGCGACGGTGACATAGAAACGATCCACCTCAAAGTGCTTGCGCAACTGCGCGCGGGTATCAGAGCGGCCAAAACCGTTGGTTCCCAACACTGAGTAGTTACCTGGCACATAAGGCCGAATTTGCTCGGCGTAGCCTTTAATGTAATCGGTTGAGGCTATAAACGGGCCACTTGTGCCATCCAGCATTTGCGTTGCATAAGGCACTCGCGGCTTGGATTTAGGATTGAGCATGTTCCAGCGATCACAATCCTGACCTTCTCGGGTCAGTTCGTTAAAACTGGTGACACTCCATAAATCAGAATCCACACCCCAGTCTTCTGCCAGCATGTCGGCAGCAGCAATCACTTCACGGAAAATCGTGCCGGAACCGAGCAGTTGTACACGCTTCTTCTTGCGACCACCTTTGCGGAATTTGTAGATGCCTTTAATGATGCCGTCTTCCGCGCCTTTCGGCATTTCAGGATGGGTGTAATTCTCATTCATTACGGAGATGTAATAGAACACATCTTCCTGCTCCTTGAACATGCGGCGCATACCATCCTGAATGATGACGGCCAGCTCGTAGGAGAATGTCGGATCGTAGCTGATGCAGTTCGGGATCATATTCGCCTGAACATGACCGTGCCCATCCTGATGCTGCAAACCTTCACCCGCCAAGGTGGTACGACCGGCGGTGCCACCCAGCAAGAATCCTCTGGCACGTTGATCACCCGCAGCCCAAGCCAGATCACCAATACGCTGAAAACCAAACATTGAGTAATAGATGTAGAACGGAATCATGTTGACGCCGTTTGTACTATAGGAGGTCGCGGCGGAAATCCATGAGCACATAGCACCGGCTTCGTTGATACCTTCTTCGAGAATCTGACCGGAGAGATCTTCTTTATAGAACATCACCTGATCCTGATCCTGCGGCGTGTACAGCTGCCCTACCGAGGAATAAATCCCAAGCTGACGGAACATGCCTTCCATACCAAAGGTACGCGCTTCATCCGGAACGATTGGAACAATGTTTTTGCCAATTTTCTTATCACGAACCAGCAAAGTCAGCATTCGCACAAAGACCATGGTGGTCGACATTTCACGATCACCACTGCCTTTGAGCAAACTGTCAAAAGTACTAAGCGGAGGGACTTCCAGCGGCGCAGCCATTTGCTGGCGTACCGGGATGGAGCCGCCCAATTCTTTGCGTCGATCACGCATATATTGAATTTCGGGGCTGTCGGCTGGTGGCACATAATATTTTGCAGCCGCCGCATCATCATCCGACAACGGAATATTGAAACGATCTTTGAAAGCGATCATGGACTCATTATCCATTTTCTTTTTCTGGTGTGCGCCCATCAAGGCTTCGCCTGCTGCGCCCATGCCATACCCCTTAACAGTATGCGCAAGAATCACAGTGGGTCGACCGTTATTGTCATGTACAGCCTGATGATAAGCCGCATAAACCTTGTGCGGATCATGGCCACCACGATTAAGACGCCAAATGTCCTGATCAGACATTTTTGCGACCATTTCTTTCAATTCAGGATATTTGCCAAAGAAATGCTCACGGACGTAGCCGCCATCTTTGGATTTGTAATTTTGATAATCACCATCAACTGCTTCCATCATGCGCTGATGCAGCAAACCATCGTGATCCATCGCTAACAATGGATCCCAATATCCACCCCAGATCACTTTGATCACGTTCCAGCCAACGCCACGAAACACCGCTTCCAGCTCTTGAATAATTTTGCCATTGCCACGAACTGGGCCATCCAGACGCTGCAAGTTGCAGTTAACAACCCAGGTCAGGTTATCCAGCTTCTCGCGTGAGGCAAGAGAAATTGCGCCGAGTGTTTCCGGCTCATCAACTTCACCATCACCCAGAAACGCCCAAACCCGGCGTTTCTCTGTATGTGCCAGGCTGCGATGTTGCATGTATTTCAGGAACCGAGCCTGATAAATCGACATGATCGGACCGAGGCCCATCGATACTGTAGGGAACTGCCAGAAATCAGGCATTAGCCAGGGATGCGGGTACGAGGACAATCCACCGCCATCGACTTCCTGACGAAATTTATCCAAATCATCTTCGCTCAGGCGACCTTCCAGAAATGCGCGCGCATACATGCCCGGCGCGGAATGCCCCTGATAGAAAATCATATCGCCGCCGTGCTCAGGCGTGGGTGCGCGCCAGAAATGGTTAAAACCTACGTCATACAAGGTTGCAGCCGATGCAAATGAAGCAATATGTCCGCCCAGCTCACCGTTCTTGCGGTTCGCACGTACCACCATTACTGCGGCATTCCAACGAATCCAGGATTTGATTCGGCCTTCCATTGCCTGATCACCAGGCAGCGGAGTTTCCATGTGCGTAGGAATGGTATTGACATACGCGGTATTGGGTGAATAAGGCAGATTTGCACCCGAACGGCGCGCCTCATCAATCAACTGCTCAATCAGGAAGTGAGCACGCTCAATTCCTTCGTTTTTAATGACGGCTTCCAGTGCTTCAAGCCATTCCTGAGTTTCAAGCGAATCAACATCTTGCGGTTGCATGACTGCATTCATAAAACTGTCTCTGAAGTCTGAGGTGATCAAGCAACGCCCAACCACACACATTGATTTTTTAGGCTGCGAATCTTAGCAGAAAAGGCGCACAACGGCAGTCTGTCACAAAACTGCTGTTAATGGGGCTGGAACCCGTATTTTATTGGCTACCGAGGAATCGGATTACCGGAGGAGGTGTGACTTTAAACTTCAGAGTATCGCTATTCATTCCGGGTCAGAGAATCCATGAATAAATAGAGCTGCCCTTCAATTAAAAGGGCATAAAAGAACGCATCATGCCAATCATCGGAGCTGCTGTTTGAGCGGCATCACCAATCGGAGCCATCGAACGGGACATAGAACCCATATTTCGATTCATGCTTGAAACATCGTGCGTCATATAACCGATATTCTGATTCAAATGCTGCATAGATCCCGTCATTTGCGACATATTCGACGACATTGCATGCGTGTTCACGGTCATAGCGGCAATATCGCCGCCCATCGCGCTCATGTTTGAAGACATATCAGCGACTGAGTTTTGCATGGAATAAGCAATATAAAAAAGAAACCCCAAACCGATCATCGCAGACATCGCCAAAGGCACTGAGAACCGCTTCAACATACGGGTTTCTCGTACTTGCATCGCTTGAATAGATGCCAGTTTCTCATCGAGCATGCGCTCCCGGTGATCAAAATCCTCGTGCAACTGGGTGAAGATATGCTCCATTTTCTCCAGAGCCTGGTGCTGGTCGGGACGTTTCTCTTTAACCACTACAATGCGATTAACTACCGTTTTCAAACTTCCCAGTAGACCCGTAGGCTGCTGAACGACTAGCTGTTGCAAGTCGGCGGCATCCTGCAAATAGACCGAAGATGATTTTGATTTATCCGCTCGCTCAGTGGATGCACTCTTCTTGCTGACGGTTTCTTGCCTGGATTTTTTGGAAAACATAATAACTTAGCAGTTTCTATATTAGAGAATGTTAATACTATACTTTGTTTACGCCCTCACAGCAGGACTATTTGCAGATAATGGCTTAGTCGAGCTAACCAGGATGACCTACGGTAGTGATTAACCCCGCAACAATTTATATGCGGTGTTGACATTGATCAGCCAGTATTTTGTAAATACTCCAGGGGTCTCCCGCCGATATACCTGATTGAATTGCTGTCAATCCGGCAGATTCAAGCACCTCAGAATAGCGGTCATTCCAGTAATATAGATAGACGTCACGCGGCTGCCTGGTGACCGAATGGATGACGTTGTCGACAAACTGCGCCAAAACCCGCTCCGTAAAAGGGTTGTACATAAAAATCACCAGCGGCTGATCTGGCAACGAAAAACTCAACGCATTGCAGCAAACAGAACTGATATTTTTGCCCATCTTTTTCGCATCAGGAAATTGAAGGATATTTTTTTCCGCGATCACGTGTAACTCGTCAACCAATTCCACACCGATAATCGCCTGATAAGGGTAAGCTGCGGCCAGGAGTAATGCCCGACCTTTGCCAGAACCGATATCGATAAACACAAATTGAGAAAAATTCAGCGGCAATGCCTGAAAAAGATCGGAAAAATCCCCTGGGCGAATCGCCTGATAGCCGTGGCCGAATTTCCAGTCACTATCAGCAACCTTGAGATTGCTTAACTTTATGACGCCAGCCGTATCAATTCCGTCATATAACGAATCGAATTCATCAGGAATTGGCTGCGCATGAGAAGCTTGCAATAACAGCGAATTTTTCAGATGGTGAGGCGTCGAACGAACCAGATGGCCGATGGTGCCAAAAGCGCCACGCGTGGTCAGTGATTTCTCAAGCTTTCTTGACAAGTTAGTGAGTGGATTCAAAGCGTGCAGAAAATAGTGGCATCTCTTTCTTAGACAAAGACCAACCCGACCAGTTCAACGAGCGGGAGTTCTCGCATGCAAGAACGGGAACCGCTAGAATCTTGCGCATTCCCCAATTTATGAGAATCTCATGAAAATATCCATTATCAGCGGTAGCCACCGCAAGGAAGCACAAAGCCTTAAAGTTGCAAAATATATTGAATCCAGGCTTTTGGAAGAGAAGCTCTGTGAGGAGACATTTCTCTTTAGCCTCTCGGGTAATCCGCTGCCGCTTTGGGATGAATCGATTTGGGATGGTGATGAGGCATGGAAAGAGCAGCTGGCGCCTATCGCAAAAGAATTTGAATCCAGCGATGCCTTTGTGGTCATCGCGCCAGAATGGCACGGGCAAGCACCAGCAGGATTGAAAAATCTATTTCTGCTATTCGGCGCTATGCAGTTCGCACATAAGCCAGCACTGTTGGTGGGGGTCTCATCCGGGCCTGGTGGTGCCTATCCCGTTGCCGAGTTACGCATGAGCAGCTATAAGAATAATCGGATTTGCTACATTCCTGAGCAGCTCATCGTGCGCAATGTGGAATCTGTTTTAAACGAAAACACCGCTGACAATAATCCCGAAGAAGATGGCTACTTTCGCAAACGCATTCCCTACGCGCTCAATATTCTTAAAGAATATGCCACTGCGCTGGCTAAGGTTCGTGCTACTGGCGTCACCGATACCAGCGAGTTCAAAAATGGCATGTGATGGGTCTACTTGCTAAAGTAATCAACTCACCTTTTCATTACCCATCTATTCTTAGAATTTAGCGATATGAGTCTGGCAGATAACAAAACACAACCTTCGTGGGAAACACCACTTTCCTTAAAAGTAACTCCTGAGGGTCTGATTACTGCGCTGTTCACCACCGCAACCGAGGTTCATACCGGCTGGGAGAGTTGCATCGTTAGCGAACACATCATTCATGAAGTGACTGTTAGCGATGACACAGAAGGAAACTATTGCCGCTTAACCGAGCAAGAATATAAATCGTCCGAGGATGAAGACGCCCCGTGGCGTGACTGGACTGTGGAAATTAAGCTGGGCGAGGTGTTTATCACTGGCCACTGGCAAATTCCGGTTAGCAGCTCCCCGTTTGAGTGGGAATGGTGTGAGAAAAAATCTACCACGGCATTTGGCAAAGCCTGCTTATTATTTGGCAAGCGGGTTCACAGCGGCGGACTGGTCATTGAGGAAGCCTTCGATCCAGATTCTGCCTCCAAAGCGACCCATCATTAGCCCGGTCGTTATTCATCCTGACTGGCGCTGCCCAGCCAACATTCAAGCCTGCGTGACAACCCGCATTGGCGGCGTAAGCACACCGCCCTACGAGCAACTTAATTTAGGCGATCATGTGAATGATGCGCCTGCACACGTTATAAAGAATCGTGCTTTACTCAGTACCCGGCTCAACCTTCCCGCAGAACCGCTCTGGCTCCAACAGGTACACGGCACCACAGTAGTCAACGCAGCAAATGTCGCTACCAATATATCCGCAGATGCGGCTTTCACCAACCAAAATAACGTCGTCTGCAGCGTCCTGACTGCTGATTGCCTTCCTGTATTTTTTTGCACAGAAGACGGTGTAGCAGTCGCCGTCGCACACGCTGGCTGGCGTGGTTTGGCAGCAGGCATTCTGCAAGCCACGGTAAAATCATTGAACACTAACCCGGAAAAAATAATCTGCTGGCTCGGCCCCGCCATTGGGCCTAAAGTATTTGAGGTAGGCAGCGAAGTGCGCGAAGCATTTGTCGCCGAACAAAGCACATCAGCAGCGGCCTTTATCCAAACCGGCGACAATCACTGGCTAGCAGATATTTACGCACTTGCAAGAATCAAGCTTGGATCCGTGGGTGTCACTCAGGTGAGTGGCGGAGGAGAATGTACCTATACCGATGTAGAGCGGTTTTATTCCTACCGTCGCGATGGCATTACGGGTCGCATGGCTAGTTTAATCTGGAAAGTCTAGGGGCAAAGCGAGAACGGTTCAGGTGTGGACGGGAACTATTTATACTCAATAATCGATTGCTTTTTATTCAGTGCTCGCCCGATCACGAACCGAAGCTGACCGATAAATTCTGGCACTTTTCCAAAAAAACAATCCAGCCCGTACATCAATCTGACTTTAGCTGACTGCGCATTTACGGGGCTTGGCGCATTTATTGCCAGACGAATTGCTTGCAGTGGAAACACTAGCAGCAGTAGCAACAGCCACGGTGAAAATGCCACCGCGCCAGCCAGTGTTAAAAAGAACAGTCCGCCCCAAAACCAGTTGCTACGGGTTTCCCGCACCCAATGCTGCTCCGCTGATTTACCGTGAAGATGCGATCCTTCGGCAAAGGCATGTCCGGTGCGCTGCTGGCGTTTCCACCACTGAGAAAGCTTGGTGATGTTGGCATCGTGCCAGGTCATATCGGCGTTAATACGGAAAATCTTCCAGCCATTGCGACGCAGGCGAACACAGATTTCCGGATCTTCACCCGCGATAAGCTCTGAATTGTAACCGCCAATTTGCGCCAAAGCCTCGCGACGAACCGTGATATCGCCACCGCAATAATCGGTTTCCCCCACCGGCGTATTCCATTCAAGATGACAGAGTTTGTTGAAAATAGAACGCTCCGGGTATCGCTCCAACCTTCTGCCGCAAACCATTGCGGTATCGGCATGTTCCTGCAAATAGCCGATGGCTTGATCAAGATAAGCGGGGATCAGTTCGCAATCACCATCGATAAATTGTACAAACTCTATCTCTGCTCCCAGCTGATCAAAGCCAGCATTTCTAGCTCTGGCAGCGGTAAACGGAATTGAAGTATCGAGTTCAATCACCTCTGCGCCGGCTTGTGTTGCGATTTCTCGACTACCATCTGTGGAGCCGGAATCAACATAAATCATGCGCCCGAACTTACCGTGAACAGCAGATAGAGAAATGGCGAGATGGCGCGCTTCGTTACGACCAATCACCACCAGTGCGGTACCAACACTAGTCATGCTGAGTACGAGGCTTAATCGTAGCGGGAACACCAACAGCAATATGATCGGCGGGGACATCTTTTAGCACCACCGCATTTGCGCCAATAACGGCGTTATCTCCAATCACAACGGCACCGAGCACCTTCGCACCCGCACCTACGTTGACATTTTTACCTAGCTGCGGTGAAGAAAATGGATCTTCCACATAGCGATTTCCTAGCGTCACACCTTGACGAATAATGCAGCCATCACCAATTTTCGCATCGCCATGAATGACAATCCCGCCCTGATGTTCAAACACCACATTTTTTCCTATCTCGGCCGAATACGGTACTTCGATACCATAGATATTGCGCGCAAAACGATACAGTGCCCGATACAAAATACTCAGCGGCGCACGCAGCAGTTTATTCCCAACGCCCATCCGCCAGACCCCGAAACGGTAAAATGCCAGGGCGCGAAACCCAGGGCGAGTCCAGTCCTTCTCATGCGAGATCCAGTCACTGCGAACCTGACTCATGAGCGAATCAGTGGAAGGTTTAACAGCTTGATTCACTTGATTGAAAACCCTTTGGTGAGTACAGAATTGGCAAATAAGTCGCGAAGAAAATACGGTGGATCAATGTCAGGTTTACGCTGCACAAATCGACGTAAACGCCAGATAGAATAACCACTCAGCAAAGCCAAGTCACTCAGCAATGCACGCAGCTTACCAAAGTTTTTAAGAAAGAAACGGCGTCTGGATTCAAACCAGTATTGCGGCCGGCGCGGCGCTTTCTTGCGATGATCAGAAATTCCCGTCGCAGCACCTACCGCATGATAAACACGGCTTTGCGGCACATTCCAGATTTTCCATTTGTGGCGCTTTGCTGCAACGCAGTAGTCAACCTCTTCAAAATAGAGGAAGTAGGCTTCATCCATCAAACCGATATCATCCATCACCTCAGCCTTCATCATCATTGATGCGCCAGCCAACCAGCTTGCTTCGCTGGGCTCATTATCCAACGCCATTGGCACCAGATGAAACCGAAAAATTCGATCCAGAATACCCAGCTGCATTGCACCAATAAATTCAGATACAGGGGAAGGGAAACGAAACGCAGAGACCTGTACTGTGCCGTCATCGTCTTCCAGACGACTACCTGCCATGCCCGCACGCGGGTGCGCATTGAGAAAATCAATCAGCACATTTCCTGCGCCAGCAAAGATTCGTGTATCCGGGTTTAAAAACCAAATGAATTTTGGCTGATGCCCTGCATCAAGCGCGCTTTGGATGGCGAGATTGTTTCCATAAGCATAGCCTCCGTTGCGTGGCGCAGCAATTAACCTCACCCAGTCATTTAATTCATTTGCATCAATATACTGCTGAATCCGCACCAGCGAATCATCGCCAGAGAGATTATCTATAATCACCATCGTAAACGGTGGCAATGCATCTCGCTCTGCCATGACAGAGTCGATACACTCACAAGTGTGCTGCGGTGTTCGATAGTTGACTGTCGAAATGACGAGTTCGGCTTTAACATCCATATTGTGATTATAATTCTTTTTTTCGACTAGAAATTTTATTCAAGACTTGGGCTGTTTACTGTGCGGGAATGCTCAGGCTGATTGTAACTATGCAAATTTTTGAAAACATCTCGCTAAAACCGTACAACACCTTTGGCATTGCTGCCTCCGCTCGATACTTTATCTCCCTGGAGTCTGTCGATGACATCCCCCGGATACTGGATGATGCTCGCTGGAAAAACCTACCCAGACTCATCCTGGGAGAAGGTAGCAACCTGCTGTTTCGCGCTGATTTTCCAGGTGTGGTGCTACACCCTGACAATGCCGCTATCGAAGAGCTGGGCACTATGGACGGCTCGGTTTTTTTGCGCGTCGGCGCCGGGTACTCGTGGCATCGGCTGGTACTGGAAACCATACACCGAGGGTATTCTGGCCTGGAAAACCTCTCGCTGATTCCTGGAACCGTCGGCGCCGCACCGATTCAGAATATTGGTGCCTATGGCGTGGAATTCAAATCTTGTTTTCATGCGCTCGATGCCGTCGATTTAACCACAGGAGAACATCGCAGCTTTGATCTGGATGACGCTGGTTTCGGCTATCGAGACAGCTACTTCAAACGAAATTTAGAACAATACTTGATTCAAAGTGTGACCCTTAAACTACCACTGTCTCCGGTTTGGCATCTTGATTATGGTGGTCTGCGCCAAGCTCTGGCTGAATACAGTGATGATGAATTGAGCGCCAAAAAAATCAGCGCGGCTGTATGTCAACTGCGTCGTCAAAAACTACCCGACCCCGCAATCACCGGCAACGCAGGGAGTTTTTTTAAAAACCCGATCATTGCTCAACACCAAGCAGACCAGCTTAAAGCGAACCACCCAAAACTACCCATATTCAAGCACGATGATATCCACAGCAAATTATCTGCTGCCTGGCTCATTGAGCAGTGTGGCTGGAAAGGATTTAGAGAAGGCGCTGCTGGTGTGTCAGCGCAACACGCGCTGGTGCTGGTAAATCATGGCGATGCTAGTGGTGAATCAATCTGGCAACTCGCGCAGAAAATTCAGGCATCGGTACTGGAGCATTTTGGGGTTGAACTGGAGCCTGAGCCGAGGCTGATCTGATTAAGATGATCAAGAACACGGCTAAATCATCAAGAAAAACACTACCGAAAGAGTTGCAATCAGACTCATTGAAGTTAACGGCGTCACCATGATGGTGCCAGGGCCAAACATCAGCAACGCTGCGACCAGCACCAGCACAGCCAGTGACACACCCAATGCACGGCGAGTACTCATCCAGCCCGTTTCCGTCACCAGCGAGATTAATGCCAGCCCAAGAAAAGCGGCACCCATCATCCCGGCTTGCGCGTGATTCAATGGTTCTGAGCTAAAACTACCGTGTACCAATTCAGGATGCACAATTAGTACGACACCCCAAAACCCAAGCACCAGTACAGCGACTCCGAGGGCGAATTTGTTTAAAAAATGTGTCTGCATGATTGTTTCTCCGTTGCTCAGAGTATCAATTCGTAACCGTTATTTACCATTGGGTTTCGATCAGACTGTTAAATAGTTTATTGGTTCAATGACCAACGCTTTAAAACAGACGACCGACGTTCGTTTACCAAACACTTCTTTTTAACAAGTTACTTCTTTTAATAGTAGTGGAGAATTTCAGGTTTGCTGAAAAAACTATCCTTGATGATCAGATTGGGCATCATGAAACACCAGAAGAGTCTGCGTATTTGAATATTCTATTCGGGTAATTCCTGCATTTCTCACCTGAATTCGATACATGCTGGCGGCATCAGCGCCTATCGCCGTAACAATTGCAGCTCGAATCACACCTGCATGCGCAACTACCAGCAAATGCTCATCCGGCCAATGTTGCTGCAACGATGCCATGCCTGCTGAGATTCTGGCGAGGAAGGACGTCACTGGCTCCGCGCCGGTCGGCGTATTGCGTACCGGATCGAGATAAAAATTTGCAAACTCTTCAGCGCGCTCTGCTCGCAGCTCTTGCTTGTTTTTTCCTTCCCATTCACCGAAACCAATTTCCTTAAACGCTGAATCAATGGAACAGGACAAGCCTCGCTCCGCTGCTAACGCTTTCGCAAATACACGACAACGCATCAATGGCGAACTGATAACATGCGTCCAGGGGCGATTACCCGCCACAGCTGCGCGCATTTGCGCCCAGCCTTTTTCACTGAGCGGATCATCAATGCCATGACCGCGATAACGGGAACCACCCTGCGGCTCGCCATGACGTATAAAATCAATCAACATAAAAACTCTCGCACTGGGTTCACCTCTTGAAAATATCGGTTCATCGTAACCTTGATGAAATTCCAGCAGAAGCCTGGAATATTCTGGTTGCAGATAATAACCCACTCGTACGCCACGAATTTCTCGCCGCGATGGAGCACCACGGTTGCGTCGGTGAATCCTTTGGCTGGCTACCCCGACACATCGCCATTCATGAAGGCGATAAGCTGGTTGCAGCCATGCCATTGTATGAAAAACATAACTCCTATGGTGAATTTGTCTTTGATCACGCCTGGGCAGAAGCCTGGCAGCGAGCCGGTATACGCTATTTCCCTAAACTGGTCTCTGCTGTGCCGTACACCCCGGCAGCCGGGCAGCGATTACTCTGCCAGCCCGGAAAAGAAGCCACCTACTGGCCGCTACTGCAACAAACAGCAACCGAACTGGCAGCCGAGATTGGAGCCAGTGGTATTCACTGCTTGTTTCCCGATGCTGATGAGCAAGACTTTTTACAGCAACAGTGGCTAGCTCGTCATGATTGCCAATTTCACTGGCACAATCATGACTACGCCTCCTTTGATGATTTTCTGGAGCAGTTAAAATCTAAAAAGCGCAAAAACATTCGTCAAGAGCGGCGTAAAGTGACTGAGACTGGCGTAACTTTTCGCGTACTCAATGGTGAGACTGCGAGCGAATCAGACTGGCGCTCTTTTGCTAATTTTTACGACCGAACCTTTGAAGAAAAATGGGGCACTGCCACTTTTAATTTTAATTTCTTTACCGAAGTTGCCAAAAAATTGCCAAAAAATATTGTGCTTGTACTTGCCGATTTAGAAGGAGAATGTATTGCCGGCGCATTGATGTACTGCAGCGACACAACGCTATATGGCAGACACTGGGGCTGCACCGAGCAGATCGAAAATCTGCATTTTGAAACCTGCTACTATCAAGGCATTGATTACTGTATTGAGCATGGCTTAAAACTATTCGAACCCGGCGCACAGGGCGAACATAAAATCGCCCGGGGATTTTTACCAACCTTAACGCGATCTGCACACTGGCTGGCATCCAACCCGTTTCAAAATTCAATTGAAAATTATATTACGCATGAGCAACAGGCAATTGAAGAATACATAATCGCCAGCCATTTAAAATCACCTTACAAAGCACCTGAGTAATCTACCCTTATGATATTTTCCAGAAAAAATCGCAGCACTAAAGGTCGCATTGTATCGCTACTGATTCAAATTATGTTTTTCGTCGGACTATTTTTATTGGTACGTAGCTGGACGCAAAAAGACATGATCACTGGCCCTGCGCCTGCACTCACTTCCACCGACCTCCAAGGCCAGCAAGTGTCACTTAGCGATTATCGTGGCAAACCATTACTAGTGAGCTTTTGGGCAAGCTGGTGCAAAATCTGTCAACTTGAACAAGGCGCAATTAGCTCCGTCTCCAAAAGCTGGCCAGTGCTGACCATTGCGATGCAATCTGGCAACAAGCAGGAAGTAGCAGAATTTATTCAAGAGCGCGGATTAAATTGGCGAACTATCGTCGATGAAAGTGGCGATCTGGCAAAACGCTTTGGCGTACCCGGCGTACCCGCACATTTTATTCTCGATGGCGAGGGTAACATTCGCTATCGCGAGATGGGCTACACCACAACCCTTGGGCTTAAAGCACGGCTGTGGTTAACACGTACTTTTCACTCTGGTTAGTACACTGACCACATTAAAATAACGGATATAAGAGAAGCGTAGATTTATCATCTGTAGGAGCGGCGCCCCGCCGCGATAGACTTCTGCTTTTACCGAGCATTGTTCGCTTTAAATTTTCAATAGTCATTTTATCCGGCTTATTAATATGCACACCCTGTTATTCCTTACCCACCAAAATAAAGAGGCGTGAGAAAAACACCTACCTTCACAACAATTGCAGACTAAACTACTGGTATGAGAGTAAAAACAATACTACCCGACCGGGCTAAAACACTTCCTGGATTGTTTCGTCACCGCGTTGCAGATACGCCAGATAAAATTGCTTACCAGCACTACGATATTGCCTCTAAGCGATGGCAATCCACCAGCTGGAAAACAATGGAGCGAGAAGTCGGCCGCTGGCAGGTTGCGCTACTCAATGAGGGACTCAAACCGGGCGACCGCGTCGCCATCATGTCTAAAAACTGCCGCGAATGGGTGTTGTTTGATCAAGCAGCACTGGGACTGGGATTAGTCACCGTGCCTTTGTATACCGATGATCGACCGGACAATGCTGCCTACATCATGGCAGAGGCCGGGGTAAAACTTTTACTTGTCGAAGGTAAGAAACAATGGCAGCGATTACAAACCGTTGAGAAAAAAGTTAAAAAACTGAAACGAATTATTAGCATCAACACCATCGAGGAAGACCAACTCCCAGCCGACCCACGTCTCGAATCCTTGGCTGATTGGGTGTTTGGACTGGAAGGCCCGCTGCTGGCACAGGAATGCGCGCCCACAGAAATGGCGACCATTGTTTTTACCTCTGGCACCACGGGTCGTCCCAAAGGAGTAATGCTGAGTCACGACAATATTTTATATAACGCATTTGCTTCGAGTACTTGCGGCGAATTTCTCCACTCAGACCGCTTCCTTTCTTTTTTACCGCTATCACATATGCTGGAGCGCGCTGGTGGCTATTACATGCCAATGATGGTCGGCGCTGAAGTGGTGTATACCCGCTCGGTGAATTTATTGGCTGAGGATTTAAAAAATAAAAAACCAACTGTTTTAATTTCCGTGCCGCGCATTTACGAAAAAGTCTATGCAAAAATTATGGCGGGACTCAAAAAACAATCAGCCATTAAACGCAAGCTCTTTCATGCAGCAGTGAATATCGGGTTTCGTAACTTTGAATACCAACAAGGCCGAGCTAACAAACACCCAAGCCTTATTTTCTGGCCGATATTAAATAAATTGGTCGCCAAAAAGGTAGTTGCCGCACTGGGTGGAAAACTCCGCTATGCCATTTGTGGTGGTGCCGCAATGCCGCCGGAAATAGCGAAAATGTTTCTTGGGCTTGGTGTCCCTGTTTTACAGGGGTACGGCATGACCGAAACTGCTCCCGTAGTTACCGTAAACCGACCAGAATCTAATATTCCAGACAGCATTGGGCAAGCGCTTGACGGGGTTGAAATCAGGATTGGGGACAACAACGAGCTTCAAACTAAAAGTCGCTGCGTGATGTTGGGCTATTGGAAAAATAAACAAGCAACAAAAGAAACCATTGATAAGGACGGCTGGCTACACAGTGGTGATCAAGTCCGAAAAGATGAAAATGGGCATTTTTTTATCACCGGCAGAATAAAAGAAATTATCGTGCTTGGCAACGGCGAAAAAGTCCCACCCAATGACATGGAAATGGCCATTGCGATGGATCCGTTAATTGATCAGATTATGGTGCTTGGCGAGGGACGCTCATTTCTCTCATCCATCGTAGTTTTAAACCTGGAAGAATGGAACACCCTGGCTGAGACGCTTGGCGTCGACCCTAAAGACCCGCAGAGTCGTGAAGAAAAATTCGTCGAAAAGGCTGTACTCAAACGTATCAGTAATCAGTTACACAGCTTCCCTGGATATGCTCAAATTCGCCGAGCACACCTGGATCTTGAGCCTTGGACCGTTGATGACGGCTTGCTAACACCCACTTTAAAAATGAAACGCCCACAATTGACAAAACATTACACCCACCAAATCGAGAGCATGTATCAGCCAAAATGAATGACACACTACCCACAGAGATGAAGCTGGAAATTAGAGTACCTGCCACGCCAGATCACACCAACGCGGGCGGTGATATTTTTGGTGGATGGATCATGGCGCAGGCGGATATTGCAGGCAGCATCCCCGCTGTACGCAAAAGCAAAGGCAGAGTTGCCACCGTAGCAGTGACCAATTTTGTTTTTCACAAGCCCGTTTTTGTAGGCGACATGGTAAATGTATATACCTCGATTGAGAAAATTGGTAATACCTCAATCACTATTGATATTGAAATTTACGTAGAGCGAAACCCAAAAAAAATCGAAACAATTAAAGTTGGAGAAGCGCAAATTGTTTATGTTGCAATAGATGATAATGGAAAGCCGAGGCCTGTTAAAAGCTAAAGACAAGAGCGCTTCTATAGGGAAGCCATTGGCTCCGAATACAAACAGGCTATTTTGAACGCCATCTTTAACGACGAATTTTTCGATAAATTCTTTGCCCGTTTTTAATATTTAAATTCTCAATGCTATAAATCTTATTGAGCGAGCCATTCCCTGTGTTGACCACAATATTATGCGTTCCTTCTGACAGTGGAATCCTCAGCATCGTCAGTGACTCAGGCAACGTCCCCCAGCCCCGCGTATCGGCTTCTTCAAGAAGAAAAAACAATGCTCCAATTAATTTCGCGACAGTTTCATCTTCCTCTTTAAGCTCTTTGTATATCGCTGTTTTAACACCAATCCGGGCAATCTCTTTTATCAGAACGGCTTTTCCCCTGGCATCCAGGGATGCACTAACCACATTATCTAACTGAGTTGATATAGCCTCAAACGGTTGGTCGCTCGTATCGGTACTGATACTGAATGTAGGAATCCGGGAATATCTATGCGGATACACCGGAAAAGAAACTCGAAAATCCGGCGGCGCATAAATATCGCCCGCAATTTTTTGTTGGATCAAGCCATTTGCAACAAATAAAATAAGTTCTCCACGCTTCTCATCTGAATACGATTTAGGGTGAGTTGAGGTTTCGATTAAGGGTATTTTATGCTCGCTCTTTAAACCTAGATTACGTGCTTGCCAGAAAACACGTTTCGCCATCAATTCATCTTCCGGAAATTTATTGGCGAGCTTCTTATGTACGATATAGGCATCATTGATTTTACCGACACTTTCAAAACTCAGCGCAATCAATGCCTGAGTAAACCAGGCGTCACTTAGAGGCTTACTGTATTGATCTAAAACCTTTAGTGCTTGACGCGCTTCGACAGCGGCGCTTTGATATTCATCCAGCAGTAAATAATTCATCATCTGGTAGGTATGCACCCACAGACGTTCACTATATTCACCCTTGTAACTACCCATCCAGTCATTTATCAGCAGCGTTTTAGCTTGCTCACTAAGGCTGATGTAATCCTGATCCCGCATTATTTTTACAGCATGCAGTAGTTCTTTTGTGCTTTTTTTGTACTCGCCCTGGGTGTGATAAATCAGCCCTTTTTCCATTCGCGTCAGCAACGCATTTCGACGCGACTGATTATCACGGGCTTCGAGCGTACTAATCGCCGCTTGTGGATTTCCGCTTAAAAACTGCTGACGGGCATCCTCATGCGGCATAACCGCACAGCCGCTGAACAATACCGCTAAAAACAGTACGTTCAAATTGAATATTCGAAGCAACATTCTGACAATGACCCCAACGTGTTATCGAATGAAAACTGCAATTAAAGTTAACCCGCAGTAGAAAAGATAACGCCGGTAAAAAGTTACCAGCCAATAATCGGACGTGAAGACTCTCTAGCTAGTTCGACCTTATCTGCCCAGGAAATCTCTCCTGAATCCAGATCAGTCAGCTCAAGGTTCAGGCTGTAATACACCATTTTCTTTTTGGTCAAACGTATTTGTTTTTGCTGTTTCTTTTCGATTGAGCGCAACGCGCCGGAAAGAATGTAATCCGCGCCCAGCTGTTTGCCCTGAGTGATTTGCATTGATGGGTCTACATGCCCTTTGGACTGGTATGCCTTTTCCTTAAGAATATTACTGCGCTGTGCTTCGTTAAGAAAACGGTATTTTCCTGATTTTAATAATGCCAGACGGATATCATCCGTAATGCCACTGGTATTAATATGCTCAGACGTTTCATTAAAGACATCGTAAATAATCACGATAGGCTTTTTAGATGCTGGATGAAGCTGGTTCACCGCCAGCAAACTGGTGGTTAATTGATCAACAATTTTCTTCTTATCAGAAAAATCATAATTCGCGTCATAGTGGGTCTCGACTGTCGGATCGAGTGCGCGGGTTGTTGCACAGCTGGAAATAATCACGCTACTAAATGTCAGCATCAGTATTGCTGTGAATTTGAATACGGTGTTCATTGTCAATGACCTCAGAATAAAGTGTTTGGTATCAGACTATCAGCGAGTGTTGCTATCATCTGTAACGGTTTGTATCGGAAGTGATCGATTCCTGACGAAAGCACCACCAAGCAGATACTATTCTAAAACTATAGTCGCAACAGCCTGAATACTGACTGAACGCACCAACCTACAAAACTAATATATCCGCTTAGCTAAACTTCCGGGTTACAAGCCCCACACCATCTTCACGCCGACTAGAAACAAGAAAACAGCGAAAATTCTCTTAATTAAAGGGACAGGTAAGCTATGAGCCAGACTCGCTCCAAGCGGAGCCATCACAACACTGGTAATAATGATTCCGATGAATGCTGGCAGATAGATGTAGCCGATGACTGATCCCGTTGAACCATATCCAGTCCACACAAACCCAATAGTCGCGGCAGCAGCAATCGGTAACCCACAAGCAGCTGAAGTTGCAATTGCGCGACGAATCGAGCGGCCTTTCCAGCTAAAATATGGCACCGTCATACTGCCTCCGCCAATCCCGGTTAATGCCGAGATAACGCCAATCCATCCACCCGCCAGCACAGAAATACTGTTGTTTTTTATATGAGCCTTTTCCCGCTGTGACGATAGAATTCTTGATTTCAAATCCAGTAACATATCAATAGAAATCAAGATAACAAAAACCGCAAAACCCAACTGCAAGACATGGGTGGGCAATTGATCTGCCAGCAATGCGCCAATAAAAGAGCCAATCACCAGCCCGGGCGCTAGTTTTCTAAAATCCCGCCATTCAATCGCCCGATGTTTTTGGTGCGCCACGATAGAAGAAATTGAAGTAACAATAATCGTTGCCAAAGAAGTCCCCAACGCAAAGTGCATGATATGTTCCGCACCAATATCAAAAGCAGTAAAAACAATCACCAAAGCAGGCACTACAATCAAACCGCCACCAACCCCTAATAACCCGGCGGTAATGCCAGTGATAGCGCCGATGAATAAATAAATAAGGGTTAGTTGAAGCATCATTACTTAAGGGCATCTCTAAAAATAGAAGTGCTGCTGAGGGAAATCAGGAATAGTGCATTTTTTATGCGTAAATGAGGCAAATACTGGGTGTATTTAACGATTTTTCGCATGAAAAAGGTGCTAATCATGGTTTTTCTCAGTGGTGCTTGTATTTTTAGAGCTGCCCTTAAGCATGAGCGAAAAATTGGTGAAGCCTTAGCTACCCCGACCGAGATAATTTAGTAGGCCGGCATGTGGATGCGCTGGGGATATGAGATATCGCAAATACTACGCTCAAGTGTTGTGCCGACTACCGATCATACTTTGATGGTGAAGAAAAACAGTCACTAGAGAGTTTCAGACAGCCTCCTAGCCAC
>CAZNYF010000026.1:4536-22280 GCA_964577195.1 uncultured Thiotrichales bacterium | reverse complement strand
GCATAGAAGAACATGCGGTGATCAACCCTGCCGGTAAATCAAATCAGTACGGTAAGGTCTGTTTTAAAAATCAGGCGGTTGGCATTATCCCGATTGATGATGACGGCAACACTTGGCTGGTCGGCCAGCACCGCTATACGCTCGGTGAATATTCTTGGGAAATTCCGGAAGGTGGATCACCTCAAGGTGAAGACCCGACGGAAACTGCACGGCGCGAGCTGGAAGAAGAGACAGGCCTGATTGCCACCTCTTTTGAGTTATTATTAACCCTCCATCTTTCAAATTCTGTGACCGATGAAATCGGTTTTGTTTACGTTGCCAAAGAACTGAGCAGAGGCACCGTTTGTCTTGAAGAGACTGAAGATATCATTGCCAGGAAGTTACCCTTAGCTATGGCAATCGAGATGGCAAAAAATGGTGAGATAACTGATGCAATGAGCGTAGCCGCTTTATTGCGTCTTGCATTGCTTTAGACGATTTAGCATAAGGAAGCACTTCGCTTATGCGTATGCCATTAATTGCCTGATTTCCCTCCTTCTGTCGCTAGAAATTAGCCGTTTATCTGTAAGCGCTGATGTGATTGAAACTTAATTGTTTCTATAGTGACGAACAGGGAAACTGTGACCAACTTCAGGATTTTTTGTATGCATTTAAAAGGTATTGTTCTGCTTGGGCTGGCGTTAATCGCTCTGCAAGGTTGTGATGCTGGATTCGGGAACCAGCTGGTAGATCTCAGCAACCCCGGGGATGATGGAAATGGAAATAGTGAGCCACCCCCCGAGAATACCGCCGTTGCCGGAGATTTTGGCAGTAGCGCACCCGACTGCGAGTTAAGCAACAGTGATCAAGCAATACTGGATTTGGTTAATCTGGCCAGAGCAGAGGCGAGAGAGTGTGGCGCAATCGCTTTTACTGCGACGCAACCCTTGAACTGGAGCTGCCAGTTAATGGAAGCAGCTAAAATCCATAGCGTAGATATGGCAAGTAATGATTTCTTTAACCACAGTGGTTCAAATGGCTTACAGGTTAGTCATCGAGTCACCGCGACGGGTTATGACTGGCGAGCGGTAGGTGAAAATATTGCTGCTGGATATCCGAATGAGTCAGCAGTTGTGGCTGCTTTGCTGGATAGCCCGGGACACTGTCAAAATATTATGAATCCTGACTATCAGGAATTTGGCTCTGCGGCCGAATTCACCAACCGCCGTGTTTTCCCTTCTTATTGGACGCAGGTGTTTGCTACCGCATTTTGAGTGAACTGCACTCCGCGATGCTGAGGTGCAGGTGATCATGGCCTTTTAAGATCCAGGCGGCCTGGATCGAACTGGCAGGATAGTATCGAACAGGATGTTCAAGTGATTAAACGGATTTAGCTACAACTGTTCGACCGCCAAGGAATGAAAAAGCGTTTTCAGGTTTTGGAGGGTCATGTTCTCCTGTTCCCCAACAGATTGATTGTAGTACTGTTATTTGCTGTATATTGTTCAATTTACTGATCTGTTGTTCTCCTCATTCCTGTATTCATCAAATCACAGCTCTTGTTTTGGACGCTGATTGCAACGACGCATTCAGCGCCACTATTGGTACATGATCAAAATCCGTTTAGCACAGGTGTGATCCCGATGTTGCCCAATGCGGAGTTGCCAGCGGTAGGCCAATCTCGGTTTGATTTCCGACTCAATCTGAGCAATACGCTCAATTTCCAGGGAGGTGCTGATCAGACAGAAAGCCTGATCATTGATGCAGAGACCACTCAGATTGATCTGTATTGGATGAAAAGAATCAATCACCTCTGGCTTGCTGGATTGACTGTTCCCCTAGTGCATCATGGCAGCGGAGAGCTGGATAGCTTCATAGACAACTATCATGATGCTTTGCAATTACCGCAAGGAGATAGGCGCAAGAGGCCTCAGGATCAGTTTCAGATATTTTACCAAAACAGTGATGAAATACGGTTAGATCAACGTAATAGTGTCTCTGGTGTGGGTGATGTTTCATTGCTGGCAGGCTATGCACTACACGAGAGTGAGGTACGTAGTCTCACTATATTCACCCGCCTTCAGTTGCCCACGGGTGAGCAAAAAGAATTAACTGGTCGTGGCAAAATGAATATTGCGGGATGGGTTGCCGCAGCCTGGAAGCCAGAACCGATACTGGCTTTCTCCGCAGATTTTGGATTAGTACTTTCCCCAAGCTCCCGCACTGTCATAGGCGAGCATCAAGATTGGATTGGATTTGGCTCAGGGGCCGCCCAGTGGAATGTCAACTCCAGACTTAATTTGGTTATTCAGCTGGACGCGCACAGCACAATTTTTACTCGTAGTAATGTGGACCTGCTAGGTAGTGCAGTGCTCATGATCATGGGGGGAACATTAGCGCTTAAACCGGGCCTTAATCTGGAGATTTCTGTGTCTGAAGATATACAGGTAAACGCATCTTCAGACGTTAGCCTTCAGGTCGGGTTTTCAGTGCTTTACGGTAAAATGTGACAGTAGATTAACAATTATTCTGATTGATTCTATGTTAATCTTTCAGAAGGGTTGAAATGGCAACACGGGATTGTTTGTTCGCTTGTTATTACTATTAATCGGGTATTTTGGATACGCATAAAAAACGCTGGTATCCCGATTGATGATATTTACTTTTCAGGAATCAAAAAAATATGGCTACTAAAAATGCCAAGGGTGAAGAAGTCTTGAGTAATTTAGCAGAGGATGATATTCCTGATAAAGTTCAGTTCCAATCAAGGGAAGAATCACTGGAACGCTTTCTCGAAGTTTTTGAGCGTAGCGCCAAACGTTGGGAGATGGTCGTTTATCCGGCCTTGTTCGGATTTATCCTGCTGGCAGGTTATGGGTTTTTTCTAATTTATAGCTTGACCAGCGATATGAAAACCATCGCTCAGAGCCTGGATCCGCAGATGGGTCTCCATATGAGTGACTTCAACTCTCACCTCGGTTCTTTGTCTGGTAGTGTTGAATCCATGAGCTTACGCGTCACCGATATGTCAGAGAATCTAATCAGCATTTCAGATAAGATGAATTACTTGGCAACTATGCCGACCATCACGGATCAAATGGCAGGTATGAATCGCTCTATGACTGATATGAGTAGCAACATGAATATATTGCGTGCAGATATGGGCATGTTAAATCATAACGTATCCAAACCCATGTCGATGATGAACAGTTTTATGCCTTGGTAACGAGTTTGTACTTTTAGCAAAAACAGTGAATATTGATATTGCTCAGTGCTACATGGCGTGACTTAATTCAATGCTAGTTGGATCTATTTTTCAATCTGAAAAATGTTGATCAATATGGCTATTTCCTAATCTTAATAATCATATTTTACAATTAAATTAACGAGGTAAGTGCGCGATGGAAGCAGTAGTTAACGGGAAAACAATAGAACTCAGTGAAGCTGGCTGGTTGTTGGATCTTACTGAATGGGATGAAGCTCTGGCGGCAGAAATTGCTAAAAACGAGCAAGTGGCAGAATTAACAGAAGATCACTGGAATATCATCAATATGGCTCGCGAATACTTTGATGATAACGGCACAGTTTGTGAGCCTCGTGCCTTTTCCAAGCTAATGAAAAAAGCCTACGGAAAAGAAAAGAGTGATCAAAAATATATTTATTCTCTATTTCCAACCGGTTTGATCAAATGTGCCAATAAAATTGCAGGCTTGCCGAGGCCAAAAGGCTGTAGCTAAAAATTTCACTCATGATTCGCTAATACGCCAGCGAATCATCTCTCCGGCTCGTAGTGGTACGCCTCTCTGATCGCCAAACATGACTTCATCAGGAATGTTCCACGGCTGTTGTTCCAAGGTAATTTTATCTTGGTTACGCGGCAGTTGATAAAAGTCTGCTCCGTAAAAACTGGCAAACGCCTCCAGGCGCTCAAGCGCATTGGCTTGCTCAAATATTTCCGTGTAGATCTCTATGGCAGCGTGCGCGCTATAAATGCCTGCACAGCCACAGGCGCTCTCCTTGGTATTGCGAGAATGTGGTGCGCTGTCGGTGCCGAGAAAAAACTTCGGGTTACCGCTAACCGCTGCCTCGACGAGCGCTTTGCGGTGTTGCTCGCGTTTGAGCACGGGTAAACAGTAATGGTGTGGACGCAGCCCACCAGCGAACAATGCATTGCGGTTGAGTAAAAGGTGATGTGGAGTAATGGTCGCCGCTACTTGCGAAGGAGCACTCTGGACAAATGCTACCGCCTGACGGGTTGTGATGTGTTCGAGGATCACACGAAGCTTTGGATAGCGTTTTACTATTGCAATCAAATGACGCTCAATAAATACGGCTTCCCGGTCAAATATATCTACTGAAGGATCTGTCACCTCGCCATGCACTAAAAGCGGTAGATTACAATCTTCCATGGCTGCCAATACTGCATCACAACGGCTGATATCAGTTACGCCCAAGGCGGAGTTGGTGGTGGCGCCTGCTGGATACCATTTTATTCCATGAATCGCGTTACTGGACTTGGCCGCAAAAATCTCGGCAGGAGAAGTCTGATCTGTAAGGTAAAGGGTCATCAATGGCTCGAACTGCAATCCGTCAGGAATGGCATCGAGAATACGCTGTTGATAAGCCAGTGCTTGTGCTGTGGTAGTGACCGGCGGATCAAGGTTGGGCATGATAATGGCACGGGCAAATCGCCGCGCTGTATCTGGCAGAATTGAGGTCAGCACCTCGCCATCACGCAAGTGCAGGTGCCAGTCATCGGGACGGGTAATGGTTAGCTGGGTCATGGCTTTTAAGGTTTTCTAATTTCGATGCCTGTAAGTATACCTATCGGTTGCTCTTTCTGGCGTGTGCGAGGTATATGCTCTAACCTCGGTTTAGTTGCGCAATGCTTAAGTTGGCATCAGCGATCGAATAGGCTTCTCCAAAACCACGAATATAATTGCCTGCAGAAACCTCCAGCCGAAATAAATGAAAACCACCAAGAGATTGTAGCAACTCAGCCATCTTCCCAAACGTTTGATTAAATTGCGCGAGAATATCGATCCCGACTTGGGAATCTTTGGGTAACTCGATGGCGCTGCATTGCAGCGTTAGACGTTGTCTGGCAAATAGATTTTTAGCCGCTTTTTCGTCAGCAATAAATAACAGACTGAGGGCCGGGTTTCGCAACAGGTTTCGCGTGTGCTGAGCAAGTTGGCTGACAAAAATATATGGGGTTTGAGAGTCGTCAAGAATAAAAGGAGCGTAACTGGCCACGGATACGCCATTCTTAGCAGATGTAGATAAGATTACTGTCTGAAATTGATCTCTGAAAAGCCGAGCTTCCTGCTGAAGCTCGGCAAAATCTAGTTCCTTGGGCATTGACGTTATCGTGGAATTCGAATTTTCTGACCTGGAAAAATCAAATCAGGATCTTTAATCACTTCCCGATTTGCTTCAAAGATCTTCGGATAATCCATTGCGTTACCAAGGAGTCTTTTGGCAATTGCTGAGAGTGAATCGCCTTTTTGAACAATATAATATTCGGCATTGTCAGCAGGCGCTGCGCCGGTTACGGCAGATGCGTCAACCATTTCGACACCTCTGGCATTGCCTGCCATTAAAATGGCTTTTTCAATGGCTTCTGAGGTAGCGGCATCGCCACTAATGACGGCTTTGCCATCGTTGTAGACAATTTTCAGGTTATCAATGCCAGGATTGTCTTTTTCGATATGTTGCTGAATTTTTTCAGCTGGATCATCATCCTTGCCAAAAATTTTGTTGCCTATGTTTTTTGCAAAATCAAATAGTCCCATCTTCTTTTCCTCTTAAAATTGCATCAAGAATGCTGCTAGCGAAGTGTGGCTAAAGCTCCATTATCTAATTAATTGTTTAGCTGCCATTGCCATTAAATCGTCAACAATAGAACCATCGTTGTCACGATCAAGAAAAGCAGTCAACAAACCACCCGCTTGCTTTTGTTGACCGCCACCTAACATGCCGGCGAGCGCGCCAAGCGGACCACTGGAGCGACTTTGGGAACCCATCGCACCCATTACCATAGTCGCAATTTGTGGCAACATTTTTTTAATAATACTGCTACCAACCCCAGTTTGTGCGGAGACCTGGCTGGCGAGTGTACGACTGGCATTTTTGTTACCAAGAATGTGGCCTAAAATTCCATTTCCATCCAGAATACCCTGAGCTGAAAATGCCTTTTTGCTGTCCTCGAGATAGCCGCGATGATTACCTTTTTGCATCGCACCAAATAAGGAATCCAGTCCACCGCTCTGGCGACTGTTGGTGTTTAGCCCCTGAGAAAGGCCGGGTACCAGTTTGCCCAGTACCGCAAGCGCTTGCTGTGGGTCAATACCATTGGCACTGCCAAGCTTTTTAATAAGATTACCGCCCTGAGCGGCGAGTATAGTTTCTAATAAACTCATTGGATTCCTCTGAAGTTGTTTGGATGTCTACTGTTTAATATGGGTCTTCACAGCTTGATTTTCAAGTTAAGAGTATATACCTGTGAAAACCTAAAATCCCGCCCAATTAGGTCTGTGTTGTCACTACCACTACCTATCAGGTGACTAACGATTTTTTATCCAACGTTCAGGAATACGTCCAATGGTGAAATTATGTTACTTTGGTGTGAAGCAATGACAGGAAAAGCAATGACAGATTCTCAGCAGAAACTGCGCCAAGCAATAAAAGTGATTCCAGTGGAACGCGAAAAGCTGTTGGTGAGTTATATCAGCATGCTGACGATTGATATGGAGCAGGCTAAATTCTTGAAAAGATATTTGTTGGAGTTTGCCCAGTTACTCACTGATTATTCGGCGCTTGGCCAGTTTGAACTGATTGATTCTATTCTTTCAACCGAAAGTGGAAACGCTGCCAACAGTGGACAAACACAACATTTGCTAGTGAAGTTACAACAAACGACGGATCACTATCTGGTTTTTATCGAGCGCTACCAAACGGCAGAAAATACGCACAATTTGCAGGAGCTCTGTGAAGACTTGGAAATCCTCGGTGAATCGTTAGCAGAACGCTTCGAAATTGAGGATCAACTGATCCATAATAGCGCTCCCGCCACGAAACAATACGCTTAAGGGCGTCTCTATATTAATGGAGCGAGAAAGGTCAAGTGCCAAGATGTTCAAGATCTAAGGCAAAATCCCACGCGTAATAGCGAGCTAAGGATTTTTTGGACTTAAGATTTCCATTCATCAATTAAACTAAGACGTCCCTAAAGTACTTTGCCGCTTTCCAGTTCTTCCGGCGCTGCCGGGCGTACACTCACTACCGTTGCATGAAAAAGGATCGACATGCCTGCCAACGGATGATTAAGATCAACAGTGATGACGTTATTGTCATCCATCTCATCATCTTCAACGACTGTGACGCATCGAAGCCCCTCATCGGTCATAATCTGAAAACGCATGCCTTCGACAATTTTATGATCGCTTTCGAGTAAGCTTCGTTCCAGTTCCATCGTGTTGCTGGCATCTCTCGCACCGTATACTTCTCTTGCGGAAAAGGCGTGTTTTACCTTGTCGCCAGTTTGGCGTCCGAGCAGTTTTTCCTGGAATGCCAGCGGAAGTTGTTTGGAACCCTGAATGTAGCTCAGGACGCCTTTTCCATCAGTCGTGTCGAGAATAGCGCCCTTGTCATCAAGAACAATGTATTCAATGGTGATGACATTACCGTCTTCAACCATGTAGCGAGGCTGGGCTGGCTCGGATTCGGGTGAGCCGAAGAACGATTTCTTTGGCTTAATGTCTTTTGTAGGATGTTTTCTTGAAAACATAAATGGTAGTGATTCTGGTAGGTAAACAGGCTTATTTTACGCCACAAAATCAAGAAGTGTTGGCTGCTACGGAAGAAATGTCGATGTGTCGTTAAAAACTGAATGATTCTGGGACGAAAACGCGGTTAACGCTGTTGTTTTAGTCTGCTTTAGCCAGCTGAGCGCATCCGAGGCATCTTCTTCAAACCAGCGACGTGTCGATCCCAATCTGAACGTATATCCCCATTCATCCATGTCGAGCATACATTGCTGGCTGCTGAAACCGGGGATTGTGTCTGCCAATAATATTTGCAAATAGCAGACGGCATTTTCTTCATCAAAATCACCTCCTGCATCGGTATGCAGTCTTTTGCGACGCGATTCCGACATGCAGATGGTGTGGCTGGCTTCGTGTAGCAATGAGTGAATGGGCGTGTCGCTGCGGGCATAAACAGTTGATCGAATCAGGCCGGCTTCGGGAGCTCCCCAGTATGACCCGGGAATGCTGGCGTCATTAGCAACGAGCTCCAGATTTAACGAGAAGCGACTGAGCAACGCCGTCAGCTCGGTCAATTCACAATCAGAAATCTGCCGCATTCTGAGTTTATGAGGACTCAGCGGCGGTAAGCGGTTTAATCGAAAGCGCATGGATCGCACCACTGGCAATATGTTCGTTGACCAGTTTATAAACTAGTTGATGACGCTTGACCGTGCTGAGTCCATCAAACTCATCGCTGGTGACGATGGCCTCGTATTTACCGCCTTCACCGGTGACTGTGGCGCTGCAGCCGGGAAGACCGGTTTCGATGATTGTCTGAATGTCTGCTGGATTCATAGTGAGTTTTTGCCAAAATTAAGATTATCCGAGGATACCGGAACAACCGGCGGAAACACAATGCTACTGCTCACTCTTGAGCGTACTACAAAGAGTTGTAGTATAGGTATGTATTACTGCTATAATCGCGACCCTTTTTTTGCACTAACACTCTGGAGCTTTGGCTTATGGCTTTATCAACTGATGCAACCGCGACAATCATTAAAGATTTTCAGCGGGATGCAAAGGATACCGGGTCCCCGGAGGTGCAAGTCGCCCTATTGACGACCCGTATCAATGACTTGTCCTCTCACTTTAAGGATCACAAACACGATCATCACTCACGTCGCGGTTTACTGAAAATGGTAAATCAGCGTCGCAAACTGTTGGACTATCTGAAAAGAAAGAACAACGATGGTTACCTTGAACTTATTAAGCGCCTTGGTTTGCGCCGTTAACGAGGACTAATATTAGATGTCTAAATTTACTAAATCATTTCAGTTTGGCAATCACACTGCAACGCTAGAAACTGGCGAAATTGCTCGTCAGGCTGATGCCGCTGTCATTATCAATATCGATGATACGGTTGTTATGGTGACAGTTGTTGCCAGAGAAGATGCTATGGAAGGTCGGGATTTTTTCCCTCTGACGATTGATTATCAGGAAAAGACCTACGCTGCTGGACAGATTCCCGGTGGCTTTTTCCGTCGTGAAGGTCGTCCCAGCGAGAAAGAGATTCTGACTTGTCGCTTGATGGATCGTCCATTGCGTCCATTGTTCCCAAAAGGCTTTTATAACGAAGTTCAGGTGATTGCGACTGTAATGTCTCTGAATCCTGAGGTCGATCCTGAAGTACCTTCAATGCTGGCAGCTTCTGCGGCACTGAGTATTTCCGGTCTTCCCTTTGCTGGTCCGGTTGGCGCAATTCGTGTTGGTTATAAAGATGGCGAGTATCTGCTGAACCCAACACGTTCTGAGTTGAAAGATTCGCAGCTGGATCTTGTTGTTGCTGGAACAGAAAAAGCGGTTTTGATGGTTGAATCTGAAGCGCAACTGCTGTCTGAAGAAGTCATGCTCGGCGCGGTTGTCTACGGTCATGAGCAAATGCAATCTGCGATTACTGCAATCAAAGAATTGGCTGCCGAAGTGAATGCACCGTCCTGGGACTGGAAAGCGCCTGAAGAGAATACAGCGGTTGTTGATGCAGTTGCAGCGGTGATTGAATCTGATCTTGGCTCTGCATACCAGATTGCTGACAAAATGGATCGTTATGCTCGTTTAGGTGAAGTTAAATCTGCTGCGGTTGAAGCCGTAGCCAGTGATGACGGACACAGCGTTGACGATGTTAAAGCGGCGTTTGGTAAGCTGGAGAAGAAGGTTGTTCGAGGCCGGATTCTGGCTGGCGATCCGCGAATTGACGGTCGTGACCACAAAACGGTTCGACCTATTTCTGTACGTACTGGCGTTTTACCTCGTGCGCATGGCTCAGCCTTGTTTACGCGTGGCGAAACTCAGGCATTGGTTATTACCACTTTGGGAACGACCCGCGATGCTCAGATAATTGATGCGCTGGAAGGATCTTACAAAGATCAATTCATGCTGCATTACAACTTTCCTCCGTACAGCGTTGGCGAAACAGGTCGAGTTGGCTCGCCAAAGCGTCGTGAGATTGGTCACGGTCGTTTGGCCAAGCGTGGTGTTGCTGCTGCAATGCCGGATCTGGAAGAGTTTGGTTACACCATTCGAGTCGTTTCTGAAATCACAGAATCCAATGGTTCGAGCTCGATGGCTTCGGTCTGTGGTTCCAGTCTTTCTATGATGGACGCCGGCGTTCCCTTGTCTGCACCGGTCGCGGGTATTGCGATGGGTCTGGTCAAAGAAGGCGATGACTTCACCGTACTTAGCGATATTCTGGGTGATGAAGATCACTTGGGCGATATGGACTTTAAAGTTGCCGGCACCGAAGCGGGTATCTCTGCTTTGCAGATGGATATCAAAATTGATGGTATCACCAGCGAGATTATGGAAATGGCACTGGCGCAAGCCAAAGAAGGCCGTTTGCATATCCTTAATGAAATGAGTAAAGCGATTTCCTCTGCTCGTGAAGAGATGTCTGAGTTTGCACCACGTTTTATGAGTATCAAGATCAATCCTGAGAAAATCCGTGATGTGATCGGTAAAGGTGGCGCGACCATCAAGAGCATTACCGAGCAAACGGGCGCCTCCATTGATATCGATGACAGTGGTCTGATCAAGATTGCTGCGGTTGATATGGCTGCCGGACAAGCTGCTAAAGATATGATCGAGCAGCTCACGGCAGATATTGAAGTCGGTAGAATCTATGAAGGCAAAGTTGCCAAGATCATGGATTTTGGCGCTTTTGTAACTGTCCTGCCGGGTAAAGACGGACTAGTACATATCTCGCAGATATCTCAAGAGCGCGTCGAGAAAGTCAGCGACAAGCTCTCGGAAGGCGATGTTGTTAAAGTCAAAGTGCTGGAGCTGGATCGACAAGGTCGTATCCGTTTGAGTATGAAAGAAGTGACCGAAGAAGAGTCTTAAAATTTAGATCTAGATTTTTCACAGGCAACACCAAAAAAGCGAGGCTAGTCCTCGCTTTTTTTATGCAAAATAGTTTATCAATACTGTCCTGGTTTTCGCACCATGCGATCATGTTTGAACTTTCAATTATCAACTTTGTCGAAAGCCGGTCTCACAAGAAAAACCAGCCAGGTTTTTTTGTAACCTCTCTTAGAAAGTCTTAAATATACTCATCAATCAACGGTATTTCATCAAGTGAATAAAATGAAAAAAACTATTTTCACATTACTTCTTTCTAATCTGCTTCTTAGTCATTCAGCCTTCGCTGATATGTATGTTTTTGACTATGGTGGTGCAAGTGATACGACAGTTGAATATCTCAGTAATGGTGTATTCGTAGGAATCGGTGATCCCGGTAGAGATATTACTGACTTCCAAATTGCTGACGTGGCGGGAATAAAGCTTGAGACTGGGAGTATCAGTATTGAAGAACTACCAGAAGCGTGCCGTGTAAAACCAGATGATGAAGTATATGTTCTTGTCGATTATTCGCTGGATTTAGGTGAAGCATTTGAAACCAAAATCTCCCAAACTGGAGATAGCGCCATATTATATGCCCATGGTTTTCAGTACTCCGAGTACCCGGTAGTAACCGTTGGCTCATTTATCCCGCAAGAGGATGATCTGCGCTTTCAATCACAGTTACAGTACCGAGAACTTTCAGCTCAGAGCCGATCTCTTTTGGAAGAAGATGGATTTACAATCCCCGATGGCTTCAATATCGAGAGCCTGACTGTCCATAGACTGGATTCAGAGTTAAACCCTGAGGAAACAAAATATTCACTCTCGGCGTTTTTGGATATCGATCATCAGTTTCTACGACACATGGGAGGGGACTCGACGATAGCCTCGAAAACAGGTGATGGAGGGGTGGTTGAGTGGACTCAGGAAGTACTCCTGGATCTTACTGATCTTCAGCCTTATCACTGGTGGTTTGAAACTATTTTGGAAAGAAAAGCGCTGGCTCTCGATGTGGCACTGGAAATGCTACGGGATCCCCTGAACAAAGGGCATTTGGTCTGCGACCCAAATAATTATGTCACGACCAGAATACCCGACCTGGATACAGTTGTTCCTGCTTTAGCAAGTGCTGCAGCTGATACTAGCGGTGGTGGCTCACTTGGGCTTTATTGGCTAGCGTTTGTTTCTGCTATAGGTTTGAGCAGAAGTCGTAGAATTTGCAAAGGCTAAACAGACCACTTGGTTTTGCGCCAAATGATTTAAAAGAGAGTCTTGATAAGCTAATTGGGCTCAATTTGAGCACGACAAGCTTCCCCTAAAATGGGGAAGCCCTCGATTATCTTAAGCTATTGAACTGTAAGAAGAAATATGGCGCGCCCGGAGAGATTCGAACTCCCGACCACCTGGTTCGTAGCCAGGTACTCTATCCAGCTGAGCTACGGGCGCATTATTTTTATTGAGCGTTTTTATGTGCGAGCGGATTGTAGCATGACTGTTGGTTATGAAAAGGGTATTAGCGAATCTTTTTTTTGAGCCGGTTTGAGGCGATTTTCACTCTGATACCCACTGATTAGAATGTAGGCGAAATTGCTCCCAACTCAGTATGGGCGCGAGCAATGATAATTTTTGACCTTGAATTCATGCATCATCTCACAAGCTACTGCGGCAGGTATTCTTGCACTACTTCCCAAACTTGTTGTTGAATCTCGGTAGCAAGCGCTTGATCAACACCCGCATAACCGGCGAAGGGTAATCCATCTGGGTCTTCTTCATAAAGCATTGAGTAGACAGTCATAGTGACGACATACTCACCTGTTGGATGCAGGTGCACATCGTCGTTATAAAAATCAAGAATACTATTCAATCCATCGATTTCTCCATCATCAATTTTTTGTTTTAACCGGTAGAGTACTTCCCCGACAGGAAATTGTAGCACCGGTTTTGCTTGGGGATGAGCCGTAGTGAGTTCGGTGGTCAATTGCTGGAAAAAGGCGCGTGAGGTATTCACTGAGCTGTCCGCCAACCATTGTGTTTCCCAATCTCCAAAATTCAAACGCGGATAGAAGGCAAATACGTACACCTGAGTGTCTGGATTGACAGCCAGCGCCAAATCCATGAAACGGCCAGCATAATCAGTATCGGAAGCAATGCTCCGATCATAGGGTTGTAACGATAACGATTTCCATGAATATTGATTCAACGCCTGCTGATATCCACCATAGGGCGGATTACTGACTGCGCCATCTGAGTGTGGCCATAGTTCCGGGTGATCCCAATTCCACTGCAGTGGCGCACCAGGGATCATGTGGCGACCCCACGCATGAGTTTTATTCTCGCCTTCTGCGAGACTCTTAAGTGTTTCGTAGCGAACGCCATTACTGACACTGTTACCCACAAAGTAAATACTTTGTTGAGTGGAAGACGCTCCATCACCGTGCGGTAAAAATAGTTTTGGCTGCTGATTATTAGCGCCACTGAGTGCTGGAAACCAAATACCCTCCCAGGGCGATACATTCCCGCCAGATTCAATCACTTGATACTCACCACTGCCGGGGTAACGCCACATTTGATTATGCAAATACCCCGCGGCTTCTGCCTCATTTAAGGTACAGCCAGTGATACACAATCCACTGGTAGTCGTTGCTCGAAGCACATCAAAGCCGATTGTTGAAATACCTGTGGCACCAATTAAATTCCATTTGGTTTCGTTCGCCGTCTTAATAGGAATTTCATAACAACCGTTTGCACTACTACAAGCTTCGGAAACAGTCATGCTGACAGGTGTCGATGTTGCGGGTAAATCGAGCGCTACTGCTGCACCCGTTTGTTGAATGATCCAGTAACCAACGCCTGGGGCCAAGGTGCCACCAGCGCCAACATTCAGGTACTGATTGTTATCATCCAGCGTGAATAACGCCCAGTCAACGTCATAGTTGACCATCGACAGATCATCACCAAATACAGCCGCTACGGTATTGTCAGTACCAGGGTCTAGTGGCAGAGAAATGAGTCGCCAGCTGTTGTTTGACAGTTGCAGCTCAGGATATTCCGCTTGGGGTTCTGAGGCGGCATGCGGGGCAGAAAAGGACTGAGCTCCAAGCAAACTCACTAGTAGGCAAGAATGGACAATTGCAAACAAATAAACTCTGCCTGCGCGTATCAAATTTGAAAACCTAGTCAAAAACGCTAGTGCCATTTCGAATTCCCAATCGCGACCATTGATTAGCCGTGGGACTAAAATCAGTAGTATCCGCTATACGATAGCGGCTTAAATGGCGCAATAATGAGACACCCGTCTCACTCATTAGAAAGTAATCTCAGTAATTTTTTTAATAAACTTAGATCATTGAAGAGGTAGAGCGAGCTAGACGCAGCAACGATTTCCTGCGACCAGTGACTGGATTATTTTAGTTTGCTTGTGGTTTTAAAAACCTCTTCGCTCTGCAGCTCGCACTGTGTGCGATCAAAACTGATCCAGTCAGTTTTATCGAACCCTCTTATCGGGTTCAAATTCCTCGCGACTTATACTGGTGCAGCATAAGCCCAAAAGATTTTAGATATGGCGGAGAGCGAGGGATTCGAACCCTCGATAGGGTATAAGCCTATACACCCTTAGCAGGGGTGCGCCTTCAGCCACTCGGCCAGCTCTCCATTTCGGCGCAAAGGATACCTTTCCGGGGTGGCGGCGTAAAGCTTGTTCAGTCGTTTTTGTTGGTTAGGTGCATTTCGATGTGAGGGATGCCGGCTTCGATAAATTCTTTACCTACCGGAATGAAGCCGAATTGGTTGTAGAAAGGTTCTACAGCAGTTTGAGCATGGACAAAAATGGGGCTGAGTTGGCGGGTCCTGGCAAGTTTGATGGCTTGATTGAGCAGTGCAGAACCGATGCCCTGACGCCGGTATTGCCGAAATACGGCCATTCTTCCGATTTGTCCGTTGGCGCAAATTCTGGCGGTGCCTAGTGAGTTATCTTTTTCGTCCAGTGCCAGCAGATGCCAGGCTCGTGCATCCCACTCGTCCCATTCCATTTGTATAGGCACAGATTGTTCTTGAATAAAGACGGTTTCTCTAATTTCCCTGAGGCGTTGGTGGTCGATTAACCAGTTAGTTGTGATGATTGTGTGGTCGATCATTTAGATGAGTTGTCGATGATTTCGATGGCACCGTTGTTATAGAGTTGAAAAAGTAGGTCCTGCCATTGTTGGTTTTTGGGTTTTGCCAGGTCGCTGGCTTTGAGGGTGTTATATCTACACAGCAGGCTTATTTCAGGTTGCAACTCTAATGGTAGTTGCCAGGTTTTGCCATTCGCTGAAAGCATGATGACGGATTCATTTTTCTGCCAGTTAAACCGGGAATACGGGGTGTGGGCGACGTCGGTGTGGGGATTGTTAAACAGTTCGATAAACGCCGCTTGGTTGATGCTCCTGTCTGCACCGATGACGTACGGGGTGGTCTCGGTGAGGTAATTTCCGAGCCAGTCTTTGAACGTATCTGTACTTTGTTGCAAGTGCTGCTCGATGATTGAGTGAAATTGCCTGGCTGCGATGGCACTGATTTCAGATGGATCTTTGGTACTGCTCAATTGAGGGTCTGCGAGCCGTAACTCTTCGGGGATCTGCATAATTTTATCATCCATCCAGGCTTGCAGGATTTCTCGATGGGAGGGCGCGCGAAAGCCGATCGAAGCTGTCATGCAGGCTCCTTGAGCAACACCGTGGTGCGAGAAACCAGGTGGCAGGTAGAGCATGTCGCCGGGAGATAGCAGCCAGGTATCGTTGGGCGAAAACTGTTTGAGAATGCTGAGGTCAAGATCAGCAATGCATTCATCATCGTCGGCGATGCCACCGACTTGCCATTCTCGCTGACCTTCAAGTTGCAACAGAAAAACATCGTATTGGTCTACATGTGGACCGACACTGCCGTTGTCTGCGGCGTAGCTAATCATCAGGTCGTCGATGCGCCAATCGGGGATAAAGCGAAAGGGTTCGATCAGGGAGCGGAGTTCGGGCAGATGTTTTTCGCAATCGGTAACCAGCAGCGTCCAATGGCTTTCCGGCAGATGGGTAAAATCTTCATCATCGAATGGCCCATAGCTGACCTTCCAGGGGCCATCTTTGTGGTGCTCCTGAATAATTCTTCCAGCATCTTCCGTTTCGCAGGCCATACCGGCGAGTTCTTCGGCGGAGATGGGCGGCGCTGCCATAGGTAGAGCGTTGCGGATCAGCAGGGGTTTTTTCTGCCAATACTCTGTCAGGAATTCATCCGTGGATAGATCACCCAGGGCATGTGGTCTCAAATGTTTTTCGCCTGAGTGACAGCGTTACCGATGTAGCTTTGCGGACTGAGATTTTTCAGCGAAGTTTTGGCATCCTCTGGCATATCAAGCGAGTCCACGAATTTGCGCATGTCTTCAGCAGTGAGACGCTGGCCGCGGGTGAGTTCTTTAAGCTTCTCATAGGGTTTTTCTATGCCGTAACGGCGCATCACTGTCTGGATTGGTTCGGCCAGCACTTCCCAATTATTATCGAGATCAGCGTCCAGCGCAGCAGGATTCACTTCGAGCTTATTGAGGCCGCGCTGTAGGGAGTTAAGTGCAATCAGTGTATGTGCAAATCCTACGCCGAGGTTACGTTGTACGGTAGAATCGGTGAGATCACGCTGCCAACGTGAGATCGGTAGTTTTTGACTGAGATGACTGAATATGGCGTTGGCGATGCCGAGATTACCTTCTGCGTTTTCAAAGTCTATTGGATTGACTTTGTGTGGCATGGTGGATGATCCCACTTCTCCAGCAATGACTTTTTGCTTGAAGTAGCCAATTGAAATATAGCTCCAGATATCCCTTGAGAAGTCGATTAATATGGTGTTAAAACGACTCACAGTATCGAACATTTCAGCCATGTAATCATGCGGTTCGATTTGTGTGGTGTAGGGATTCCATTGAAGTCCCAGAGATTCCACAAAGTGCTTTGCGAACGCCGTCCAGTCGACTTCTGGATAAGCGGCAATGTGCGCGTTGTAGTTGCCAACCGCACCATTGATTTTGCCAAGAATTGGAATCTGTTCAATTTGTGTCAGCTGACGATTCAAGCGCGCAACCACATTGGCAAATTCTTTGCCCAGTGTGGTGGGGGAGGCTGGCTGTCCGTGGGTGCGAGCCAGCATAGGCTGCTCAGCGTAGGCATGTGCAATCTCTGTCAGCTTGGTAATAATCGGTTCAATGGCGGGTAGCAATGCCTGATCGCGCCCGGCTTTAAGAATCAATGCCCAGGACAGATTATTGATATCTTCTGAGGTGCAGGCAAAGTGAATGAATTCGCTGATGTTTTCTAGCTCAGCATTGCCTTCTATCTTTTCTTTAAGGAAGTATTCAACCGCTTTTACATCATGATTGGTGGTGTGTTCGATGTCTTTTACACGCTGCGCATCGGCAACAGAAAAATCAGTGTAAATAGAATTGAGAACGGCTTGAGCGGTGTCAGAGAAGGTAGGTACTTCGGTGATTTTGGCTTCAGCGGCCAGCGCCTGGAGCCAGCGAACTTCCACCAGCACCCGGTGCTGAATAAGCCCGAATTCACTGAAAATTGAGCGCAGTTGTTGCAGGTTTCGACCATAGCGGCC
>CAZNYF010000026.1:0-4436 GCA_964577195.1 uncultured Thiotrichales bacterium | reverse complement strand
AGTGCTGAAAACGCCAGAAACCCGAGATAAAAATATAGCTCGGATAACCTGAACAATCGTTCCTGTCTTCGGGAAAGGTCGCGTTTCTCACGTCCACCGATAAGAACAAAATAGTATTTGAAACGCCAAAAACCAAATGAACGACGAATATCTAAAGGGTGTTTACTCCATTGTTCACCAAAAGCATGCTCCAGCGCTTTTACCTGATCCGTATTAAAAGTTGCACGCACTTCGTGAGGGATATGTGAAAAGAACTTTTGAGCGAAAATAGATTGAGCGAGTGTGGTGTCCATAAGAATTTAGAGTTCAGGTGTTTTGATTATCTTCGGCAATCTCAGCCCCGTCTGTAGGGTTGTATTGATACGCTGTGCGTATCGCCGATAGATGGCGCTATACTGTGTATTTTTTAGAACTGCATCAATATGTCCGACAGTGTCAGAATTGATAAATGGCTTTGGTCAACGCGTTTTTTTAAAACCCGTTCTGTGGCGGCAGAGGCGGTTAGCGGCGGCAAAGTACACATTAATGGTCAACGGGTGAAAGCAGCAAAACCCGTGCACGTTGGAGATTCTTTAGAAATCAGGCGCGGCTATGATCAATACGTAGTTGAGGTGCTTGGTTTAATGAGTAAACGTGGTCCGGCAAAAATAGCCCAGACAATGTACGCCGAAACCCACGAAAGTCAGGAGAATAGAGAAGCGGCTGCCGCCATGCGTAAGATAACAAATGCAGGAATGAAGCCTTTGAGCCATCGCCCATCAGGAAAGCAGCGGGGTAAGATTCGTCAGTTTAATCGAAATCTGGAATAGAGATAGTCGTTTTACCGCAAATTTCTACTTAACTATTTTCCGTAATCGACTATCGATATTCATCAACAAGCAAGCACGGTGAAAGCGATGATAGAGCTTGCTGAGTAAATATTGAATTTCTATGATGCCGCTGGCGAAGGTAAAGCGACGGACAAGATAAGCATCACTCGCAAGTTTTTTTTGCTGACAAAACTGCTTTTTCAGAACGCTGTCCCCAAATCCAAAATTCATTATTTTGGGTGGATTGACCTGGTGAAGGTCTTTGATGATTTCGTGAACCAAGACAGTGCCAGGGGTAAGCTTGCTGTAATGTTTGTCATACGCCATTTCCTGCCCGTAAAAATAGTTTCTGTATTGAAAATTAATGCTGTAGGCGGTGGGGATTTCGTTACAGTACAGCACGTATCCACGCAGCCAACCTCTACTGGCAATATGCTGTAGATAGGTAGCGCTGAAGGAAAGAACTCCTTTGCGAGAGACTTCACGGGTACTGGATTTCCATGACCGCTGGTAGACGTACTGTTGAGCAGATATTAATTCTGCGACATCTTCTCTGGTACTTAATTTTTTTATTTCCCAGTGATTAAAAGCGGCTTCAAATCGACGAATTTTACGCCGAAAGTCTTTGCGAGTCTTTGAGTTTAAAGTCGCGAGAAACTGCTTATAATTTGCGCCGAGTTTTAGTTCCCAAATGCCTTGTGGCGGCTGATTAAGAAGGCGAATCTTGTACCCCGATAATTGCCCATCAATCGCCTTCGCATCATCCACTAGCATCTCTTCCAAATAGATACAGTTGATACCATCAGTTAACGCGCTGGGAAGGGATAACAAATACTCAACGCAGCTTGGTTTACTGGCATTTTTAGCAAATATTAAACTACCCGCTTTTTAACTTAAAGCGCGGACATTTTACCTTTGCCAGTTTGATGAGCCCCAGTTTTAAAGTGAGCTTTTCCGGTTCACGGATGAGTGGTGCGATACATTGAATCTGGCCGTCTAGCCGAACTACAATGATGCAAAAGTGCTGGTGTTTTTGATTGTGTTGGTAGCTGATTAAGATCTGTTCCAGATCCTGATAAAAATGGATATCTACCAGAGATTTTAATGCTGTACGCCATTCAGCGATAAACGCTTGAAGATCTGCAAGCGTTGCTAGCACATCAGTTTTGTAGTTACCTTGGGTTTTCTGGGTTCCGCCAAGCATGCGATTTTCATTGTTGGTTGAACGAAATTATGGTTTCTGCATACTTTTTGGTAGACAGTCTAAGAGGGTTTTAGATCCGTCATTTTTCGTAAATTTATTGGTGATGCAAATAAACTGTGCAAGCCGTCACATTAGTTAATCAGCGTAAAAGTTGATTTTTGCATCCTGCAATGAGCTTTCATGCGTAACAGCTTGTCCGCCTAAACGGCTGCTACCAGACTTCAGCGCGGGTGTAAAAATAGAGATCCGAGAGGCATAGGCTAGACTGAGCTTTCTGTTCTTTAGTGACAATGCTGATTGAGCTGATTAGCCTCTTGTCCAGTTTAGAGTCGTCGGAAGACTGAAACCCCGAGAATGGCAAAAACAGGGTAGTCCAATCTGACTTGCCTTCAATTGGCATCAGCCAGATTTTTTCTGTTCTGTGACCATGGTTAATATGTAATCGTAGCTGATGGACTGTTGATTCCTCTGCCACTGTGTTGATGAACTGGATTCCTATACCTTCATAATATAGTGGCTCGATGCCCATGCTGTCCTTTATCTGCATTGACAGTGTTGAGGGAATCTCTGTATCCAGCGACAGGCATTGACGATTATCGTGTGCCGCGCGTAGCTGATCTTCGGCAGCAAGGCGTTTTCCCGCGTTTAAATCCGTTCGTTGCCAGATGGGCTCGTCGACGAGGTTAATCGTCGCTAGCATGTCCTGGCGTTCAGCGTTGGCTGGATGAAGAAAGAGTAATAAGACTGTGATTGAGATGAGTTGTTGAATACGCATGAGCTGGCCTGAAGAGAGAGTCTGGTCTGAATTATAGCGTATGAAAAGATCGTCTGTGCTGTGGTTCTGCTATCATTCTGCCGTGCCTAAAAAACCTGTTATCCGAAACTGTCGGGAAGTTGCCCGCTCGCGTCTATTCCATATCGAAGCGTTAGATTTAACGTTCTCCAACGGGGTAGAAACCACCTTTGAACGCCTGGTTCCCGGAGGCTTGGGCGCGGTGATTGTGGCAGCCATGCCCGATTCTGAGACTGTGCTGATGATTCGAGAATATTGTGCCGGAACTGAACGATATGAATTGGCGTTGCCTAAAGGACGAATGGAAGCGGGAGAATCACCCGAGCAATCAGCTAATCGCGAATTAGCTGAAGAAACTGGATTTGCAGCACACAAGCTCACAGCGATAAAACCGATTGCACTGGCGCCTGGCTATATGAGTCACGCGACCAATCTGGTGCTTGCGGAAGATTTGTACCCAAAAACTGCGGAAGGTGATGAGCCAGAACCGATTGAGGTTGTTCCCTGGCCGATAGCAGAAATATATGAGCTCAGTATGCGAGAGGATTGTAGCGAAGCTCGCAGTATTGCCGGTTTGTACTTAATCAGAGATTTTATTCAAAAAAGAGGTGGGTCTTGAGCATAGAAAAAGAAAAGTTAGGTGATTGGCTAAACGCTTGCAGAGAAATTTGTCGAGAGGCAGGTGAGGCGGTAATGGAAATTTATCAGTCCGATTTTGCGGTGCAACACAAAGATGATAAATCACCGTTAACCGAAGCAGATTTACGCTCACATGAAATTATCGCAAAACGGCTGGCAGCGCTCACGCCCGAAATTCCGTTATTGTCAGAGGAGGAAAAAGCCTTGCCATTTAGCCAGCGCGAAACATGGCATACCTACTGGTTAATTGACCCCATCGATGGCACCCGGGAATTTGTCAAAAGAAATGATGAATTTACCGTGAATATCGCCCTGATTCATGAGCACAATTCGGTTTTGGGTGTTGTTGGAGTTCCTGCACTAGGCACCACCTATTTTGCTGCTGAAGGGCATGGTGCCTGGAAACAGGATGATGGCGCAGAGGCGAAAGCAATATCGTGCCGAGTACTAGATGATGATGATCTGGTGCTCGCCAGCAGTCGCTCCCACGGCAGTGAAGTATTAGAAGCTTTTGAAGCTGCAATTGGCAAGCATCAATCTACCCCGATGGGGAGTTCGCTAAAATTTTGTCGGGTTGCTGAAGGGGTTGCTGACCTGTACCCACGTTTGGGGTTGACCTCGGAATGGGATACCGGTGCCGCTCAATGCGTGGTTGAACAGGCAGGTGGTCAGGTAACCACTCTGGAAATGCAGCGGTTGCGTTACAACACCAAAGATTCACTGCTGAATCCGTTCTTTTTTGTTTTTGGCGTAGACTCGCGGGATTGGTCTCAGTACCTGGATAGCGCTATTTAGTGATTTAATCCATTAGCTACCACCAGATATAGTGGTTTTTACGAACCGGCACTTTTCTGCGCTGAAAATGCCGGTTTTTTTATGCCTGTGTATTTTAGGAAGTAGAATAAAACTTAGTAAAAACAATAGGATACTAGTCACCTATAGAGGTAGAGCTGGGATTAGATAACCACTATAAATAGCTAATAAATAAGAG
>CAZNYF010000025.1:12567-22644 GCA_964577195.1 uncultured Thiotrichales bacterium | reverse complement strand
AAAAGCCTCATCCAAACTTCAGCTTTCAGCGTAGACCTCCCAATCTGATTGATGAGCGAAAATGAATGTCCCAACTTCTTGTAAAGTCACTTAATGGCAGCGCTGCGGTAACCCGCTTCAGACCAGCCAGACAAAAGAGATACGCTATACTTAGTGGCATGTCCCTGACGAAACTTGTCCAGCAAGAACAGCCCGAGCCGAATTCTCTGGAAGTACTATTGACACTGATCAGTGGTGGGGATGAAGCCGCGCTTGGAAAGTTGTATGACGCCACGGTCAATCGGGTCTACGGGCTGGCAATGAAGGTTTCAGTACGCAGGGAGCTTGCTGAGGAAATTGTCGGCGACGTTTATCTGCAAGTGTGGAAAAAGGCATCAAGCTATCAATCGAGCCGTGCCTCACCCATCGCCTGGCTCATGTTGATTTGCCGCTCGCGCGCAATTGATTTATTACGTCGCGAGCAACGTGCAAAAAAAGGCAGGGAACCAATAGATGAAAAAATTAACCTTGCAGACGAAAAAACAGAAACGCCCATAGAGGCTTCACTGAACACGGAATTTGGCGGGCAAATGAAAACAGCATTACAGACACTTCCTGAAATCCAAAGGCAAATGATCGCGTTGGCGTATTTTCGTGGCATGAGCCATCAGGAAGTGGCGGACTACACCAGCCAGCCGTTGGGCACCGTTAAATCACATTTACGCCGGGCACAAATGTCGCTGCGAAAAGTACTCACAGCAAAAGGACTCACTATGGAGGCTTATTGTGAATAGCTCTGATTTAGTAACAACAGTCTCTGCACTGGATGACGATATCCTAGAACGACTGGCAGAAAGCCAGCAACCCGCCACGCCATCTGCTGATGTTGTGGCGCGGATGCGTGGCTCAATTATGCAGCGAGTAGCAGCAGAAAAAAATCAAACAGGGGCTAGTTTTAAAACATTGCTAGCCAATGACGGCTGGAGTCTGGAAGCACCGGGGCTTGAATTGAAGATACTCAATGAAGAGGAACCCGGTGTGTTTTCGTATTTAATTCGACTTGCTGCGGGATTTAAAATGGAAGGACACGACCATCCAGTCGATGAAGAATGTCTAATGATTGAGGGAGACCTAACTCTAGGTTCAATAACCCTCAACGCAGGCGACTATCACTTTGCCCCCAAGGGAATACCACATGGAGCGGTCAGCTCTAAAAATGGCTGCATGGCATTTCTTCGTGGCGCAATCCCGGCGGTGCCGCAAAGTCTTACTCAGCCTTGATTAATCATTAAAATGATTTAGATACCTTCTTCTGCTGAGATAACTACCGATCTTAAACCCTACACCACCGTAGGTATTTTTCTTGCGCCCAATGACAAATTAATCCCGGCATTAGTCCATCTATATTTCGGCTCAGAACCGTTAAGGGAGTAACGCTTTGATGAAATTGCTCACCAACTTTAGCTGGTTTACGAGTAGTAAAAAAATTTGAATCCGATTTTAAGCGGCCCAGCGTAATGCGTTTGTTATTCATTCTAATTAAAAGAGGATTTTGACATGCGACCAATTTTACAAAACACATTTTTAGCGATGGCTATTGCCAGCACCTGTTCTGTGGCGCTGGCATCCAGTCATCGAGAAGCGCCGTTTATTGCAGAAAACCCGAAGGTGGATGCAACAGACTTTTATATGTTTCGCAGTTATGAGCCAGAACGTGCTGGTTATGTAACGCTGCTTGCGAATTACAATCCATTGCAGGATGCTTATGGTGGCCCTAATTATTTTAATTTAGCGGAAAACGCGCTATACGAAATCCATGTCGATAATACTGGTGATGCCGTTGAAGATATTACTTTCCAGTTTGAATTTACCAATAATTTGGGTAATGAAGGCAAAGGTATTACGTTACCAGTAAATGGAAAAGATATTGCGGTGCCGCTAAAAAATATCGGCCCTGTCAGTAGCAGCGATAGCAGCGCGCTTAATTCAGATGAGTCTTATACGCTCAATATGGTGAGCGGGGACCGGCGTAGCGGCAGCGTTTCTGTAGTCACCAGTAGCAGCGGTGAAAGTCGTTTTTCTAAACCCTATGATAATGTAGGTGAGAAAACATTTAGCACGCAGTCTTATGCGGACTATGCCAATACTTTTATTCATGATGTGAATTTAGCGGGTTGCCCCACCGGCGCGCAGGATGGACGTGTTTTTGTTGGTCAGCGTAAGGATTCGTTTGCGGTTAATCTGGGTGAGATTTTTGATTTGGTGAATACTGATCCTCTCGGCCCGGTTGATGGTGAAGCGAATATTATTGATGATAAAAACGTTACGACTTTTGCGCTGGAAGTGCCTATCGCGTGCTTATCAAATGGTGGTGCAGTTAGCACAATTGCTGCCTGGACTACCGCGAGTTTGCCGCAAGTCAGGGTGCTTGATCCTGATCCCAGCTTTAAGCAGCCTGCTGTCAGTGGTGGTGCCTGGACTCAAGTGAGCCGCTTGGCAATGCCGTTGGTTAATGAAGCGGTAATCGGTCTACCCGACAAGAATCGTTTTAATGCCAGCGAACCAAAAGATGATCCGCAGTTTATTGACTATGTGACTAATCCAACGCTTCCACCAATTTTAAACGTATTGTTTGGTGTAACGCCGCCAACGGTTGAAGGCCGTCCTGATCTTGTCGCAGCATTTCTGACGGGGCTGGAAGGACTCAATAAAGATGGATCAGTCGGTGAGATGCAGCGTCTGAATGTGACCATTGATCCAACTGCACGTGATGCTCAAAACAACCTCGGTGTTGCTGCTGGTGATGCTGCCGGTTTCCCAAACGGTCGCCGCCCTGGTGATGATGTGGTTGATCTGACGTTAAGAGTTGCGATGGGTGTACTGTGCCATCTTGAACTGGGTCTGTGCTCACCGGAAGATGCGCTTAGTGGTGCATTGCCTTATACCGATGGCGCTCTGCAAAACGCAGGTCAATTCGATAATCAATTTCCTTACCTGACCACTCCGGTTCCAGGTTCACTTAACGCAGCGAATTAAGGAGAGATGTGATGAAAAATCGAACAGCTCTACAACTAGTCCTGCTGACGCTGATACCAATGGTGATGATTGGCTGCTCTGATAGCGATGATCCGCCCGTCGTGGTGATCGAAGACCCTGATGAGTTTGATCAGGTATCGAGCCAGTCAGCAAACAGTGATCCGCTCGCCATTGAGGATGCCCCTGCGCTGGAGTCAGCAATCACAGAATTGTTTGGTTCAGCAAATGGTGATCCGCTTGCATTACAAGCAGGGGAAAGTCTCGAAGCCATTATTAAACGAGTCGGTGGATCGTAGTCACCGCAACTTGATCAGGGTGCGGCGCTTTATGGGAGCTGCGCTCTTGATCGTCAGTTTTAGCTCACATGCTACACCCTGGACGCCTACTCAGAATGGTGAAGTTTTAGAAGTTCTGCCAAAAACCTTTTTTACGCAACAAACAAATCCTGAAAAGAAGCAAAAATCGTTAATCGCTTTGCCAACTAATCCGGCTTTCGCCGCAAAAAGAGCGGCACAATTAATTACGCTCGGACGACAACAATCTGATCCTAGATATTTTGGTTATGCTCAGGCTGAAATTCAGCCCTGGTGGGATTTGATTAACCCACCCGACGACATATTATTAATTCGTGCTACTTTAAAACAAAATCAGCATCAATATCTCGATGCTATCCTAGATCTTAAAAAGCTCACCCAACGATCCCCTAAAAATTCCCAGGCATGGCTAACACTCAGTACCATTCAAATGGTTCAGGGCGATTATTCTCAGGCAAAACAAAGTTGCGCTGCACTAGCTCGCAGCCATGCCAGTTGGTTGTCTACTTTATGTTTTGGTCAAGTGATGGCGCTAACGGGAAAGGCTGAGCAGGGCTATGCGATTATTAATCTGCTGTTAAAGCAATTCGTTAAAAGTGACAGCACAGATAAAGATCTCGTTAATCAGCAGTGGTTGCACACATTATTAGCGGAAATATCGCTCAGGCAAGGAAACAAGACTCAAGCATTGCAACATTTTGAGTCCGCTTTATCAATTCCTCGAAGAGACCCCTATTTACTGAAAGTCTATAGCGAGTTCTTACGCTCTAACGGTGAAGCAATCAAAGTTTTATCCTTGCTTGAAAAAGAGACACAGGATGATGCACTGCTTTTGGAATTGGTTTTGGCAGCAAAACAAACCCAAAATAAGCAAAGGCTGGGAATGTATCGCCGTGAATTTAATGATCGCTTGCAAGCCGCGCAGATGAGGGGTGACATATTACATCAGCGCGAACATGCAATATTTTTGTTAGAAATTGAAAAAGATAAAAAACGCGCACTGGTATTAGCAAAAACTAACTGGATAATTCAAAAAGAACCTGCGGATACTCGACTGCTACTGGCAGCTTCAATTAGCAACGGTGATGAAGAAGCGATAAAAGAAATTATTCAATGGAAAAATGCAAATAAGCTACAGGATATACAGCTGCAAGCAATGCTGAAGAAAACACGGCTGGTAAATTTCTAATGCCGTTGAGTAAAATTATATTCATTGTACTGGTGCTGTTTCCCTTAGCAAGTTTTGCGCATAAGCCCAGCGACAGCTATTTATTTGTTCAGGGAGGAGAAACTGGTCCTGGTTTGCGTTGGGATATCGCTTTGAGAGATTTGCAAAATGTTATCTCCCTGGACAGTAATGAGGATCTAAAAATCACCTGGGGAGAACTCAAGTCTCGTCAATCGGATGTGTTTGATTACGCGCTGAGCAATCTAACCATTAGTCAGGGAATGAACCGCTGCGCTACATACGCTAGAAATATGCAGGTAGAAAAGCACAGCGATGGTCGATACGCAGTATTGAATATCACAATCGACTGCCCTGAGGCGGATGAAGATATTGTGCTTGAGTACAACCTATTTGCGAATATTGATCCGAATCATCGAGGGATAGTGGTAGATCAAAGTGGCGGCCAACAATCTGGACCATTTGTATTAGGTCCTGATCAAAACAAGTTAACGCTCAATAAGATGAGCGGTTCTCTAGCAAGTCGTCATGTATTCGTTAATTACATTGTCGAAGGTATTTGGCATATCTGGATTGGGCTGGATCATATTCTATTTATTCTGGTGCTTATATTGCCATTCGTGGTGGCGCTAGAAAAACAGACTTCTCCTCGTAAACTCATTGCTATTATTTCGGCGTTCACACTGGCGCATTCTTTAACGCTCTCGCTCGCAGTTTTAGGCTGGGCGAATCTACCGTCACGCTGGGTAGAGACCGCTATTGCGGTCTCTATTATTTTTACAGCCTGGAATAACCTTGGTTCTAGGTTTAATTTTACTCGCTGGAAACTGGCATTTGCGTTTGGGTTATTACATGGCTTTGGGTTTGCGTCGGTACTGATTGATTTGGGTTTACCCGCGCAATCAATTGCCTACTCATTGTTTGGATTTAATGTCGGCGTGGAAGTAGGTCAGTTGGTGATTTTACTTTGTGTATTTCCGTTACCTTTGATGTTAATGAAAAGCCAGGAAATACGTATCTGGAGCCTTCATCAAGGTTCATTGTTAGCAATTGCAATTGCGATATTATGGGGCATCGAGCGCAGCCTTAATCTTGACTTAGAATTGTCAGTGTTTTCTGTGCTGACTGTGTTGGTGTTTATTTTTATTCAGCGGCTGTACTCTTATAATTCCTCAACTTCAAAAATTTCTGAACTGCTCAGTTGAATATTATTTTATTGAGTCTTCATTCTCAGAGCCGATTGAAAATGGGTAGTTAGCGCATGTTTGGTAGAAAAGGCATCATAATACTTTCAGGTCTTGTAAATTTATTAATGTCTTGTCCCATGCGACCCATGGAACCATTCATGATCGCCATGTCTTGACTCATTCGTCCCATTGACTGAGTCATTTGCGCCATATTCGAGTCCATGCTGCCAATGTTTTTGCCCAAGCCATTCATGTCACGGCTCATATTTCCCATGCTTTCGGTCATTACGTTCATGTTTTGAGCGACACCAGAAAAATCATTGCCCATTTTCTCCTGACCTTCAACCATGCTTGATGCCATGGTGGTCATTTCTTTCGCCATGCCAGTCATATCCTTGGTCATGATATGGACGTCATCACTCATACGAACAACAGAAACGGTCATTTTGCTCATATCATTGCCCATGTTTACCATGAACATCACCATGAAATAGCAGGCTATCGCCATAAAAATAATGATCATCAGCCTAAGTGTATTGTTCAGGAATGGGGCTGGTTTGGTTTCTGATAGCTCACTCATGTGTTCTCCCAAAAGAAGGGTAACTTATTCACTCGATGGTTTTGCTGAATAATATTCAGCTAATTCATTAATTTCTTTTTCTGTTAATTTCTCAGAGATTCCGCGCATTAAATTATAGTGGTCATTGTCTCTATCACCTTCTTTAAATGCGAGCATCGTCTCTTTAAAGTACCCGACCTTTTGTCCTTCCAGAATTGGTATTTGGTATCCACGCTTCATTGCGGTTTCGTTATGGCAGGTATTGCAGCCTAATATAAAGCGCTTTGAATCACCTTTATCTGCTAAAACCGGAATTTTCCCGCCTAACTTTTTTTCGCGAGTTTGTGTTGCGTACCATGCAGAAATATCAGCCATATCTTTAGCACTTAACTTACGAACCTTTTTCTTCATTTCTCTGCTTTCACGTATACCCTCTTTATAGTCATGCAATTGTTTAAATGAATAAGCACTGATTTGACCCGCTATACTGGGGGTATCATCATCCTCGCTAATACCCGTTTCGCCATGACATTTACTGCATTTACCTTCAGTCGCCAGCATCTCCCCTCGTTTTACATCACCCTCGACAGCCAGTTTGATATTCCCAGCGGTCCACTTGAAGTCCGGGCTCGGTTCTTCTGGCTCACCATTTTGAGTTAAGGCTTTGACTTTAAAAGAGGGCAGCGCTGCTTTTTGATTCTCGATTTTTTCTACTGCTTCGACCTTTGCAGGTTCTGCGGGTTCTGCTATGGCAAGCTGGCAAAGTGAAACAAACAATCCCGTCAGTAATAACTTTGCTGTGTTACTAGTGAATATATTCATCTGACATTCCTTATTAGTGATTAGACGGGTTAGATGGAGCCGCACTAGAAATATTATCCAGTACTTTCTTATCTATTATCGGGAAGCTAATTTCGTGTACAACCATTTCTACAGAAGGAACTACTACCTTTCCTTTGCCAAGTAATTTATCCGCAGTATATTGAGAGAAGGATCGGTAATGGAGTTTTGCCAGGACCTTTATCTCCTTACCGCCACCTTGCAGGTTGAAGGCAAAATTTGTATCTCTATGACCTTTAGGTGGAATCGTATTGGTATCCGTAAATCTAGCAATCTCCCAAGGAAACTGGGTAAATTTTCCATCTTTATCAACCGCATTGGAATTGAACACGGTGGTGCCTGTTGGTATCTGGTTCCTGTCTGTTAATGTGCCAGATCGCAAGAGCTCTCGATCTTGATCATCGGTAACAACAACTTCCAGCCAAATCTGTCTAACGTTGGTTAAGCTCGTTGGTAAATTATGGCCGGCGCGATCGTTATTTACTCTGACCACTAACTTATGGAGCTGGCCTGCTTGGGGGAGTACAGAAACATTGATCGAGGCTGCGCTTTGTAAGCGCTTAACAGCTTCTTTTGTATGTTTGGATTCAGTTCCCTCACCATTTAGTAGTGATGTGATAACCGCGTTACCACCCACAAAGCCGTGATCGTGCACTACTTTACGAAGTGGCCCACCTACGCCGGCAAAACCTCCGAGTTGAGAATTTTCTAGCTGATGTGCCGGTTTCATTTCATCCGCTACACGTATCGCAGTTGCAACTGGAACCATATGGCAATCCATACACTGCACATTATTTTGTGCGTACGATGAGTATTTCCATTCATCGTAAGTACGCTCTATGGGAAAGTTGCTTGTAGGGTGAAAAATATTGTGGCAGTTCCCGCAAAACGCTGAACTGGTGTGATGCTTGGAATATTCAGTTTCATGAAAGGGGGAGACGGGGTCAGGATTCTTTAAGGTTGCCCGTTTAACTGGCCCGGGGTCCATAATAAAAGAGCCATTGCCGTGCTCCAATACCGCTGTTTTGGATATATTTGAACCTGAGATGGTATGACAGACGTCACATGAGACGCCTTTTGAAGCCAGCGGTGGCGCTGTAAATTTACCGTGTAGCGCGCCTTCACTTGGTTCAGGGTCAAACTCGATTGTTTGGGTAGCCACTCCAATTGGTGTATGGCATGCGCCGCAATAGTTCATCATTTTCCCGTCCAATGCTTTCTCGGCCATTGCCCATTCCGCTTGGAAAACGGGATCGTTAAATGAATTAGAGTGCATTGATCCCTTCCAACCTTCATATTGGCGAGGATGACACTGCGCGCATATTTCCGGATCAGTCCAGTCTTTAACGGATAATTTACGGTGCCCTTTTATTGAGAGGTACGATGGTTTGAAATGCAATTCAGCTGAGGCGGCTGGCGCTGTAGATTCAGAGGTCACCGTATTACCATCAGCGCTCAGAGGTATGGCTTGACCGAGCAGAAATGCCATTCCAATTAATGTTAAAAACGATCGTCTTATACGCATATTTTATTCCTTTTAGCTGAGTTCTAATTTCACCTGGCTCAATACGAGTAACTATTTATTGATATATATCAATAAATGCACGGGTATTTAAAATGATTGGAGTATCAGCAACATTAACCTGAGTTAATGTTTATGGAAGGTTTCTTAAATCGAGAAGAAAAAAATACTGATTAAAATCTTCTAACAAAACGGGCTTTTGAAGGAAGCCAGTCAGTGAGTTTTTATGATGCGGTAGAAAAACGTTTGTGACGATTGATGGCTAATAAGGCGAATATTCCGAGAAATGAAAGACTGCCGCCGCCGCTCTGGCGGGGTCCGATCTTTTCACCTTCATCTCCCAGTTGGCTGGAGTTTGGCGTGAGTTCGAGGTCTTTTGGTGTGTTGATTTTTCTCGCGGCTGTGGTGGTATCGGTTAATTGAACATCTGATACCAGTTCGTTAATCCAGGGTAAGGCGAATTCAATGCGTGCGTAAACACCATATCGGTTGGGCTGCGCGCAGCCGATTCCGTAACTGACGATTCCTACTTGAGTGTATTGACCGTCGCGTAGCACCATCATCGGGCTGCCGCTATCACCGTTGCAGCTATCTTTTCCGCCTTGAGGGTAGCCAGCGCAGGTCATGCTCTCACGAATGCTGGTTCCCATCGCGTTTTGACATTGCTGGTTTGAAACAATCGGGACATCAACTTCTTGTAAGGTCTTTGCGAGAGATGTGCCGAGTGGGTTGTTCGTTCCAGAATTCAGTTTTTGCACTCCCCACCCTAAAACGGTAGTGAGTTCATCCACTTCAGGAGGGTTTACTAGTAGTGTCGATACGGGTAGCTCAACCGGATTGCTCAGCTCAATTAATGCGAAGTCAAAATCGAAGGGAGCATTCAGAGCAAACTGCGGGTGAATAAAAATATTTTGTACTACGCGGCTTGTGTGAGTCTTTTTTTGGCTCAAACGGTGCAGTCCGGGATAAGCCTCGACATCGCCAGCAAAAATTACTTGCTGATGGGCCTTGTTGTGGAAGCAATGTGCTGCCGTCATCACCCATTGACTGGATATCAGGTTCCCGGAGCACAAACGTTTTCTGCCATCGGGTAGTGATAACTCCAATCGAACGACGCTTGGCCAGGCTGATTCCAGACTGGCTTGTCCACCGATGATTCGAGTCTGATACGCAGAGGCAGCTGTTGCCGTAAGTACCAAAACGAACACGCTTAATAGAGTGACGAGTTGTCGGAGCGTTGGAGTCGTTCTTTCTGGGTTTAAGGGCATTTTGATAATTACTCTTATTGTTGTTTTCCCGCTTGTCGGGAAGTAAGGCTATTCTGAGTTCGAATGTCCTGTTTTACAGCTAAGTCTGTCACAAAATTTTAGAGACAACGGAACGAATTAATATTTCTCACATAAAAAAGCCAACGCGATCAAGCGTTGGCTTTAAAGGGTCAATGGCGCTGTTTG
>CAZNYF010000025.1:0-12467 GCA_964577195.1 uncultured Thiotrichales bacterium | reverse complement strand
CCAAGTCCAAATGCCAGCGCGACAGCAACTGCGACAGCGCCCAAGGTGAGACCAAAAGCGAGATTGACGATGCCATCGGCAATGCCCATTGCGCTCAAGCCCATCGCAGTCACGATACCCATAATGGCGAGGCGTGCGATGTTGGCCATGCTACTGCTGCTTTCTCCGCCAACATGACTGATGGTGCTGTGTGCCAGATTTGCCAGCCAAAAACCAACCATCAGGATGATTGAGCCGAGTAGAATTTTTCCGCCAAATTCGATAAACATCGCGACGATATCTCCAACCTGTTCGAATCCCAGCATGCCGGCTGCTTCGACAACCGCAAACAGCATCGCAAAGAACAAGACGATTTTGCCAACGATGATAGAAGGTGCGTAACGATCACTTAACCCGTTGACGCCTAGCTTCTCAGGCCACTCATCCATCCCCATGCTGCTAAGCATCAGGCTGATGGTGATCGCTGCAAAGCGTGCAACAAAGTAGGTAACGATGAGAATAATGCCGGCTGAGATGATATTTGGGATTGCAGCCATCATCTTGTTCAGCATGTTGATGGCAGGTTCTGAAATGGCATCAATTTGCAATGCGTTCAGCGCAGAGATCAGTGCTGGAACAAAGACCAGTATGAAAACCACCATGCTCAACACTTTTGAAACTCGCATGGTGACGGGCATACCGGATTTTAGTGCCAGCGCATCAATCTTCGTCGCAGAGAGCAGGTTTGAAACCAGATCACGCAGAATTTTTGCAACCAGCCAGCCGACAAAGCCAATGACGCCAGCAGCAAAAATGTTCGGTAGCATGGCGAGAATCTTATCGACCATATCGCGTACTGGTGATAGCAATCCTTCAAGCTGGAGTGCGCCGAGAATTGCTGGAAGGAATAAAAGGATGATCAGCCAAAAGAGCACATTACCGATATTGCTGCCAATGGAGGCCATGCCAGCTTCCTCGCCCAATGCTTCATCCAATCGAGTAGAGGCAAGGCCTTTGGTGGTCAGGGTTCTGACAACTGTCGCCAGTACCCAGGCAACCAGTGCCAAAACGCCGCCGGAAATAATTTTTGGCAGATACTCAAATACTTGGGAGATCAAACCGTTTAAGGGTTCAGACACCATTGGCATGTCGAGTTTGCTGAACACAGCAACCAGGGTCATTAATATAATGATCCAGTAAGCGCCTTTAGCGACACCGGTTTCCACATCCATGCCGCCAGAAGTGGAGTTAGACAGATGCTGATTGACGCCAACAGCACCGAGTGCGCGGCGTATTACTGCACGGACGATGACGGCAATTAGCCAGCCAATAATGAGTATTGCAAGGATAGTGAGGATATTTGGCAAAATGCCGCCTAAGCTCGTTTGTAAAGACGAAAAAATTTCGCCGGGATTAAGGTCGTTCATGGTTGGTCTCCATATTCTAAATAGGGGTAGTTTTCCTGGAATTTGCAGACCAACATCCTGTTTAGTCCATGTCGTCTATGGTCGATGAAAAGTCATCACCCATTACAATTCTGCTTCGGCACAAGTTCTGTTTTCGCGTGGCGAAGTGACTGAAGCTACAGGAATATGTCTACTAGGTCACAATTTCTCCATCTTACAGGCATCATATAACAATTATTTACATTTTCCAGGTAGATGTTCACTTCTGTACATCTTGGATAATCCAAAAGCGGGGGAACCATCACGCCCGATTTCAGTCACTACTACTGAACTTCATCACAAACTATTTGCAACCGACTCCAGGTGGGACTCGATGAACCAGGCAGAAAAGGTACACGTTTTACTTCATAGGCCAGAACAGAGCGCTCATTTCGGGCGTTTTTCTACATCACAGGAAATCGTTATTTATTGCTTTGGTTTTAAGCTGCATACCACTGAAGCACGGGATATTGGTCTGGATGGGCTACGGGTTAGGTCAGACCTTAGTAAACTGCCAGTCCATGCCTATATTGAGGTTGGATTCCGCTTGCGTAGCGAGATTGGTTCAGAATTATTTCGGATTCCGGTTTTTCGCGATAAGGCAGGAGAAGCGGGCACAGATTTATTGTTTGTTTTCCCGGCCGAGCATGAGGATCAACTTGAAGGTTCCCTGGCATCCCATTTTAAATTTCAAGGGAATGGAGAGTTTGGGAGCAAGCTGTCTGTTAGCTAGTACTCCAACATTGTTGGAGTACTAGTACACTTGTCCGCATTAAAATGTACTAGGGTCGGTCAACACTAATATAGCGCAATCGCCGGGTTGCGAGTCTTCTCAATAGCTAACGCACATGCGATTCGACGGTTTGAACCTGAACGCACAATCTTGTATTGGCTAAATTAATTAGCGTCCATTCGGAAGAAAGACTTAATAGCTGATTTTTTACAAGCAGAACTGCTTAAACTTTAGGTGGGAAGGTACTTATATTTGGCTGGATCAGCCAAGAATAAATTTCTGGTTGCCAAGAGTGGCAACCAGAAAACAGAGTCTTAGGCTCTTATTTGACTTGAGCCGTTGCTGAGTCTGATTTACCCGTGTTATCAGTCCATGAGATTTTGACATCATCACCGGCAGCAGCGCCTTTGAACTTGAATGACAGGTAAGGGTTTTTAGAAACGCCACCGCTCCAAAGAGCCGTCATCACAGCATTACCTTTATGCTCCGCGGTGACAGTTTCGATGAAATGAGGAGGGATTTTCTTACCGGTCTTTTTGTTCTTTCGCAGACCAGTTTCCATAGGGTGGCTAACCAGGCATTTAACTGTAGTAACGCCGCCCTTATCTTTCGCACGTATTTTAATACTAGACATAATAATTCTCCGAGTTAACCGCCGCAGCCGCCGATGGTGACTTTGACTTGTTTCTTGTTAGAAAACAGCTTGCCGTTGGCTTTTACTACAGCCACTACATCAGATGTTTTCGCCATCTTGATACGGGTAGAAGCATACGCTTCAGCACCGGAGCCAAGATTAAAGCTAGCAACCAACGGAGTGCCGTTGCCCGTAGCAATTACGGAAATAGACTCAACGCCTGCCATGCTGGTAGAAACTGTAATGGGTACTACAGCGCCGTTCTCAGCGATATCAGGAGCTTTAATCTTAATGTCACCAGCTGCGGGGCTATCGCCACCAGCAATTGCGGACATTGCGGATTTAACGTCTTTGGCCTCGAATGCAGCTTTAGGCCATGCGGCCAAGACTGCTTGAGGGGTGAGCAGTCCGGCGCCAGCGGCGACAGTAGCTGCAGAAGCAGCGATGCTGCCTTTTAGAAAAGTTCTGCGTTTCATTGGATCTCCAAACTGTTGATTGGGTATATATCCCTGCATTTATTGTGCCACCATCTATAATCAATGGCTTACAGGAGAAATGCCCAGTTTGGCTTACATGTTTCTGTGAAGATCGTGCAATTTGAAATTATGGTATTGCAAATTGCAATGCTGGGAGTTTAGAAATGTGAAATTTAAAAATTGTTTTAAGAGTGGCGCATCCGCTTATAGCCAAACATCGCTAGCGCGGCAGACCCAAGAAGCCAGGTTAATACAGGTAACCAGATATCTGGATTTTGTCGGTTGGATAGTGTGGATCCAGCATTCTGAGTGGTGACGCTGTTCGTATATTCGTTGGGACTGGAATACGCAATCTGGATTGGTTCTGCGGGGTTTGTTTCTAATTGAGTAGGAGCGGAGATCTGGGAATTGATTTTAGACGGCGCAATTTGCTGACTTGCCATCACTGAGGATGCGTAAGTGAATGCGCCGCCAAGAATACAAAGAGAGAGTATTCCGTAGGCAAAAAGTTTGAAGAAAATTGATTGATTCAAAATATTCATGAGCGCCACTAATTAAGTTAGTTTGTTATTATTGATGACAAAAATAATGCCGCTATTCTCCGTATGTTTAGTAGACCCGCATCACAGTTTGTAGTGCCTAAAGGAGTGTATTGCAGGATAAGCTGAGTGGGCGCACAAAAAACCCGATGAAAGGCGGATAAATGGGCTGATTCATACCAGCTTGGATGGTCGTTTTTTGCTTCTCAGTGGTGCGGAATGGCAAAGCTTTGCCGATGACAGAGGGATGATTTTTTGGCCAGCGAAGCTGCTATCGTTACAAAGTCGGAAGTCAGTCTTGATAGTTTTGTAGTTTGCGCCATAGCGTTGTGGCGTTAATCCCAAGCGTTGCCGCGGCTTCTTTTCGATTGCCCTGACTATTTCCGAGAATCTTCTTGATGTAGCGTTCTTCTAGTGTGGCCAAATCCGGCAGGTCAGAATCGATGTTGTCGCTGCCATTGTTATGGCTGCGCGTTTTGGGAGGCATCAACAACTCTAGTTGCTCGCTTTGATCCAGCACCATATGGCGTTCAACCAAATTTTTGAGTTCACGTACATTGCCTGGCCAATCGTAATGCATGAGCTGTTTGATTGCGGGCTGAGAGAATGTTTGAACTTTGAGCTGATAGAGTAAATTAAAGTGATCAATAAAATGCCGGGTTAAAAGCGGGATATCTTCAACGCGTTGCTGCAACGATGGCACGTTAATCTGAACGACATTAAGCCGATGATACAGGTCGTGTCGAAACTTACCGGCTGCGACAAGTTCTTCCAGGTTCTGGTTGGTGGCGACAATGAACCGTACATTAATATCAATGATGGCAGCACTACCTACCGGGGTCACTTGTTGCTCCTGTACCACGCGCAAGAGTTTGGTCTGCATGGCATCAGAGATATTTGAGATCTCATCCAGAAAAACGGTACCGCCAGTAGCACTTTCGAGGCGGCCAATGCGTTTTTTGTCTGCTCCGGTGAATGCGCCTTTTTCGTGGCCGAACAATTCGCTTTCCAGCAAGGTGTCGGTGAGTGCGCCGCAGTCGATGACGATAAACGGCTGGTTTTTGTATGAACCCAGATGATGCAGATCTCGCGCAACCAGTTCTTTCCCTGTGCCGGATGCTCCATAGATGATCACGTTGCAACGAATTTCAGCAAGCTTTTTGATCAGGGATTTGAGTTCGAGCATCACTTTAGAGTCACCAATCAATGAGGATTGACCGGAGCCGCTTAAAGCTGCTTTTAACTGACGATTTTCCTGCTTTAAATGACGGTTATCGAGCAATAGTTGAACTTGATGCACCAGCTCTTCCGGGTCGTAGGGTTTTTTAATAAAATCTGATGCCCCCAGCCGCAATGCTTCTATGGCGTTATCGACCGTTGAAAAACCGGTAATCAGGATCACGGGAATATCGGGATCTTGCTCGCGCACCGCAGCCAGTACTTCAATGCCGGTCATCTCGGGCATTTTTAAATCTGAAATTAGCAGGTCGCAGGGTGTTTTTTTAAACGCATCTAGTGCTAGTAGCGGGTTTTTAAAAGGCTTTACCTGAATATCGACAGCGCTACAGAAACGCCGGAACAACTCCCCGGCTTTGGGGTCATCATCTACAAAGAAAATGGTCGGTTGATCAGTCATGTGGTGAGTGGCAGACGAATTTCAGCGGTGCATCCGCGATCAGGATTATTCCGAAGTTTCAATGTTCCTTCATGCACTTCGATAATTCCCATACTAATAGATAACCCCAGCCCATTGCCAACTCCGATTTTTCGGGTGGTGAAAAAAGGTTCAAATACACGGTTCTCGATATTGGCTTCAAGCCCCTCACCAGCATCGATTACGTGAATCACCAGTTGCTGATCGGAGGACTCGGCTGTGACTTGAATAGATTGTTCTCGCTGGCTCGTCTGGATGGCGTTGGTCAGCAGGTTAATCATAACTTGCTCAAGTTGAAAAGGATCACCTTGAAAAACCAGATCCTTAGCAGCTGTGAAATGGATTTTAATCCCTGCTTCAAGTGCTTTTTTGGCGATCCGTTGGATGCACATTTTAATCCACGGGTTGAGGTCGATTGCCTGCATCTCTGGTCTGATCTGGCGCGAGAAATTTAACATTCCGCTGACGATTTTTGAGGCGCGATGGGTTTCTCCAATCAAAGAGTCAACATCGCTGGTGGTATCTCCCTGTTGATGTTGCTGCCGCTTGATCAATTTACCCAGAGAGAGAATGTTGGTCAGCGGGTTGTTCAGCTCATGACCAATACCCGCCGCCATTTCTCCCAGCGAGGCGAGTTTGGCGTGTTGTTGTAATTTTTTTTCACTGCGCTGTTTTTGCTGTTGTGATTTTTCTATTGAAGCGGTCATTTTACGAAAGGCGGCTTGCAGTGATTTTATCTCACTTGAAAGCGCGGGGATATCGGGTAGCGATTGCTGATTGTGCGCGTAGGCGTTGAGGTTGTGTGCCAGTCGCGAGATTGGTCGAGACAGATGCCTCGATACTCTCCACGCAATCAGCAGGCCGAGTAAAAATACGATCGCGATTAAACCTAGCATTCCCCATTTTGCCAGTTTGAATTGTTCCAGAAGACGCTCACTGTCGAGGCTCGCTACTAAAAGCCAGCTGGTTAACCTGTCGGGATGGGGTAGGTATTCATTAAGGTAGATGCGCGCATCGTCTATTTGCGCGACTTCCCCCGCCACATTGCTGAAAGCGCTACCATTTCCGGCTGCGTAGTCTGCGCGTTTGCTTGAGGCAAGGCTGAAACGAACGCTGCGTTGATCGTCATACAGCATCAATTCTTCGGTGCTGGCGCTAGGTTCTGTAGCGATTACAGTCAGTTTTGCATTGCGTAAGCGAGGCGCGCGATCAAGCAGATGATCGAGGCTTCCGCCAAAATTGCTAAAAACCAGATAGAGCCGCTGCCCATCGTCGAGTTGTATCGGCAAAATTGAATCTGCCAATAAGACGGGGTGACCGGAGGATGAGGTCAGCCCAAGCGGTCGGTGGCTAATTTCGTTCTGAGGCAGAGTTGTGAGTAGTTCGGTCAGTGCGGTTGGTGGTTCTTTTTCACTGATCGCATAAGGCAACAGTGTTTCCAGTTGGATTGTGCTGGTTTGCCCAAATGAGGCTTTAATCACCGTATGTCCTTGTGCATCCAGTAATCTTAGCTCTGCATCCTCCGCAACCAGCTGTTGCAGGCTAACAAAATAGACTTCCAGGTTGTACCGTTCCCTGGAAAATTCAGCCGTCACCCCACCCGCTTCGATTGCACGAGGGAGCGCAGCACCAAAATTTCTCACGGCATCAGAACGCGATAAATTTCGGAGTAATTGCCGTTGTGTTGCAAAAAGCTCGTCGAGCTTGGTGCTGAGGCGATTGAGTTCATCGAGCATTTCGCTGTCAATACTTTCGATAAAAACCTTTTGGCTATAGCGCGCGCCGCCAACTGAAAGTATCAGCAAAGGCAGTAGGCTGGTCACTACCAGCCAGAGCAAAATGTGGTTGCGGAGTTTCATTGTGTCAAATCAACGGTCTTCAATTGGCAGGATCTACTTTCAGTTTTCGCTCAAGTGTAATACTTTGCAGTTTATGAATCTTATTGTATTAACACTCATTGTGGGCATCGGTCTTTCTGGTTGCGGTCAAGTTGGGCCGTTGTATTTGCCGGATGATGCGAGCACAGATAAAAAAGAGCAGAAAAAATAATGGATTATTTTAATTATGTCGATGGCCATCTGATGGCTGAAGAGGTGCCGCTGAGAGATATTGCGGCGCAGTTTGGCACGCCTGCCTATGTGTATTCCAGGGCTACCATAGAGCGACACTGGCACGCTTTTGATGATGCTTTGGGCGATCACCCGCATTTGATTTGCTATGCGGTCAAAGCCAATGGCAGTCTAGGTGTTTTGAATGTTCTGGCGCGGTTAGGGTCCGGGTTTGATATCGTTTCTGTGGGTGAGCTTGAGCGCGTGCTCATTGCCGGTGGTGATCCGGGGAAAATCGTTTTTTCCGGCGTTGGTAAGCGTAGCGATGAAATTCAGCGTGCGCTGGAAGTCGGCATTCACTGCTTTAATGTGGAGTCCGAAGCTGAGCTTGCGCGGATCAATGAGGTTGCTGGTCGTATCGGCAAAGTTGCTGCGGTTTCGATTCGGGTTAATCCTGATGTGGATGCGGGTACACACCCGTATATTTCGACCGGCTTAAAAGAGAATAAGTTTGGCATTGATATCAGTATTGTTGAGCAGGTTTATCTGAATGCAGTCGATATGCAGCATATCCAACCGATTGGCATTGACTGTCATATTGGCTCACAACTCACTGAGGTCGAGCCTTTTCTAGATGCTCTGGAGCGTGTGCTGGATTTGGCTGATCGACTAAAAAGCCACGGTATTGAAATTGAACATCTCGATTTAGGTGGTGGGCTGGGTATTCGTTACCGAGATGAAACTCCGCCGCTGCCCTCTGAATACGCAAAGGTGATTTTACAACGACTGCAAGGCAGTGATTACAAAATTATCCTTGAGCCAGGGCGAGCCATTATGGGAAATGCAGGGGTTTTACTAATGCAGGTAGAGTTTCTTAAAGATAACGGTACGCAACGCTTTGCGATTGTGGACGCAGCAATGAACGATAACCTGCGTCCCTGTCTGTATAGCGCCTGGCAGGAGATTCAGCCCGTCGTTCAGCACAATAATGGCATTTTACAAAAATACGATATTGTTGGCCCCATTTGTGAGACAGGTGATTTTCTTGCCAAGCAGCGAGAGCTATCCCTTAAGCCAGGGGATCTGCTGGTAATGCGTTCATCTGGAGCCTATGGCTTCTCGATGAGTTCGCAATATAACGCTCGGCCGCGAGTGCCAGAGATTATGATCGATGGTGACCAATCGATTGAGATTCGCGCTAGAGAAACAATTGAGCAGTTGATGCAGGGAGAAAGCGTTCTACCCGAGTAGGCGAGCAAATTTTAGGCAAAAAAAGAGCCTTTCGGCTCTTTTTTATGGGTGCTTCTATTTTTAAGGATGCCTTAAAAACTGATTAAGCTTTCTTCTTGATCAGGAATATGAACTCACCGCTAGCTTCTGCGCTTTCAACCAAATCATGTCCGGTTTGATTGCAGAATGCTTCGAAATCCTTAACGGAGCCGGGGTCAGTCGCAATAATTTTCAGTACTTCGCCTGATTCTATGCCATTGATGGCTTTTTTAGCTTTTAAAATAGGAAGTGGGCAGTTTAAGCCGCGTGCATCAAGCTCGCTTGCAACGTCAGTCATTGGATACTCCAAGTTACTCATTTGTCGCTTGTGCGACGTAAAAAAATTACCGGCCTGACAGACAAATTAGCCGTCACCGGAATGAAGGCACAGACCTTAGCATAGCTGTGTAATAAATTATAGAAATGACATAGTGATGCGGGGATTTCGAGTGGATAGCAAATATTTTTGTAGTCTTCAAGCAACTGATTTTCTCGGTTCAAGCAGAGCTATTTAGTTGGCGATGGCCACCTCGCGGAGCTCCAAGGATTACCGTTTAGCTGATAAAAGCCGGATTAATGCTACGATGAGAAATAAACCAATGATAAAAGCGATGAGCGCAATTGTGGATGCTTTTTGCCAAAGTTGTTGGCGATAGCTATCCAGGTAACTTTGGTCTTGCAGGTCTACCACTCGCCAATCAGTTCCTTTTACATCCTTAAATGTTTTTAAACCAAGCATCTCTTTTTTGGTTAATCGAATATCGCGATGGATTTTGTCTCTGGCTCCTTCTGCTGTGATCTCGATTAATGCTGTGTCACCTTTTTTAACCAGTATTAGCTGATGCCCAGGCTTTTGCTGAGATTTTAGTATTTTAGCAAGGCCATCAGGGTAGAAACTGACAAAAAATATATTATTTACGTTGGGTCGAACCACTAGCAAGGTCATCAAATCATAATGATACTGATGAAGGTTTGGGTGGATGAGAACAGAGTTTTTTGCTTTGATACCTGAAAGCACTGCTTCTTTACTAAAATGATCAATCTCATTTTGGCAAACAGTGCCTACTTTGGTCTCGATATCCATCCATATCGGCGAACCATTTTCATCTATTATTGTAAAGTTAAAATAACCGGGAAAGGTTTGTCTCATCCGATTTTGCAATTTAGAAAAGGCCTTAGGGTCTTGAGGGTAAAATCTTAGATGGGCTAACAGTTGATGGTTTTGGGAAACAAACCACTGAAGGTTCTGCCGTTGCCTGAATATGTGTTGTGCCAATATCTTGGAGGTGTTGGCAAGTAGGATTTTTTGAGATTCAAATTGATAGGTGGCGAATTCCTTTTCACGTTGCTGGGTAACGACAATCAATACGATAGCGGTTAACAATATGCCAAATCCAGCAAGAATAACAATTTGAAATCGATTCAACATAATGGTTTCCGGTTAAAATCTAGAGCATAGAATCCTTTTCTGTAGTGTCCTAAAACATTGGGTTCCTAAGGATGACCTTTACTTACCCGTTAAGATATTTTTAGTATGCGCCCATATACTTCGGAAATCATTTTCTTTGATTGTGCTGATTAACTCGCCAAATTTGAACTTATGGTGCCGCTCATAGGCTACGCCAAGCTGCTGCATGTCGGCTAAGCCGGAGTCCCTGGCATGATCAACAAATTTCTGGTTTTTCCAAAAGAATGCGCCAGGCATGGTAGTGGGGATTACGACCATGTAGAACAGTATTCTCCCCAGATAGGCGCTTGTCAAAATCGAAATTGTCAGGGTCAAGCCAATCATCGCGCCACCGATTCCAGACAAAGGGCTTTGTGAGATGATCAACAATGCCACTAGATTTATGCCTAGCAAGATATTTCTTAACCACCAGGTTTTACCATAGTCACTGTTCTGAATGTAATACGATGCGCCCGCCTCTCCTGGTCCATGAATTAAATACTGGCGATGAAAATAGTGCCCGATGATTTCAACAGTTAAACCTGCTGCGGCAATTAATGATAATACTGGAATGAGAGTTTGATTAAATCCTGTTGCTACTGTTCCTATAATGGCCACCAATAAAGCGCCCAAGCTCAACATGGTTCCGTAAAAAGCGGTACCGGTTTGCCAATGATTCCAGAAGGGTCTTGCTGGAATGCGATAGAGTTTATACATGTACCAGGAGCCAGCGATAAAACCCACCAGGCCGATGATCGCAAACAGCGTTTTTATACTCCCAACCCCAAGCACCGCGAAGAATGCATAACCGCACAAACCGATAAAGAAAAGCGTGACTCCGGCTATTTCCCTGCTGACGGGTGAGTGCCGTAAATTATTGTAGCCGCGATAAAAGCGATGCGGTTTCCCCAAGTGCATATTAAGTTTGAATAATCCAAAGCCCATCAAGGCCACCATTACTGCGAGCAGTGGTAGTTGCGCGGAGGAGGCTGTAATTGCAGCTATCGCCGGCGAAGAAAACCAGCTGCCGAGCACCAGCATGAGAAATGCGCCCATAACGGTCTGTGCAGACAAAGTAAAGATGGCGTGTGCATTTTCATGCGAGTGAAAAAGTTTACTCAAACCCCAGTGTTTTTCCACCGGGCCTTGTGAGTTGACCTCGGAATGATAGGTTCCTTCATCATCTCGATGGTATTTAATGGGCACGGAATCCACGCGCACCATATCGCGTTGCAGATTTTTTGTTTGCTGAAAACGAATATTGGGACGGGTGATTTCAGTGCTCGGGAATCCAGGGAGTTCTGCTTTTGCCTGAGTCCTGTTTTCTGGCTTGTTTTCGATCACGCCAAAATCCAGAGCGTTGCCCAAACAAGCTGTGACACAAGCGGGTTTAAGACCAACTTCCAGCCGGTCAACACACATATTGCATTTGCTGACTTGTCCTTTAACGGGGTCGAGCTGGGGTGCATTGTAGGGACAAACCCAGGTGCAATAGCCACAGCCAAAGCAGATATCCGGGTCTTGTAACACGGCACCGTATTCGGCAAATTTTGTGTAAGCTCGGGTAGGGCAGCCTTTTAAACAAACTGGGTCATCACAATGATTACAGGCCATGGAGATATTCAGGCGACTATAATCAGGATAGGTTCCGCCTTCAACGAATCCAACCGAGCGAAAAGCAATATGCCCGGGATTATCATTTTTCTCACTGCAAGCGGCTTCACAGGCGTGGCAACCAATACAGTTATCCGCGGTGAAAAAGAATCCGTGCTGCTTGTAGCGATTGGGGTTGTCACTAATCGCCGCATCACAGTTAATATTCAGACTAGTGTTGCGTAGCTCATCATCAGCGGCAACGGTATCGATGTTAAAACCGTAACGGTTAAGCGTTGCCGAATCCTTATCGCTCAGAAAAGCGTATTCTGGTTCATCATTTCGTATTTCAAACATTAAAAATCCCGCATTTCCATACTGAGTTTGGCTGCTACTTTCTGGTCTTTGCACTTTTCGATGCGTACTGCAGATTGTTTGTAGGCCGGTTGGCGTGAATGTGGATCAAGCAATCCCAGTGTTAATCGGTTTGCGCAATCAAAAAAGTGGAACGGTACAAAAATCATATTTTTAGGCACGCGATGTGTCAGTTGCGCCATCAATATTGCATCTGAGCGGCGTGATACAAGGCGAATATAATCTCCCGCTTGAATGCCTGATTCCTTGGCTGCATCGGGGTTGATTTCAGCAAA
>CAZNYF010000024.1:0-22727 GCA_964577195.1 uncultured Thiotrichales bacterium | reverse complement strand
GTAGTGATTTTTAAGGCTCAGCAAACCTGCCGAATTCATTAAACTTCCTGGCAGACCTGTGGCTTTTAGCAATTTGTTAAAGCGTTTAATTTGAGTTTGATTAAGCGGATCAGATCGCTCATCGGCACACGCCAGATGGCTCATTAAATATTTGCAGTGATTGCCTAAGCGGTTTAGCGCCGAGTCTACATCATTAACCGCAATCCCCATTCGTCCCATGCCAGTATCAACTTTGAGCCAGATATCCGGCCACGGCTGCTGCGTAGTTTCCAACTGATCGAGTTGCTGAAGATTGTGAACAGTGAGTGTCAGTTGATGCTGCTGCGCGAGTCGATAATCCTGTTTAGATTGCCCTCCCTGAAACACCAATATAAATTTTTCTATATCGCCTGCGCGAAGTGCGATAGCTTCGTTGAGCGTCGCCACGGCAAAACCATCGGCTTGCTGTAATGCTTTGGCGGCATTGAGCATACCGTGGCCATAAGCATCGGCCTTGATCACCGCAATAACGCGAGCCGAACCCGCTGCCTTTTTTGCCACTTGCAGGTTGTGCGTCAACGCGCCGGTATCAATGATTACTCGCGCTGGGCGATAAGAGCTTAGGCGACCGCCATTCATTACATTTCGGGGCTGGAGTAAATGTCCGGCGTGAAATTTTCGAAGCGTGTGTACTGACCGAGGAAGGTGAGCCGAACGGTACCAATTGGGCCATTTCTTTGCTTGCTGATGATGATTTCTGCCATCCCTTTGTCGGCGGTTTCTTCGTTATAAACTTCATCGCGATAAATGAACATGATGACATCCGCATCCTGCTCGATAGCACCAGATTCACGTAGATCCGACATTATCGGACGCTTGTTGGGACGCTGCTCCAGGCTCCGGTTGAGCTGGGATAATGCGATGACCGGCACGCCTAGCTCCTTTGCCAGTGCTTTGAGGTTTCGGGAGATCTCGGAAATTTCTGTTGCCCGATTTTCACCGCCGCCAGCGACCTGCATCAACTGTAAATAGTCGATCATGATCAAGCCTAACTCTCCGTCGTGCGAACGCACCAAGCGTCTGGCTCTGGCGCGTAGCTCGGTGGGTGTCAGTGCGGGTGTGTCATCAATATAGAGCGGCAAATTGGCGAGCAGCTCAACCGCGCTGGTCAGGCGAGGCCAGTCTTCATCGCGCAAGGAACCGGTTCGTAATCGCTGCTGGTTGATTCGTCCCATGGATGAAAGCAATCTGATCGCTAGTTGCTCTCCCGGCATCTCCATGCTGAATATGGCGGAGGCTTTGCCTGTTTTCATCGCCGAATATTCGGCAATATTCATGGCGAACGAGGTTTTACCCATCGACGGTCTGCCTGCCACAATGACCAGATCGCCCGCCTGCAAACCAGAGGTCATTTGATCAAGGTCGTCGTAGCCGGTTGGAATACCAATGATCCCGTCCTTTTTATCGTGCATCGCATCGATAAATTCAACTGCGCCTTTAACCAGCGTTTTGAGCGGCTGAAAACCTTGCTTTCCGCGCATGCCAAGCTCGGCAATTTGAAAGACCTTACGCTCGGCTTCATCGAGAATTTGGCGGCTCTCGCGGCCATTGGGGTTAAATGCACTGTCGGCGACTTCTCCGGCAACGCTAATCAAATTCCTTAATATCGAGCGTTCGCGAACGATATCGGCATAGGCGCGGATATTTGATGCACTGGGCGTATCTTTTGCCAGTGTACCGAGATAGGAAAGTCCGCCGGCACTATCCAGCTGACCGCGAGGATCCAGATATTCCGAGAGTGTAATGACGTCAAATGGCTGATTTTTTTCTGCCAGCGAAGCAATTGCTTTAAAAATTAGCCGATGATCCTGACGATAAAACTCATTCTCTCCAACCCGATCCGCCACTTGGTCCCAGGCGGAGTTATCCAACATCAATCCCCCCAATACTCCTTGTTCGGCTTCGATTGAATGGGGTGGGACTTTGAGTGTGTCCACTGATCCGGTGGCGGGCAGGGTTTCATAAGAGTTTTGTTTGGGCATACTTAATCTTAACAGTGTGGATGGTTTTTTAGGTTCAATAAAAATGCTTACTTGCTGCAATGACCTTTATAAGGTGTCATTCAACGCAATATACGTAAAGTTTACAGGATGAACATCCAGAGTTGTAAATTCTCGATGGCGATCGTATTCGTCGCACACCGCATCAGGTAAAATGGAAATATGTCTCGTCTCGCTGCCTATCTCGGTCCCAATATTTCTCTGAGTGATTTTCTACTAACGCCAGAGCAAGGGCTATACCAACAATCACTCAGCCCAAGCTCAATGCAATACGCTCGCCCCAGCGCGGACGGTTTTGGTTTTGGCTGGTATTACAAGCACGCGCCGCAGCGTTACATGCGCGAATGCCCCATTTGGCACGATCATAATCTGAGCACTCTGGCAGCGACGATGCACTCACCGCTGTGGCTCGCCAATGTACACAATGCCGGGGACTCCGAAGCAGAAATCTCGCTGATGAATACCCAGCCGTTTTGCGATAATTTGCTGTTGTTCATGCATCACGGCTTTGTTGAAAACTTTTCCAAAAACCTCAAACTCGCCTGCCACGAATATTTATCCAATACGATTGCCGCACAGATGCGCGGAAACTCTGAAGCAGAATATTTGTTTGCGATGCTGCGGCAACGCATGCTGGATCCGGATCACATCGGCATTGAAGCTGCGTTACAAGATATTCTCAGTACTCTTGAAATATCACTGCGAGACATCTCCTCAATGCTCAATGTTATCGTCAGCGACGGGGATAAGATTTATGCCGCAAGGCATGCTACCAACCGCGAATCCCCGCCGCTTTACTACACCACCGACGACTATCAGTTCCCGGGTGGAAAACTGGTGGCAACCGAGCCGCTAACCGATAGCGACAACTGGCAAATGATCCCCGAACACCATTTACTGGTGCTGGACAACAAGAATCCTGCTCGTATTACACGCCTTTAGTATGTTCTGGCGCAGCTACTTACCCATCAGCTTTGTGTTACTCATACTAATAGCCCTACCCGCCACCGCCAGAAACAATCCGGATCATATCTTCCTCTCTATATCATCTGATAAAGAGCAATGCGGCACCCCGGTGATTAGCGCCAATGAGCGTAGACATGCCGAATTTACAGAAGGACTACAGCGCACCTCGATTTGGCTGGACAATTTCTTTGGCGATGACCGCGAGCAGGAATCACTCGCTAAATCCTCCCTGAGGCTCAGTCTGGATGGCAGCTATATAGAAACAGAAACTGGCAACACCAAAATCAGGCTAAGAGGAAAGATTGACCTTCCCCAGCTAGAGAAACGACTCCAGCTAGTGTTTGAGGGCGAACCCGAAGACAGTGATCTGACCGGCCTGGAAAACACCACTTCAACAGCATCGCTACGTTACAAACTTAAAAACTCCCTATTGCGTGAAGCCAGTATCTCGGTAGGTTTGCGGGGTGGGCTAAAAGAGCCACGATTGTTTTTCCGCGTACGCTCTAGTACGAGCAAAAAACGTAAGCAAATGCTGCTTCGCATTACCCCGATCATCGGTCTGGACTCAGATGAAGGCTGGGAATCCAGTCTGCGGGCTGATTTTGAATACCGTCTTGGCAACCGCGACTATTTCAGAATTACCAGTAACCCGCAGTGGCAGGAAAATACTTCCGGCATTAGTTTTCAACAGGATTTTTCCTACTTCCATCGCCTCTCCAGCCGCACCTATCTTTCCGCTGACTGGCTAAATACCATCGTCAACAGACCCAGAGTAAGGCTTGATCTTTCTCGCTACCGCATCCGATATCGGCGAAACCTGTGGAAAGACAGGCTATTTCTAGAACTTTCTCCCGGCGTGCGCTTTGCTGAACCCCTTAACTATGAAATGCAGTGGGAGCTGGGATCCAAGCTCGAACTTTTATTTGAACCGTAAACCCTTTAAAAATCACTGATTCCTCACTGAATTAACTGAAAAACAGGGCTAAAATCTAGGATTATTGAAACCGTGCAAGCCCCTAAAACCTATGTACCCTGCCATTTAGATAGAAAATTACTGCAAATTTGGTGATCTATGCACGCTTTACCCAGCACGCTTCCTGAAAATGAGGTAGACTATCGCCGCTGGTAAGGATTTACAGTGGTTATTTATGTATATGCAATTTTTTGAACACCTCTGCTCTTCATCTTGTCTTTCGTAAGTATCTCCCTCATCTTTCAGCATTTATCGACTGGCGCTATGCGCTGATTACACGTTTTAATTTATTTGGAAATATTTATGAGTACTACTGGCAAAGTAAAATGGTTTGACGAGAAGAAAGGTTTTGGTTTCATCGAGCGTGAAGACGGCAACGATGTATTCGTTCATTTCAGAGCAATCTCTGGTGACGGCTTTAAAACTCTGGCTGAAGGTCAAGAAGTGGAATTTGATGTGGAAGACGGACAGAAAGGCCCACAAGCAGCTAACGTCATCCCTCTTTAATTTCATAGTAGCTGCTTAATGATTTAAGCAGCTACTAATTAAGAGCGAATTAAACGCCCGACTTATGTCGGGCGTTTTTGTGTCTGTAGAGAAACAACAGGTGTATGGTACTAATACTCCAACAATGTTGCTTTGATGGGTCACTAGCACAACGAAAATACCTACACCACCATGAGTATTCGCAGCCCCTTTAATTTTCTCGCCCGAAAAATTCTATATTGGTGGGTGAAAACGGAAGTCTTTCCAGACGATATCTCGCAGCTCCATATCAAACCCGATCAACCCGTAATCTACGTGCTGGAAACCCGCTCCTGGTCCAACCTGTTGGTGCTGGAAACAGAATGCGAACGCTTGTCCACGCCGCAGCCATTAAACCGTATTGGCTCCCCTCAATTACATGCCTGGCATTCTGTATACACCATCGCACCGCGCCAGCCGTTTAAAGCCTGGATGCAAAAACAACCCAAACGTTCACGGATGTTACGCGGCATTATCGAAATTCTGCGCGACTATCCAGAGGAAGAAATTCAGTTCATTCCGGTATCGGTATTTTGGGGCAGACCTGTAGCAACACAAAAACACTGGATGAAAGTTTTATTTGCCGACTCCTGGCGGCTTGCCAGCGGCTTTAGAAAATTCTTTACGATCTTGCTACACGGACGCAAAGTGGTGGTGAAATATTCGGAGAGTATCAGTTATCGCAGCAGTGAATATCGCCATCAATCTGATGACGATATTATTGATCGTCTGCAAGCGGTTTTATCAACACGCTTAACCGACATTCGCACTGCCACGCTTGGCCCGGATATATCACATCGAAGAACTCTGGTACGAGAAATATTAATGAAACCGGATGTTCGAAAAGCTATCCAAAAAAGAAGCATTGAAGATCAACTCACTGAATATAAAGCGACAGTTCAGGCAAGACGATATTTAAACGAGATTGTCGCCAACTGTACCAACGTCACCATTCAGGTTATGCAACGTGGACTCACTGCGTTCTGGAATCGCTTTTACTCCGGCATTGAAGTCAGTAACAGTGAGCGTCTTAAAAAGATCGCGCAGAGCCATGCGCTGATATATGTTCCCTGCCATCGCAGTCATATTGATTATTTACTGCTGTCCTATGTGATCTACGATCAAGGCTTGGCAATTCCCTATATTGCCGCCGGAAAAAACCTCAATATGCCAGTGATTGGCTCAATTCTTCGTGGTGGTGGTGCTTTTTTTATTCGCCGTAGCTTTAAGGGTAATGAGCTGTATTCGACAGTGATGTTTGAATACATCGCCGATTTGGTCGCAAAAGGTGTTCCGATTGAATATTTTGTAGAGGGTGGTCGCAGCCGTACGGGTCGATTATTAAAACCAAAACCTGGCATGCTTTCGATGACCATTCGGGGTTTCCTTAAGCATCAAAAAAAACCAGTGGCATTTATTCCGGTTTATATCGGCTATGAAAAGCTTTTGGAAAGTAAAGCCTATCAAGCAGAGTTATCCGGAGAAGATAAAAAGAGTGAAACCTTTTTAAACTCCGTCCGTTCGATACTAAAAATCCGAGGTGATTTTGGCAAAGTCTATACCAATTTCGGGCAACCTGTATTTCTGAAAACTGTACTAGATAACCAGCACCCAACCTGGAACACAGAGCAATATGATGACGCCAAAAGGCCCCTTTGGATACGCAGTGTAGTAGAAGAAACGGCTGACACTATAATGTCCAGAATTAATCAGTCTGCAACCGTCAATTCAGTCAATTTAATTGCCACCGTACTGCTGGCAACACCCAAACAAACCATGGATGAAAAAGATCTCGCACATGCTCTGGAAATGTATCAGTCCCTCATTGCATCGCAAAATTATTCAAATAACCTGTTCATTACCGAAAGAAACGGTCTGCAACAAATTCACCATGCCGAATCTTTAAAAATGATTAAAAGACGCCACCACGAACTTGGTGACATTATCTACCTGGATCAAAAACATTCAATCTCGTTAACTTACTACAGAAATAACATTCTACATTTAATGGCACTGCCATCCATTATTGCCTGCTGTTTTTTCAACAAACGTAATATGTCGTCAGAAGACATTATTAAGCTAGTCTCACTCGCCTACCCTTTTATTCAAAAAGAGCTGTTTTTAGTTTGGACAAAAGAAGAACTAGAGCCTGCCATATTGAACACGCTTAAAACCATGAGTCAGCAAGGCCTGCTCATTAAGAACCGCAGTGATAACTCCTACAGTCGTCGTGGCTCGGGCACATCCCAGTTCACCAGATTGAATCTACTTGCCAAAGTAATTTCACCCATTTTAGAAGTGTATTACTTAACGCTGGCGCTTTTATCCAAAAATCATCAGGAAACCATTCCCAAAGAAGAACTGCAGAAAAAATGCCAATTAATGGCGGAACGTATTGCCATGATTCATGAGCTTAACTCGCCTGACTATTCTGACAAACATCTAATTGCGAACTTTATTGAAACACTCATCACCATTGATTATGTCAAAGTCTATGACACTGAAAACCTTGGCTACAGCGAGGTTTTCCAAAAGTCTGACAAGAGAATTCGCTTACTGCTAAGCAAAGAAATGCGTTCTAATATTATACAGATGCTCAAATAATGCGTGATCTCGGTTTCAAGAATTAAAAGATGAAAAATAAAATTCTCATTGTAGAAGATGATAAACACATTGCCGAACTCGTCCGTCTGCACCTGGCAGATCTCGGCCATAAACTCACCGTCTGTCACGATGGCGACCAAGGCTGGACGAAATACCAAAAAATTAAATTCGACCTCGTAATTCTGGACATCATGCTTCCCGGAATAGACGGCCTGGAAATCTGCAAACGCATACGTAACGATAATGAGCAATACACACCCATATTAATGCTAACCTCGAAAACCACAGAACTGGATCGAGTACTAGGTTTAGAGCTCGGCGCAGATGACTACTTGACCAAACCCTTCAGCCTCCTGGAATTAATCGCCAGAGTAAAAGCCCTATTAAGAAGAGCCGAAGCTCTCAGCCATACCACGCCCAATCACACACCCTTAAAATTTAATGCCCTGAGCATCGACCCAACCAGTCGAGAAGTCCTGCAAAATGGAAACCGCTTAGACTTAACAGCAAAAGAATTCGATCTACTACATTACTTTGCCCAGCATCCTGGACAAGTTTTCAGCCGCATGCAGTTATTAGATCAAGTTTGGGGCTATAGCCATGAAGGTTACGAACACACAGTAAACTCTCACATGAACCGCCTGCGCAGTAAAATAGAACAGGACCCGAAAAATCCGATTTATATCAAAACTGTCTGGGGTGTCGGCTACCAGTTTATCGGAGAAGTTCTATGAAATGGACACACACGCTGTACGCAAAACTAGCATGGGGGCTGGTTTTAATTTTATTATTTGTTGGTCTGCTGTACTCCATATCCATCACGCTCCTTTCGCAACAAGTACAAAATACAGCAACACAGGAATTAAACCGTAACCTGGCACGTAATCTGGTCGATGACCAACGCATTGTCCACAACGGTCAGCTCGATATTCCCGCCATGAAGCACACCTTCATGCAATACATGTCAATTAACCCCAGCATTGAAATCTATTATTTAGACTCTGCTGGAAAAATTATTTCCTATTCAGCTGAGGCCGGAAAAGTAAAGCGTAATAGCGTTGATTTAAAACCGATTATAGAATTTCTCTCCGGCAAAAGCATGTTCCCGCTGGCGGGTGATGATCCAAGATCACACGATAGGAAAAAATCCTTTTCTGTGACTCCACTCCCCGATGCGGGTTATCTCTATGTGGTTTTACAAGGTGAGGAATTCACTGACGCACAACAAGCGCAATCGCAGAGTTATATACTCTCTCTGGCAACCCGAGGATTAATGGGCAGTTTAGCTTTTGGTTTATTGGTTGGCTTGTTGTTTTTTAAAAGACTGACTTTAAGACTGAGAAAGCTTCAGGAAAAAGTCACAAAATTTGCCGAGAGCGATTTCCAGAGTCCCATTCAATCACTTAACAAAACTAATAAAGGCACTAAAAATAATGGCGATGAAATTAACGAACTTGAAAATCGTTTCAATCAAATGAGCCAACATATTACCGAGCAAGTCGCTGCATTAAAGCAGCAAGATCAACTACGTCGAGAAATGATTGCCAGTATCTCGCATGATTTAAGAACACCGCTAGCATCGGCACAGGGGTATCTCGAAACCATTACTTTAAAATACGATACGCTCTCAGAAAAAGATAAAAAACAATATCTTGATATCGCCTTAAAACAGACCACCCGATTGCAATCACTGATTGATCAACTCTTTGATCTCGCACAATTAGAAGCCCGCAACACAGAACTTAACTTTGAGAACTTCTCGATTTTGGAACTGGTTTATGATGTGGTAAACAAATTTTCACTTAAAGCGGAACAAAATAAAATTCGACTTTCTGTTAGTGAGGATGCTGTTGATACGCTGGTTACAGCAGATATCGCATTAATCGAAAGAGTACTGGATAACCTGATAGATAATGCGCTGCAATACACCTCAGAGAATCAGCATATCTCGCTGGAAGTTTCTGTTAATAAAAATGAACAAATATCAGTGTCTGTCAAAGACCAGGGGGAAGGTATATCCGAGGCGCATAGAAAACTGATCTTTGAACGTTTTCACCGTGCGGATAATCCACATAGGTCTGCCAACGGACACGCAGGCTTAGGCTTAGCGATTGTCAAAAAAATAATCGCCCTACACGATCAAAGTGTGTGGGTAGAAAGTGAGCTGGGGAAAGGTTCCAGGTTTACGTTTACACTGGCAAGTTCATCGTAGGAGCGCGCTACGCGGCTCCTACAATAGATCGCTACAGAAAATCGTCAGGATTGAGTTCTTTCAAGTATTCTGCAAATTCATGCTTTAACTCTGGGTGACGCAATGCATATTCTACCGTTGCCTGCAGATAACCCAGTTTGTCACCACAATCGTAGCGAGTGCCTTCAAACTCGTAAGCGAGGACTCGTTCCGATTTGAGCAATGCGGCAATCGCATCGGTAAGCTGGATTTCTCCACCCGCCCCTTTTGGAGTCTTTTCAATCAACTCGAAAATATGCGGTGTCAGAATATAGCGACCTACCACTGCGATATTGGAGGGCGCTTCTTCAACCGGAGGTTTTTCAACAATGCCATTCACATGCCACAAGCGTTCGCCCGCTTCAGTCGCAGAAACAACGCCATAGCGCGATACATCTTCCTCTGGTACTCGCTCACTGCCGAGCACAGAACAACCATGGTAGTTGTAGATTTCAACCATTTCGGCAATACCGGATAGACCATTTTTGGGTGCGATCATATCGTCAGCGAGGATGACGGCAAAAGGCTCATCACCAACCACCGATTTGGCACACAGTACTGCATGACCTAGTCCCAACGCTTCGGCCTGGCGAATATAAATACAGGTAACATTCGGGGGCAAGATGCCGCGCACTTCCTTAAGCATTTTCTCTTTTCCCCGCGCTTCCAGCTCAGCCTCCAGCTCGTAGGCTTTATCAAAGTGATCCGGAATCGAAAGCTTATTGCGTCCAATAATGAAGATTAGCTCGGTAATCCCAGCGGCGACGGCTTCTTCAGCAGCATATTGCACCAGTGGCTTATCCACCACGGGTAACATTTCTTTGGGATTTGCCTTGGTAGCTGGTAAGAATCGAGTGCCCATCCCCGCCACGGGAAAGACAGCTTTGCGAATTTTTTGTGGCATAGCGTTAGAGTTTTCCTTAGATTTCATTCGGATAAACAGCGAAAGCTGCTATTAATTGAAGGGCAGACTATCAAACACCCGCATTCTCTAGTGAGAGCTGGATCTCAGATAGAGCTTCTTTGGGATCAGCTGCCCGAGTTATCGGACGACCGATGACGAGGTAATCGCTAGCTGCTGACATTGCCCTGGCAAGAGTCATTATTCGACTCTGACCATTGGCATCAGTTCCCTCAGGACGAATTCCCGGGGTTACTTCCTGTGCAGAACATACGACTCCATCAGCACCTGCGGCTTTTGCCAATAACGCATATTGAGTTACCAGATCGGAAGCATCCTTAGAATGCCCAAGTGCAACGATGGCCGGTTTTAGACATCTAACCATGTGTACTCCAACGGATTTTGGTAGGGTCGAACAGAACCCCAGCTTTGACAACCAGGGCATTGCCAAAAAACAGTATTGGATTCGAAACCGCAATGCGTACAATGGCACGCCATGTTACTGGAAAGGCGTGTTTCCAGCACTCTTCCCAGCGCCTCAAAAGAAGCTTGAATTTCACCTTTGGTGGTATCGCGCATTTTCTCAAGATAGGACTTGATGATATACGGGGAGGCTTCTTCGCGGCTTAATTCTTCATGCAATAATTCATCGACTTCCTCTGTATCACCCAGCGCTAGATGAGTTTTGATGAGAAAAAATCGTGCTGCTGCGTCTCGCCGATAGTCAGCATACTCGTGAACAAATGCGGGAAACTGCGGCAGTAAATCTTTTTTGCTGAAAAGATCATGGAGATGCTTCAAGACAATCGGCGAGAAATTTCGATCCTTTTTGAGTGCCGCCCTAAAGTGTTTGATAGCGGCCTTGCCGTTACCTTGCGCGGCATTAATATCTCCCGCTTGAATGTGCGCCCGGATACACTCAGGATCGCTTGCCAGCGCGCGTTTTACCGTACTATTGGCCAAATCCATTTTCTTGTTGCGAACACATTGCTCCACCAACTCGCAGTAGTAGTGCGCAATGCGTGAATGCTGCGGCACTTTGCACGTTTTCTGCAGCAATTTCGCCATCTTGACGGCTTTCTCCCATTCTTTTTCCTGCTCATAAAGATTGCGCAGATAACGATACACTTCTGGATTTCCTGAGTCTGAATCTGCCAATTGCAGGAGTATTGATTCGGCACGATCCAGCAATCCCGATTTCAAGTAATCTATACCCAGTTGTAGCATCGCAGCGTTGCGTTGTGCTGCTGACAGTGATGGCCTTGCAATGACGTTTTGATGAATCCGAATAGCACGATCCACCTCACCACGACGTCGAAATAAACTCCCCAACACCAAATGCGTTTCGACCGTATCTTCATCAATATCAACCATCTCAACCAATAGCTGAATGGCTTTATCTGATTGCTCGCTGAGCAGGTAGTTTAGCCCTTGAATACACTGATTCGCATAGGATTTACTGCTTTCAGAATCTTTGCCGCTACCTTTAGAATTTTTTGAACTTGAGAATTTTGGCGTCGAAAACTTAGGGACAGAGAAACCAGACGTAGATTTATCGTATTTTCGGCTCGCCATATACCAGCCCGAGGCAGCTGCGACAGGTAACAACAACCAAAACAAGGGTTCCAACTCAGGAATCCTCGATAGGCTGCTTTCTTAAAAGATTGAGCTCGGTTTGCAAATCTCGCTTTTGTTTATTGAGTTTGCGTATTTCGCTGGCTTTTCCCAGCAAGCCCATTGCGCTCACTACAAAACCCAGTAATACGCCGAAGAACATACTGAGGATAATGGTTGTTGCGAAGGGTAAATTAAATTTCGTGAAATAGAGATTGAGCTCCACTTCACCGGGATTAAGTACCGCAAAGAACATTGCCACAACGGCAGCAATGATGAGAATAGTCAGATAGAACAGCGCCTTCATTTTATTTAGTCGGTTTAAACTCAGATTATTCCTGAATTGTCTGACCCACCGAATCCATCACCCGTTCGCGCAGCTGTTTGCCCGGCTTAAAATGCGGGACATGCTTACCGCTAAGATGAACCGACTCACCCGTCTTGGGGTTTCGACCTGCACGTGGCGCTCTAAAATGTAGTGAAAAACTTCCAAATCCACGGATTTCAATTCGATCGCCATCAGACAATGTCTGGCTCAATTGCTCAACCAGAATTTTGACGGCTAACTCAACATCCTTGCCATGCAGATGAGGCTGTCGACCAACCAGTCTTTCGATCAAATCAGATTTAGTCATACGAAAAGCTCTCTCTCAGAATCTCTTGAAAGTTATGTCAGAAACAAATCCGGGTTCAATCAATGAACCCGGATTTCCCAAACCGAGTTTACTCGGTATCATCCATTTTCGATTTAAGATCCTTCAGAGCGTCCGCCATGGAGCTACTACCAACCGACTGGTTGCTGTACTCACGCATGGTGCTACGCTCATCATCGTTGTCCTTAGCCTTAATGGAAAGCGAAATTGCGCGTTGCTTTCGATCAACACCGATAGACTTAGCTTCTACTGTATCGCCCACTTTAAGCACAGTGGATGCATCTTCAACACGATCTCTAGATAACTCAGAAGCACGTAAAATACCTACCACTGATTCTGCCAGATCAATCATTGCTGCCTTAGCATCAACTTCGGTAACAGTACCGGTAACGATAGTGCCCTTAGGATTCGCCACCATATACATGGAGAACGGATCTTTATCGAGTTGCTTGACGCCCAGTGAAATACGCTCACGCTCAGGATCAACTGCCAGAACAACAGTCTCAAGCTCATCTCCTTTGGTGTAAGAACGAACCGCTTCTTCACCCGCTTCATTCCAGGAAATGTCAGAAAGATGAACCAGTCCATCAATACCGCCATCCAGGCCAATGAAGATACCAAAATCGGTAATTGACTTGATCGCACCAGAGACGTGATCGCCTTTGTTATGCGTAGCTGCAAAATCGTCCCATGGGTTAGGAATACATTGCTTCATACCCAATGAAATACGACGACGTTCTTCGTCGATATCAAGGATCATGACTTCGCATTCCTGAGTCAGATGTACAACTTTCGCAGGGTTGATGTTCTTGTTAGTCCAATCCATTTCTGAAACGTGAACCAAACCTTCAACACCGTCTTCGATCTCAACAAAACAACCGTAGTCAGTGATGTTGGTAACCTTGCCGAACAGACGTGAACCTTCAGGATAACGACGCGCCAGATCAGCCCATGGATCATCACCCAATTGCTTGAGGCCAAGAGAAACACGGTTGCGCTCTTTATCAAACTTAAGCACCTTAACCTTGATTTCCTGACCGACTTCAACGACTTCAGAAGGATGCTTAACACGCTTCCAGGCCATATCAGTAATGTGTAACAGACCGTCGATACCACCGAGGTCAAGGAAAGCACCGTAATCAGTAAGGTTCTTAACGATACCTTCGAGTACCAGACCGTCTTCGAGACGTTCCAGTAGAGCTTCACGCTCAACACTGTATTCAGACTCAACCACAGCACGACGGGAAACAACCACGTTGTTGCGTGCCTGATCTAGTTTGATCAGTTTGAATTCCAGCTCTTTTCCTTCAAGGAAAGTCGTATCGCGAACCGGACGAACATCAACCAGCGAACCTGGCAGGAATGCGCGTACGCCTTCCAGCTCAACAGTGAAACCACCGCGAACCTTACCGGTAATAACACCTTTGATGATCTCGTCATCAGCCAGAGATTGCTCCAGCACTTTCCAGGCTTTTTCACGCTTGGCTTTTTCTCTCGAGAGGCGGGTCTCGCCCAGGCCATCTTCGATTGATTCCAGCGTGACATCCACCAAGTCGCCAATGGCAACTTCCAGCTCGCCACTCGGTGAATAAAACTGTTCTATAGGGACAACACCCTCTGACTTGAGACCGGCGTGGACAAGCACAACGTCGGGAGTGATATCGATGACAGTACCGGTAATGATTTTACCGGGCTGCATTTGACTTAAGGAAACGCTTTCCTCAAATAATTCTGCAAAACTTTCAGACATGAATAATTAAACCAAAAACACCAAGGCTGCGTTCATCAAGAACAGACCACCGAGGCACCCAATTAAAGTTAAAAGTACAGTGAGATCAATCGGTTGATCGCACCACCAAATCTCTTTCCGAGACATATTTCATCGCACATTCCACCATTTCATCAATGGGGATATCCGAGCAATCGACGACAATCGCATCGTCAGCAGGACGCAGTGGAGAGGCCGATCGATTGGCATCTCGTTCGTCGCGAGCTGAGATCTCGTGAAAAAGACCGTCGATGGTAACCTCAAATCCTTTTTCTTTCAACTGCTTATGCCGCCTTTTCACGCGTTCTTCCAGACTGGCGGTCAAGAAAAGCTTGAGTTCGGCATCGGGAAATACCACCGTGCCCATATCACGACCATCAGCGACCAATCCGGGTAGTACCCGAAAATCTTGCTGCCGCTGCATTAACGCCTCGCGAACTTCGGGAATAATGGCTACTTTGGATGCCATCTCACCACTTCGTTCGGTTCTTAGCTCTGCACTGACATCCTTACCTTGTAACAAAGTAATCGGATCGCCAACATCGTTATCACGAAACTCGATATCCAGATTGGCAGCTGCTTCAACTAGCGTTGGGATATCATCCAGAGACAAATTTGACTGTTTCACTTTCAGCCCAAGCAAACGATAAATCGCGCCACTGTCGAGATAATCCCAACCCAGTTTTTTAGCCAACCGTCGACTCAGCGTGCCTTTACCAGAACCACCCGGCCCATCAATGGTAATAACAGGTGCTTTAGACATCGTACGCTGCCAGCTTCAGGCCAATTGAATCACATGACTGAATAAAATTCGGGAACGAAGTATCCACGTTTCGGCAATCGTGAACAAGTATTTCATGACTGCTTCGCAACGCCGCCATCGCAAACGCCATCGCAATACGATGATCGCTGTGTGCGTCAACCTCACCACCACTGAAACTGCCGCCCTGAATGATCATGCCATCAGCTGTGGGTTGAGCATCAATACCGCACGCCACCAATCCATCCGCCATCACCTGAATACGGTCGCTTTCTTTCACCCGCAGCTCTTCTGCGCCGCTCAGTCGTGTTTCGCCAGAGGCGCAGGCAGCGGCAACAAACAACACCGGAAATTCATCAATCGCCAGCGGCACCAGCGCTTCGGGAATATCAATACCTTTGAGTGGTGCGCTGCGAACACGAAGATCGGCAACCGGCTCGCCGCCCACTTCCCGCTCGTTTTGCAGCGTGATATCAGCGCCCATTAATTTAAGAATATCGATCACGCCGGTACGGGTGGGATTGATGCCGACATGCTCAAGCAATAAATCCGAGCCTTCTGCAATGCTCGCGCCAACCAGAAAAAACGCCGCAGAAGAAATATCCGCTGGCACATCAATGTCGGTGGCGGTGAGTTGGCCGCCGCCCGTGAGGCTAATGGTGCTGCCCTCGCGCCGCACTTCGTAGCCAAAACCTCTCAGCATTCTCTCGCTATGATCACGCGTCGGTGCAGGCTCAGTCACGCTGGTTTCGCCATCCGCATACAGACCGGCTAACAGCAAAGAAGATTTCACCTGCGCACTGGCAACGGGCATATCGTAGTGAATCCCTGCCAGTACTTGTCCTCCTGAAATCGTGAGCGGCGGCGTCCCATCAGATTCAGCTGAAATTTTTGCTCCCATTAAATTCAAGGGTTTGGTAACACGTCCCATTGGCCTTTTATTGAGAGAGTGATCACCTTGCAGCGTGGAATCAAAAGCCTGACCCGCAAGCAAGCCGCTGAGCAGTCGCATAGAAGTCCCGGAATTACCCAGATCCAACGGCGCTGAGGCTGCGGATAATCCGCGCATGCCAACACCGTGAATTTTGACCTTGCCATCATCTGGGCCCTCTATCGACACACCCATTGCGCGAAAGGTATCAATAGTCGCCACACAATCATCACCCGATAAAAACCCGCTGACATGCGTGGTACCCGCGGCGAGCGCACCCAACATAATAGAGCGGTGAGAAATCGATTTATCACCTGGCACTCGCAAGCGACCTTTTAGCGCCCCGCCGGGTTGAATACGAAAATCCAGGAAACTACTCATAATTAATTAAACCGAAAATGAATGGGATAAAGCTTAAACCTAGAAAAATCAGTTGAATCACCGAAGTCCAAGCAATCCAACCGCGGTGTTTAGGCTAAAACAAAGCAAAAAATCGACCGGCTACGGTAAGGGAATTTTAAACAGGATACAACGCCAGATTGCCAGCGCCAAATCCTTCTTAGGTGTTTTTTTGAGTATTCTTAAATAAGTGAAAAATTTGCTAAAATTCCAGACAGGAACTCTAATGTCTGTTTTGCGAGATCAGGGATTCAATACTTATTTAACGATGGCGTACACTATCAATACTGGTTTTAAAGGATTTGTTATGACTGCTCAATCTCCAAGTTTTGTGAAAGTTCTGCTGCTGGTTGTTTCGGCTCTTATGCTTAACGCTTGTTCAAAAACAGAACAGCCAGAACCACTTAATCTGTCAGCGTCTGAGCTGCAAAAAGACATTCAAGCCGAGCCTGAACCCCAAGTGAGCGAAACATTTACCCGCGAGGAAGTTGATCATCCATTTGGCACAGCGCCAAACAAGGTTTTCTACCCTGATCGGGCGATTGATACGCAAGACCTTCCGAGCATTGCTATGGCGGCGAATGCCAAGCCTACCGACCCGCTACATTTTTATGAAGTCGCGCCTGATACGTTTATGTTTTTCGGCAATATTGCCGAAGTTGATGAAAATAATCGCGGGAGCAATGCCAACGCAGGATTCATTGTTACCTCTGAAGGTGTGGTCGTTATTGACAGCCTCGGCTCACCGCTGTTGGGACAAAGGATGATTGCCAGTATCCGAGAACAAACGGATCTCCCCATTCGCTATCTGATTATTACCCATAATCATCCTGATCATGCCTACGGTGCGGTCGCTTTTCGCAACCTTGAGGGGGTTCAAGTGATTGCGCATAAAGGCACCATAAAATATATCGAATCGGATCGGATTGATCATTCCATCGCCTACCGCAAAACATTTATCGCCAAGGATCTCGAAGGCTTTAAAGCCGTTAAACCCGACATCACGGTCGGCGGTGAACGATTCTCCAACTATCACTTTAAACTCGGCAATAAAACCTTTGAGGTCTACAACACCGGGGAGCACCATTCCTATGGTGATCTGGTAGTGAATCAGGTGGAAGATGGCATCGTCTGGATTTCGGACCTGGCATTTAATCAACGCGTGACATTTATGGCAGATGGTCACTCAAAGGCGGCAATTGAGGTGCAAAGCTGGCTACTGGAAACCTTCAGCAATGCAAAGCTGATGATCCCCGGCCACGGCAGCGCGCAGACTGCACCGTTCCCAATGGTCAGTAGCACCCAGAGCTATATGCAGCGCCTTCGCGATACTATGGCAAAAGCGATTGATGAGGATATAGGTATGCAACAGGCGATTGATCAAACACAGTTTGATGACTGGAAATCCGTGCCGTTGTACGAGCAAAATCAACGACCCAACCTGAATTTTGTTTATCGAGAAATGGAGCAGGAATTATTTTAGAGATGCACCTGACACTCAAATTCAAGGACTACGTCTTTGCAAGACGCAGCCCCGGTGTTGTGGTTCTCTGCGGAATAGCTATCTTCTCCGCAGAGAAAGGCTCTTCGAACACTGAGTAGTACAATGGCAAAAGCCTGAGCTGGCTCTATCGAGCATTTATCTGTTAATGAGTTACTAAGTTAACGGGGCATATTATTATCTATAAACCAGTTTTCTATGATTAGCTCATTGATTGGCTCAAAATCGGTGGTATTTCTTGTTACCAATATTAACTTGTTAGTCACAGCTATGGCGGCTATTTCACTGTCTTCTTTTGCAGGAGTGCTGCCAATTGATACTAGCCGATGCCTTTCTGCGGCTAACCATCGGGCTGCTATTTTGTCGTAAGATAATACAGCTAGTTTGCTACTTTCTAGTACATGCAGGTATTGTTGTAATAGGCTTTTTCGCTTGCTTGTTGGCATTCTAGCTACGCCATAATTGACTTCATGCCATGTTATTGCGGTTATGGCGTATTGCCCATTGTGTTGTTTTAGCTTTTCTAAAACATTTTCATTAGGCGTTTGTTTTGTTGGTTCTGAGATGATATTAGTATCCAACAAATAAACTAATCCCATAAAAAATCTCTCGCTGGTGTTTTATCTCTTAATGCATCAATTTCTGCATCTGTCCATGACTCATCGTCGGACTTATCTAGAAGCGCATGGTTATCAAGTTGTTGTCTCCATGCCATGATTGCACCAAAAACGCCATTGTCTTGTTCGGCAATTTTATCGTTATAGCGCTCCATTGATACCAGCATGGCGACTGCTTTTCCATGTCTGGTGATACAAATATCATTCCCTGTTTCAGCCTCATGAATATACTTGGGCAGGTTGTCTTTTGTTTCTGCGATGCTGCTTTTAATTGTCATAGTGCACCTCTTTAGATTTCAATGGGCCAATAATAGCTATTATTTAAAATAATAGCCATTTTATGCTTTGTATTGCCAAAGTGCCTTACGGAAGTCTTCTAGTGCTTGCCAGGCGATGATGATTGACAGCACTTCTGCAATGCAATTTAGATTTTAAATAGCCGTATCGGTATGTGCTTGTTGTAATGGGTAAAATCTTTATCCGTTGTGAAGATTTCTGATTTCAGTCTAAAAGCAACCGCACAAATTAGAAAATCAACATGTGAACCTTGAACACCATTCATCCGACATGTATTTGAATAAATTGCAGCCTGAACATAATCATCATCAAGAATCTGCGTGCTTTCAAAATATCTTAATTTGTTATTTAGCTTTTCAAATTTGGACTTATCGCTGTAACCGGATAACACCTCCTGCTTGACTGGCCCGAGCATAACCACCCGCTGATCCGAAATGAGGGCTTCAAACTCCCGGATATGTGATTCGAACCCTTTGTGGGTTGATCTTAGGGCATACGACCAAATTGGCGTATCCACAACAACCTTCAATGGCCTCTACCTTTTTTATAGTCGTAATCAGGATCTGGATCTAACTTACCAAACAAATCTATAATTTCCAGTTGCTTGCGGCGGCTTATAAACTCTTTTAGAGCGTAGTTAACAGTGTCTTTTTTGGTCTTGAGTCCACTAATCGACAGCGCTTCTTTCAGTAAGTTTTCATCGATTGCTAAATTTGTAGCCACTTCACCACCTCTCTAAAATCGCACTCACACACCATACCACACACAGAGATGCGTCAACGAATAAGCGATAAAATGATGGCAGCACTATCCTGTGGCAAACGCAATTTTTTGAGGATGACACCTTCGAAAGACTTGGAGTTATGATTCCTGGGATTCAAGGAATACGTCTTTGCAAGACGCGACCCCGTGTTTTTGCCGTACTATTCGGTGTAGCGTCCTTATTTTTGCTATAAAAATTATAGCTGTCAGAAAACCGTAAATCAGGATGGGTAGTGTCAAAAGCACTATCAACCACCACAATTTTAACGCCCTTTCCGGTAATCCCCTGGTCTATGACTTGAAGCACATTGGTATCAACATCTTTGCGGCTAAGGACATCATAAAACTCATCGTTATAAAACGCTTGAGTAACAAAACCACCCCGGTTATGCAGGTGCCAAAAGCTCTCATCCTTAAATCTGAAAACATCATCGTAATACTTCCAGTAATTTACCGATTCCTCCGCATCCAGCATAGCCTTCGTATCTTCATTGGCAAGGGAAATAATTTTTGGCTTTAAGGCTCGGTCTGGCCCGGTGAGATTTTCAAACAATATTTTATCCTGGCGCACTTTTTTAATGAAAGAAGGGTGAGCAAAAGCCACTGATTCTTTTTCATAAATTAGCTTGCAGATATCCAGAACATTATCTATATCCGCTGCTTCAAAAATAAAAGTACGTCCGTATTGTTTAACCAACTCAAGCGCGTAAGCTTTTTCAAAATAGTCAGCTTCATAGTGGTTAATTATTTTTAGGATAATTTGGTTTGTCAGGCGTTTTTCTTTGCCATCTTTGGTTGAATAAATAAGGGATCCCTTATCTCCCTGTCTTTTATCACTCAATTCAATATACTCACCTTTGTGGTAATACCCTTGCGCCAGAGAGGAGTAAGAAAAGCAAAGCCCCAACAATGTGAGAATAATTTTAGTGTTCATTTCATACATCCGTTGTATCTGTAGTTGTTAAAATTAATTTAGTCCTTTACTGAGCTGATGCTCAACACCAAGATTATCCAGCATGTCTTTTACCATTTGAGCAGGGATTCGAACTTCATTACTCCGTACTGTAAAGTGGTTACTGCTGCGCGCCCTCGCTGAAAAAAAGTAGTTTAAGCAGAGGTCGGTAACATCATTCAGAAGCCAATTCCTTGCCGCTCCGCCAGCCGGACTATAAAGTGTGTAATGGAATAAACCATTGGCATCATTTTCTTCTGGTCTTTCGGGTTTTGCTGCGAGCATAGAGGTAACATTGGATGGGACTCCTATCGAGTAAAGTTCGCTCTCCCCTTCGCTACACCTTCCGAGCCGAAACTCAGGAGAAATTTTTGAGGTAATCGCTTTCGGAAGTGCCCAGAAATTGTGTGAGCTTGTGATCGGCAAGGTGATTACAAATCCATAGATATCGTTGTCTACAAAGGGGTTTGTATCGACAAACTCCTTAAAGCGATTATTCCTAGCTTCATCCCCAGCATTCTCAGAAGTTCTTGTAACAAGCCCCAGATATTTTCGGTCTTCGTTGATTTCTTCCTCTGTCATTCGGGGTATTGTATCAACGTCAATGACCTCAGAGGCAAAAGTGCTCCCTATTGATCCAGCTAGAGCGGTGGTAATCTCTATTTTCTTGCTGCCAGGATCACAACCAAAGACCCCGAAAAAACCAATACAGGATAAAAAGACAAATATTCTATTCATAACTACTACCATTTAAATGGTCTGCCTTACCGATGCAGCATGCATCCGTAAGACTGACCTGAAGAACAGCTCGATTTACGTAATAATAATCACATCGAACCCAGATTGAAATATTTTACCAAGCGTTTATTCCAAAATCTGCATGAACATTTGCGCGTCCTCTTTCTGTATTGCGATGGACGCCCAAATCATGATTACGTCCCAACTCAGATATTCCAAACTCATTATTGGTTAGATGACCCTCACCATGCTCCATTTTCCACAGCATGTAGGCAAAATCACCATGATGCGCTGATATTTTAATGAGCTGATCCGGGTTAGCCTCTCCCGGATCATAGGAGCCGTACCACCCTTTGCCGCCAGCAAAAGCTGTCCAGTCACCCGAGTTTAAATATTTCCTACTCAAACAATAATCGCATGCTCATCGGTAACCAGACCCGGCCACTAGTGCTGAAGCCCGGTACACCACCGAGATTTCAGGAAATGATCAGTGCTCAGAACAACTCGAACGATGATCGAATTGCTGCATTTAAAGCCTTAATGGGGATTGAAAATTCATCGCCATCCGGGAATGTTACCTTTGGCGCTGGTAATACCTTTGCAACCTCAGATGATTTTAAACGCCTCTATGGATCAGGTTTAAATAAATCTTTTGACACGTTTGATTCCCTGTATGCAATTTGGAATGACAATCCTATTAATTACGCCACCACCGGCTCTTATAGTGAAGCGTTATTTGCAAAGCCATCCAAGGCAGATTTAGGCTTTGATAAGGACATTAAAGGCGGGCTAATTTCCCAGCTCTCTGCGGTTGCCAAAATGATAGACCTAGGATCGAAAGGTGCATTTCAGGGTACTGCATTTAATCGACAGATTTTTTACGTCACCCTGGGTGGATTTGATACGCACAGCGGCCAAACAACCAAGCACCCATTGTTACTGCGAGAACTTAGCCTGGGATTATGGAAATTCCAGAAAGCCATGGAAGAACTAGGTCATGCCAATAAAGTAACGACTTTTACCATGTCTGATTTTGGCCGCTCCATGAGCAATAATGGCGATGGAACCGATCACGCCTGGGGTGCTCATCATATCGTAATGGGTGGTGATGGACTCAATGCGCCGGGAAATTTACGCGGTGGCGAAATGATTGGTAATTTACCGGAGATCACCTTACAAGGCGCAGACGATCACAATCAAAAAGGCAGAATCATTCCATCACTGGCGCAAGAACAACTCAATGCCAGTTTATGCCGCTGGTTCGGCGTTGATGAAAATACACTGGCTAGCATTTTTAGTAATCTTTCTAATTTCGAAACTGCCAATGGTGGTGTCACTAGCGCCTATCTTAATGAATTATTTGTCGCTTGAATTTAATTAAAATAAATTGGAGAATGTCCAGAGGTATTCGTGGATCTTCTGGACGGTTGCGTTTTCTCTTTTGAAAACAATAATAAGCATTACGACTGACACCCAGAACTCGACACATCAAGTTAA
>CAZNYF010000023.1:21635-23111 GCA_964577195.1 uncultured Thiotrichales bacterium | reverse complement strand
GCCTTCATCTCGGCAGCGCTGAGTTGGCTACCCAAAATAGCAACTTCGTCAATTTGTCCCGTAAAGAAACGGCTAAGGGGTGTTGCAACCAGATTACCACTCCCAGTTTGTCCTGCTCCGATGGTGATGGGTTCGAAGTTGCCCACTCCGCCCGAGGTTGCTCCCAATCCACCGGTATAGCTGTTCGATGCTATCAGCTCACCATTCAGGTAAAGAGATGTGCCTTCGGCACCAAAGGTATAACCAAGTAAATGCCATTCGCCAATGGTGACCGTTTGCGTTGAGACTGTGGTGTAGTTTGCAGAGGTGCTTTGGTGGCGTACGCCAATTGTTCCATCTGCCAGAATTTCAATGTTGAGATGTCCGCCGGTATCAAAGCCACTGGAGTCCTTTGAGAAAAGGGTTTGAATAGAACCGAGAGAATCTGTTTTGAACCACGCTAGAACTGTGCCATCGTCCAGCAGGTAAGCGGGATCGTGAGCGATCTCAATATAATCTGTGGTGCCATTGAAATTGACTGATGTATCGCTGTCACCTGCCAGCGCTCCGGGCTGATTTAAGGTGGTGCCGTTGTAAGTACCACTGTTATTAGTTGTACTGCTGTCTGCTGCAGTGGCACCTGCTGATTCACCCAAATGCCAATAGCCAACTGGATTGAGTGCGGTGACTTCGGTGTTGAAATCAATCGAATCTGCATTGGCAACAGGAGCTGTGTTAAGAACCCTCGCCCAGCTGAGTTGCAAGTCAGGATTAATGATGGCTGCTACTTCTATTGCGCCGGTTTGATATTCCAGATCCCAGTCGCCTCCAAGCCTTTCACTGCCGGTGAGGTCATCGGATGCGGCAACATCAGCGCCCGTTAAACTGGCGATAGAATTTACCAGTGTTTGACCATTTTCAGTGGACGCAAGATTACAGCCGTAAAGCAGGAAGTCGCCCTCTGCGGAGAATGCGCTACCCCACTTTTTTATGGCCTCGGTCTGATTTTTCAGGATGTTGCTATCGAGAGTTGTATTGCCCAGCGAAATCGAGCCATCGCTACCATGAGAGATGAGATGAACTGCGTCCAGGTTAGAGTAGTTTGATAAAATTTCCGAGAGTTGGGCAATACCGTCGCGGGATTGATCGAGTAACACGACTTCGAATTGTTTATCGTCTGGGGCTTGTTCCAGAATGTCATCAATGAGTGTTTGATAGTCCGGCGTGGCGGTATCGACAATCACTAACTCATGGGTGATTGCTTTGGTGTCGTCACTCACCGCATCATCGAAAACAACCAATATGTCGTCATATTCAATGACTGAATTGTCTTTACTATCGGCTTGGGTTTCGAGGACACGAATTTCTGCAGGTAAGCCTGCGGCATCCAATGGGTCTGAGAGTGTCGCAGGAATAAAATCTGCTGAATATAAAATCCGTGGCTCGACTTCCTCGAACACTGGACGTCGATCTTTAATAGTCTTTTTGCCCATGCTG
>CAZNYF010000023.1:0-21535 GCA_964577195.1 uncultured Thiotrichales bacterium | reverse complement strand
TTTTCTGTCGGTTCAATAATGCAGGGCAGGGGGGCTGCTGAGAGGGGGCTGTAGAAAATCACCAAGGCAAAGCAAAGCAATTTATCCACATAAAATTTTAGCGTCCAGTTCATTTGTCAATACTCCTTTGACCTGAGCCATTGTTTTACCAACAGCCCTTATTATTATTTGTCGATCTATTCCATTTATTGTCGAAACTCTATGCCGCCATAGTTTATGGTCTACGCCTTTTGCTGCAAGCTGATTACGGGCGAGATGCGAACATAGTCGTTCAAAACCAGCCGCTTTCAGACGATCTCCTGATGAATGCCGACAACCTGTGTTTGGTTGGCTATTACGGTAGTCTCGCGAGGTGCCTGTGAGAGGACGTGAGGCTTTCCAGTTCGTGCATATTTTTTAAGGAATACCTGATAAAAGCTCTCTGCAGGTAATGGACGGCTAAACAAAAAACCCTGATATTCATCACATTCAATTGTATTGAGAAATTGTAGCTGCGGATTTGTTTCTACACCCTCCGCAATGGTTTTTAGACCTAGTTTTTTAGCTAGGAAAATAACCGTTTGAACAATTGCGTTGCTATCTGACATGTGAGGGGTGTTAATGATGAATGAACGATCAATTTTTAATTCATTAACCGGTAGTTTTGTCAGATAACTCAATGATGAATACCCCGTCCCAAAGTCATCAATAGAGATTTTTAAGCCCATGTCCCTGATTTTTCGCATAATACTGATTTTATGATCAATATCGTTCATGAGAAGACTTTCGGTGATCTCAAGTGTGAGTAATTTTGGTGGGGTTTTGTGTTCAGCAATGGCTTTGTTCAGAATAGCTAATAAATTATCGTCATTAAATTGTACGGTAGAAAGATTGATGTTCATGGTTAACGGAAGTGCCGCTTTATTCCTCCAGTCCGTCAATTGTCTACAAGCTTCGTTGAGTATCCATTCACCAATAGGAACTATTAATCCGGTTTCCTCTGCCAGAGGAATAAAATCAACAGGAGAAATAATCCCATTACTACCATTATTCCAGCGTAGCAACGCTTCAACACCTTGAATTTGTCCAGTTCTAACATTGACCTTGGGTTGATAGTGCAGCACGAATTCATCGTTTTTCAAGGCGCTACGAAGCATGCTTTCCATACTCATTTTTCTTTCATACATACCATTGATGGCTTTGGATGAAAATTGAAATGCATTGCCTCCCCGCTTTTTAATGAAATTTCTGGCGTTGTCTGCCAGCTGCATCAACGTTGCACTATCGTTGCCTTCGGAAGGGTAGGTGGCAATACCAATGCTGAGCGTAATATAGACTTCTAAATCACCAATCGTCATCGGCTCTTTGAAGGCATTCATAATCCGTGTAGCAACCGTCGCTGCATCTTGTGCTAATTCGATACGATCTAGGACCAATGAAAAGATGTTGCCTTCAGTATGATAAACACTGTGTGCGGCCTTTTCTTTTTCTATTGATGAACTGAGGAAATCGCTTTGCCTGGTTACCCGTTCAATACGGTTGGCAATTTCACGCAGTACCTCGTCACCTGAACTTTGTCCCATCGCAGCATTAATCTCACCCAGGTTATCCAATGCTATGCTCAATAAAGCAATCGCCTCTTCGTGTCGTATTGCTTTATCAAATACCCAGTTCAGGTGCTCTTTGAATAAGTGCTTATTCGGTAAATTAGTAACTGAATTATAGAAAACAAGTTGATCGACATAGGCTTTAGAACCCAAGGTATTACGTAGACGCAATCTCAGCTCACTTTGATCAACGGGCTTGGCGAGAAGGTCGGTAGCCCCTAGCTCCAGTGCTTTAAGTTTATCTTCGGTGTCAGTTGAAGATGTGAGAATAATTACGGGTAAATGTTTAAATTTTGGGTGTTGACGAATCTCGGCAAGGATCTCAAAGCCTGATTTTTCAGGCATAACAAGATCCAAAAATAGTGTGTCTGGGTTGACTTTTTCAAGTGTAAGCATCGCTTGACTAGAATTTACTTCCTTGACGAAATTTGAATAACCGTCTTCTTCCAGATAAGCCTGAACAATGTCCATAGTGATCTCTTCGTCATCGATCATCATAATTGTCGCATTGACTAAGTTTTTTTGCGGACTATCCATTATTATCTTCCATAATTTTATTGATTTTTCTTGTTATTCTTCGAGTCTTCTATCGTCAGTAATGACTAGAAATAAAAAACGTTCAGGTTGTACATAGGGTTTTATCCGACGAAATGCTTTCAGTCGATTCGCCTGGAGGAACAATAGACAGAGCCATTGTGTGTATTTGTTTCAGTGTTTCACTGGCTTTATCAAGATTGCTTGCTTTGGCATATTCTTCTAGTAGTTTTGCGGGTTCTGTAAAATCATCGTAGCCAACAGTACCGGCTGATCCTTTTAACCAGTGCGCCAATAAGCTGAGCTCTACCAGATTGTTTTGCTCAATAGTTTCTTCCATGATAGAAATTTGTTGGTTAAGTTTAATGACGAAACGATTAATTGTTTGGTGAAACTTTGGATTAGATTCGAGTCGAGACGTCATCGGCTTTATTTCTTTAGCGAAATCTGGTTGGTCGTTCCTGGTTTCTAAAGGTGGTTCTTTCGTTGGATTAATTTTTAATTGATTTTGAATGGTTTTTCCATTGAGTAGTCCAGCCATTAAATCCATAAACTTATCGACGTTAATGGGTTTAGAGAAATAGCTTGAATAGCCAGCATCTAGACACTTCTGCTCAAAGCCTTTCATGGCATTTGCGGTCAGAGCTATAATGGGTACATTTAACCCTCGGCTACGTATCGTCCGAGTGGCGGTTAATCCATCCATGACTGGCATTTGCACATCCATCAAGATCACATCATAGTGAGTGGCGCTAGCCTTATCCACGCCGACTTTGCCATTCTCAGCTTCATCTACTGTGAGTCCCGCATCTTCAAGTAAAAATTTAACCAGTTCGCGATTTTCACTACCATCATCTACAACCAGAACCCGTGCCTCAGGGAACTGCCAGCTAACCGTGTTGGTTTCGCTTAGCTTTGAATGACTTTCTTCTACTTCGGATGGATCAAGGAATTTGATGTCAGTTAAAATTCCAGTTGTAATGGTGATGATGAAATTACTGCCTTTTCCAATACCACTCTTTACAGTGATATCACCACCTAACGCTTCAGCAAATTTTTTACTGATCGTCAAGCCAAGACCGGTGCCGCCAAATTTTCGGGTTGTACTGCTATCTGCTTGAACAAACGGATCAAAAATATTATTTAGTTTGCTTGACTCCATACCGATGCCAGTATCAATAATTTCAATCTGAAACAAGGGCTTTGATTGATGTTGAATATAACTGCATGCGATAGTGACTGAGCCTTCGTCAGTAAATTTAATCGCATTACCAGCTAAATTAAAGATCATTTGACGCAGCTTGGTAGGATCTGTTTCGATACTGGATGGCAGAGCAGTTTTAGCTTTAAACTTTAACTTGATGCCTTTTTCTTCCGCTCTTAACTGTAGCACCTGCAGTGTTTCATGAATGACTTTATGCGGTTCTGTTGGCATTAATTCAACATCGATTCGGTCAGCTTCTATCTTTGATAAATCAAGAATATCGTTAATTAAATCGAGTAAGTTTCTCCCACTTGAATTAATGATATTCAAGTAGCGAAGACTGTCTTGTTCATTTTGAACATAGCCACGTTTTAGTATTTCAGTGAACCCCAATATGGCATTCATCGGGGTTCGTATTTCATGGCTCATATTGGCGAGAAATTCGCTTTTCGCCTGGTTTGCAGACTCCGCTTCTTCTTTTGAATGACGGAGTTCTATTTCTTTATTTTCAAGTTGTGTGACATCATCAAAACTGACCAACACACCCGCGTGTTTGTTACCGTCACCAAGGACGGGGGAACAGTTAATTTTAAATGTTAACCATTTTGCTTCAGTGAGGTATAGCCGTAGCATTTGGTTTTTTTGCACCTCACCAGATGTGAGTGCCTTCGTCCAGGGTCGGTCTGTTTTTACAAGCTTCTCGCCTTGCATGTTTCTCCAGGGTAAATCACCTGCACGATACCCTAGTAACTCATGCGGATTTTTTTCCATCATTGTAGAAAATGCTTGATTTGCGAGAACAATTTGTTCCTTTTTGTCCAGTACCAATAAACCTTCCGCCAAAGTATCCAGTGCTGATCGGACTCTGCCAGGTACTGCATTGGATGGGTCGAGTAGACGCAGAACTTTTCCAAGATAAAAATAAAAAAGTACAAAACTGCCGAGGCCAATCACTACCACCATCTTAATCATTGGGTTTTGAAATATGCTGATCAGACCTTGACTAGTTGTGGATTTGAAACGTAATTCCAGCTCCCCCCATTTTTTTTCTCCATCCCAAATGGGGACTTGAATTTGTGTGGCGAGAGAATATTCGTCAGGCAGCGCTTCCCATAATTGAGAGTGATTACCGAATGAGGAAAGTGACTCTCCATCACTACGTCTTAGCGCGAGTGATAACAGATCAGTATTACGTTCAGAGAGAAATTTAAAGTCCTGGGTGAGCCGTTCGTAACTTTCAGTGTGTACAACAGCGGTAGCGTGGATAGCTATGGACTCAGACAGTGATGCGCGGGAACTTTGGAGCAGGAGTTGCTCATCCGGGATAATGCCAACGTAATGAGCCATCATTATCAAGCTGATAAGGATGCTGGATAGTCCGAGTGTGACGCGAAATTTAGTGTTCAATGTTATTTGGCTAGAATATTAGTGTGAATTTATTTATCGTTAGGAGAGTTTCTCCTAATTCATTTTCATGCATATCTCGCTTTTTCCTTAGCTTGCTTGGCGTCTTGGCGAGGGTAAGTCCTATAGCTTCAGTCTTTTTTGGCTTCATTGTGATGAAAAGCCTTGTTATCATTATCGGCATCTGAATTTGTTTCTGGCGCTTTTCCCTTAATCGTTTTGTTTTTTATGATCGACTGCAAAGATTCATCGTCATCTTCTTCTTTGCGATTGCCGGTGAGAATAGGTAGCGGGTCTGCGATTCTCCAGGCAGGTAGCGAGAACATGACCGAGCTGACCAGCATTCCACCTCGTAACATCCAAATAACGTAACCTGCAGATAAGCCGGTTGATACTGCGATGGTTGAGCCAACTACGGTTTTATTTATCTGTGATTGATCAGCGACCTCATCTTTGAGTTGATTCAGAGAGCGCGCCAGATTGTTATAGGAAGCCTGTATTTCCAATTCGGCATTTCGATGACGTTGCTCAACAAAGTCCTGGAAAAGCGAGCTGACCGTATTGAGCGCCCCAGGCTGTAAGTTTGAGGAAAGTTTCGATTCAAGGAAATGATCTTCGCGTTGCTCGGATTTGCCTTTTACCTCAGCTGTTTGAAACGCCGCATTGGGCGACTGTTCTGTTTTTGTATTGATCGGATCTACACTGGCGATGCTGCGACGAATAAATAGAAAGTCGGCAGATTCATCTTCCTCTTTTGATGTTTCTGCTTCGTTCGAGACCGGTGCGGTGGGTTCTTCGGCAGAGACTTGTTGAGATATTTCCATACTGTCTATGCTGCTGGGTGGATAGTCGATGAGCTCTTCGGAGCGCGCATTGTCGGCAGTGATTTCGCTCGGATTTTCACGCGCGACACCACTAAAATGTTTGACCGCTGTTAGCGGCTCAGAAGTGCCATCGTCAATCACAATCGCAACGCTAAAATTCTCAGATGCTTCATCGGTAGGAATGAAAACCAGTGAGGCTAAAACCTGATTGAGGTCTTCAACCGACCCACTGGCTTGCCAGTTCCCATCTTCAAAACTGGCGATTGCCTGGCCAAAGTTTTCTGCTCTGAGTACGCCAACTGATGGGTTGGACAAGGTCAGCGAGATAGTTAATGTCTGAGAATCGATATCGCTTAAAATAATGTCTATGAGATCAAGCGATTCATTCTGGGTGTAGGTCTGCGGGGTATCCAAATTGGTTGCTGATGGGGCAGAATCATCCTCAATCACGGTCACCAAGATCATGACACTGTCGCTACCGCCATCAGCGTCACTGACCTGAATGCGCACTTCGTAAATACCATCGCTATTTTCATCCAGCGGACTATCGTAGTCTGGTGGTTTCTTGAATCTAAACTGGCCACTGTCAGGATCAACCGTGAACAGCAGCGCATCTGCACCGCCTATGATGGAGAACGATAGGTTGTTTTCGGGCGTGTCAATATCTGTTGCTGTGACCGTACTGACTGCAGTGGTCTGTTCCAGAACGCTCGTTGCGGAGGTTGCACTGATCCGTGGCGCATCGTTGGCGGAATTGACAGTGACGGTAAAGGTTGTGTCGATTGAGGAGCCGGAGGCATCAGTGGCACGGATTGAAATCTCGGCACTACCACTTTGATTTTGCGCATAGCTCAGAATCAAAGTATCTGCAGCCGCGTTAAGCCCGGCGGTCACAAGTGCTGGATCGCTGTTGCCCTCAATGGTGTAAATAAGCGTCGAGCTGAGGTTATCGGCATCATTGAAGACGCTGGCGAGATTGATGACTGAGTCTGCTGCGTCTTCAGTGACGCTGATATCCGCAAGACCGGTTGTTGTCGGTGCGTCATTGAGCGGCGTGATGGTCAGATTCACAGTGGAGATGTTGGAGGTGGTGCCGCTGTTGTCGGCGATGCTGTAAGTAAAGTTATCGCTGATGGTTTCAGAGCCATCATGGGTGTATTCGATGCTGCCATCATTATTGATCAGAATAATACCGTTTGCCGGGCTGGAAATGATTGAGATGGAGCCTAAATCAAGGCCTTCGGCATCGGAGTCATTTGCCGCAAGATTGATCTGAGCACTAGCCCCTTCGTTTAAAGTCAGACTGTCCGCATTGCTGGTGGGGACATCATTCACATTGGTGATGTTGATGTTAACTGTCACGACATTACTATTAGTCACCCCATCAAAGACGTGGTAACGAAAGCTGTCATTCAGATTTTCTGAACCATCATGGGTGTAGTTAAAAGTCCCATCAGCATTGAGTATAAAGCTGGATGCGAAACTGGGACTGGAATCTAACAAGACCGTTAGAGTCTCGGCAGGCAGGTCAGCGTCGCTGTCGTTGTTTAATAGATTACTGAATCCATTGTCGAGCTGTGAGGTGGTGCCACCTTCCTGCAGTGTGAGTGAGTCGCCACTGGCAACGGGTGCGTTGTCATTGACCGCTGTGACGCTGACACTCAACAACTGCACATCCGTAGCGGATTGGTTATCCGTGACCGAGATTTCTAGTTGATAGAGATTATCCGCGCTGGCATCCGCCGGAGTTTCAAAGTCCGGGGCGGTTGTAAATGTTATGACGCCGGTCAGGCTGTCAATCGAAAACAGTGCTGCATCCGTACCACCACTGATGCTGTAGGTCAGTAGGTTGGCAGGGAAATCGGGGTCAGAAGCTGTCGCTGTGGTGACGGAGATTTGATTCTCGGCGACACTGATGGCTGCTGTAGCGCCCCCGCCATTATTGGTCAGTGAGGGCACTTCATTCAAATCGTTAACTGAGATTGTTAACAGTCTGGTCAGTTGTTCTCCACCGGAGTCAGTGACTTGAACCAAAACTTGATAGTCGGATTGGCGCTCAAAATTCAATACGCCATCGCTGAGAATTAGCTCATCAGAGGCAACTCCTCCGATTGAAAATTTTGCTTGATCTGTTCCGCCAATGATCGCATAGCTAAAGCTGTCAGTCGTATCGGGATCAATCGTGTTTAATGTGCCAATGCTGTAACCGCCGCTGGAGTCGATGTTTTCATTCACAGTGCTGCTGGGGAGAGTGATTGCGGTGGGTGACTCGTTGCTATTGGTGACGGTAATTTGCAAGCTCTGAGTGTCGGAGCCGCCTTGTCCGTCAATGGCGCTGACCTCGACTTCGTAGACGTTATCGAGGTTATTATCACTCGGATTTTCTTTATCGGCCGGTAGCAAAAAATCGAGTGTGCCGGTAGAACCATTGATTGAAAAATGCGCTTGATCTGCACCGCCGCTAATGGTGTAAGTCAGAATTTCCGGACCGGGATCGGTGGCAATGACAGTGGTGACGGAGGTTGTGTTCTCGATCATGTTGACGGCGCTGGTCGCACCTCCACCATTGGAGATGATCTCCGGAGCGAGGTTCGTTACCGTCAGCGTTGCGCTACTGGTACTGATGCCACCACTGCCATCCTCTACCTGTAAGCCGATGTTATAACTACCGTTGTCGGTGATACCAAAAGTCTGCAAGGTTGCCCAGTCAAGCAGTGGTGACACGCCGCTGGCATCGCCATAGCTGCCATTATTGTTCAAATCCCAGAGATAGGTCAGTAGCTCTGCATTTGGATCGGAAGAACCGGAACCATCGAGTGTGACTGAATCGCCTTCGTTGATGCTATATGCCCCACCGGCATTGGCAAGCGGTGCTTCGTTCAGATCATTGACTGTGATAATGAAGGTTTGATTTCGCGTCAGCCCCCCTGAATCAGTGACTTGAACAATCACTTCATAACTGGACTGGGTTTCAAAATCGAGAAGGCCGTCATTTAGAAAGAGTTCATTGGTGCCGACACTGATACTGAATTTTGCTGCATCCAAGCCGCCAAAGATGGCATAGCTGGCGGTATCTCCACTATCAGGATCGGTCGAACTGAGAGTGCCCAGAGAATAGCCCGAGGTGGTGTCAATTTGCTCATCAATATTATCATTGCTCAGCGGCGAGATTGCTAACGGTGCTTCATTGACATCGACGAGCGTTATCAGCAATGCCTGGGTATCTGTGCCACCTTGAGCATCAGAGACTGTTATCTCGACCTCGTACACACCATTCGCGTCAGCATCTGTGTTGGCTTCGAAATCTAGTGCATTCAGGAAGGTGAGTGCGCCGCTGCCTGAGGCGACGGAAAACAACGCCATATCAACGCCACCGGAAATACTATAGCTCAGCGAGTTAGCCGGTAGATCTTCATCGGATGCGGTAATGATGGTGGTCGCGGTCTGGTTTTCCTGCACATTAATCGAAGCGGTTCCAGCGCCACCATTCGATGTGATCGTGGGCGCATCATTGAGATTGTTGACGAAAATCGTCAAGCTCTGGGTGTAATTGCCTGCGGCGGAATCAGTTACCTCGATAATCACCTGATAACTTGCCTGAGTTTCGAAATCCAGAATGCCATCGCTGATAATCAGCTCATCTGAGCCAGCCCCACCGATACTGAATTTTGCCTCATCAGCGCCACCGAATATGGCATAGCTGGCGGTGTCACCGACATCGGGGTCGGTGGTGGTGAGCGTGCCGAGAGTCGTGCCGGATGATGTATCCGTCCATTCATTGACGGTATTGCTGGATAGAGCGATGGCCGTCGGCGTTTCATTTTTATCCAGGACGGTGACTTGTAGCAATTGTAAATCTGTGCCACCTTGTCCATCAGAGACGGTTATCTCGACAGCATAAATGCCATTGCTATCAGAATCAGCGGGGGCTTCATAGTTTGGCGCGGATGCAAATTCAAGCACCCCAGAACTACTATCAATGCTGAACAAGGTGCTGTCTGCACCGCCAGAAATCGCATAGCTCAGTGTATTTGCTGGCTGGTCTTCATCGGATGAAGCCACTGTAATGACACTTACCTGGTTTTCCAGAACATTCACTGAGGCAGTGGAACCCCCTCCGCCGGAGGTGATTATCGGCGCATCATTGAGATCATTGATTAGCACTGTCAGCGTTTCATCGTAAGTGTTCAGCGCCGAATCGGTGACGCGGATATTGACTGAGTAACTCAGTTGGGTTTCATAATCTAGCCAACCGTTGGTGAGTATGAGTTCATCACTACTGACGCCGCCAATGGAAAACAAGGCGCCGTCGCCGCCGGGTTGAATCGAGTAACTGAATGATTCTCCGCTATCAGAATCGACGCTACTGAGCGTTCCCACGCTATAGCTGCTACTGGAATCAATGTTTTCATCCACTGAGGAAATGTTGGGAGTGATATCCGTGGGGGCGGTGTTGGTTACGCTGCTTAGTTCTATCTGCACATTGTCGATAAACAGGTAATCGTTGCCGTCATTCATTCCTGTGCCGTTGAAGCGGATTTGGGTGTTGCTATCAATATAGGCGGAAATATCGTAATTGACGCTGCTGAGGCTCGTGTCACTGCCGCTACCAGTGATGGTGTCGAGTACGATCCAATTACTGCCATCGGTGGAAATTTCTATCGTGGCATTGTCTGTGGATTCGAAATTCACCAGTGCATAATCGACACTCAGGCTGGCACGCTTCGCCCCGGTCAGATCCGCTGCGCGCCAGAAAGTGGTCGATTTGCCAATGTATAGACCGGTCTCGCCGACATTATTATTGGTACCAACGTAGCCCAGAGGGCCGGATTTTTGCCAGTCATTGGACCAAAGCAATGCGCCATCGTCACCGGCGAACGATGATGGGGTGTTAAACTGGTCTAGATAGCTTGCAGTGGTTGTCGCGCTGGCACCGACTTCAAATGCACCAATGTCAGGGGTGCCAATTCCACGTAGATAACCGCGTGAATCAGTGTTGGGCGAGAGTGCTCGATCGCCACTATCAATGGCGAAAGCCGTGGGCGCTACGGTCTTCAAGTCGCCACCATTGTTTGCCAGCAAGCCCAGAACAGGATCGACATTGCGAAGGTCACTGGCATGAAACCCGGAAGCATCAGAATCATCGCTGAAAATATTGGAGCCAGTGCTGTTCAGAGAGCCTTTGACATCATCACCGTCATCGGATGCAGTATTGTCGGCAACGATACTGTTGCCAATGTAGAGGGTTCCGTCAGACTCGATGCCGCCGCCATCGGAGTCGGAGCTATTGGCTGCGATGGTGACGTTACGCAGGGTTGCGGTGCCTTTATTCAGTAATCCACCGCCGTCACCATCAGTGGCATTGTTGCCGTAAATAGTGACGTTTTCTAACCATAAAACACCGGATGAACCGTTATAGATACCTGCGCCCTTATCCGCAGTATTGCCCTCGATTAACGAGTTTGTGATGGTGAGATTACCCGCGTTGTAAATAGCGCCCCCCAATCCATTCGATTTGGTCGCGGTGTTACCGGTAAACCAGACATTATCAAGAAGCACGTTGGGGGTGTTGCTACTGCCTGCGATATGCAGGGCGGCACCGTATTTTTTAGTGATATCGAAGGTTTTTGCGTTCTGGACTTTTAGATTAGAAAATGAAACCGTAATTGCGGAATCGTCATGGATTTCAATGGCTGTGGTGGCGTTGCCGGCGTCAATAATTGAACTGCCGGGTGAGACGCCGATAATTGAGAGGTTGTCATATATATCCAAGTCTCCGGTGTTATCACCCAGTCCACTGGATATGGTGTAAGTTCCTTCCTGAAGATTAATGATATCGGCCCCGATACCATTATTTGAGGCGATAATTGCTTCACGCAAAGACACTTCGCCATCGCTGCCAGGCGTGGCGAGCAAAGCAGCCAGTGAGCTGGTATCAGCATCTCCGTCCAGCACATCGAAAGTGGTGGTGACCGTGATTTGCTCTAGCGTGTTTTGCCAGCTCTGCTGAAAAGACTCAGAGAAAGCAACGGAGGTTTCCACATAGCCTTGTTGGTATTCCAGATCCCAGTCCCCTTGCAGTTTGGCGGAGCCAGTGAGGTCATCGGATGCTGCAATATCTGCTCCAGTGAGTTCAGCTAGCGAATCGACAAACTCGCGGCCACTTTCTCCCGCTGCCAGATTACATCCGTAGATCAAGAAGTCGCCATCTTCGGCAAAAGCCTCTCCCCAGCTTGCGATTAAGGCGGCTTGATCGCGTAACTTATCCGCATTGAGCGTTGAATTACCGATTGACACGGAGCCATCCGAACCGTGTGAAACCAGGTGGACTGCATCAAGATCGGAATACGACGATAAAATTTGCGTCAGCTGAGCGATGCCATCGCGAGAGTTGTCCAACAGAATAACTTCTATCTTCCTGTCATCGTTAGCTTGAGCCTCAATGTCGTTAATGAACCGCTGATAGTCCGGGGTTGCCGTATCCACGATCACCAGTTCCACTCTGATGGCGACATTGTCGCTGGGCTCGTCATTTACAATGATGAGAATGTCATCCTCGGTGAACGGCTCCGTCAGTCTGGTATCGGTTGTTTCAGCTTCGATGATTCGAACTTCAGCGGCCAAACTCGCTTCCAGCAGTGGGTCTGAAAGGGTTGCCGGAATAAAGTCGGCTGAGTACAAAATTCGAGGCTCTAGTTCCTCAAATACCGGACGCCGATTGTTGGTTTTCTGGTTGATTTTTACGTGCTCATGGTTTGTTATTTGAGCAGGGTGGATGAGTAATCTCTAGAGGCTCTAAAAACTCATTTGTTTCTTTATCTTCCCTGATACAGACAGTTTGGATGTATTCAACTAACCGTCACAAGCTGGGAACAATCAGGATGTGAGACTGGTTTTAAGGTGCATCCACTGTTCAGATACACTGTTTTAAAATAAAGACCAAAGGCTTTCTGTCAAACCAGCAGCAGCGCCAATTATTATTTATCATGGTGTAGCAATTACGCTGGTGTATGTGCTGCTTTTTGCGATTCCTGCGAAGTAGGATTATTTCTGTTGCTCTCCTCTCTGAGCTTTATCAAAAAATAAAGATTCAATGAGAAATCGTCAATCGATGATCAACACAGGTAAAATAGGCTGATACCTAATCGATGGATTGCTAACTCATGTGCGGCATTGCCGGAATCATTTTTAAACAGGGCGTAATGCCCGAGACGTCCACCCTGAACAGCGCCTTACAGCAATTAAATCATCGTGGCCCAGATGATAAAGGTATTGAGTCTCATGGTCAGGTTGCGCTCGGGCATACGCGGCTGTCTATTATTGATCTTGCAGGTGGACACCAGCCAATTAATTCTAAGGATCAACGCTTCAGCTTGGTTGCTAATGGGGAAATCTATAATTACGTTGAGCTGTTTGAAACCTACGGCCAGCAGCAATTCCCGTTTACCACTGCCAGCGATTCAGAAACCATTATTCCTGTCTGGCAAGAGGCGGGGTTAGCAGGAATTAGTAAGCTCCACGGGATGTTTGCGTTTGCATTGCATGATCGTCAAAAAAATAGACTGATTCTTGGGCGAGACCGGGTTGGTATCAAGCCGCTTTTTTATGCACCGCTGGCTGATCGGGTTGTTTTTGCCTCTGAGTTAAAAGCAATTGTGCCGCTATTGAGAAAACAGCCAGAAATAAATCCGATTGCTGTGAATCAATTTATGCACAATCAGTTTAATACCGGTGAGGAAACCGTTATTAAAGGTGTATATCGGGTGCAGCCTGGCGAATGTTTACAAATCAGTGCTGATCTGAGTATTAAAAAAGAACGCTATTGGAATGCCGCTGAGGTTACGCCGCGAGCAATAGACTATGAGGAGGCTGCACACGAGTTCGATGCAATTATGGCGACCGTCATGCAGGAACATATTCGATCCGACGTGCCATTTGGCCTGTTCCTTTCAGGCGGTGTTGATTCAGCAGTGATTCTGGCGATGCTGAATAAATTCAACTACGGACATGTGAACAGTTATTCGATTGGTTTTCATAGCCAGAAAATGAATGATGAACTTACTGCCGCTCAGTCGATGGCGGATAAATTTGGCACGCAGCATCAGTCAATCAAGCTGCATATTGATGAACTAAAAAGGCGGATTCCGTTAATGATCTGGGCGACCGATGACTTGATGCGAGACTACGCTTGTTTGCCAACGTCCCTTATGTCCCAAGTGGCCGCAAATGATCTCAAGGTAGTATTTACAGGGGAGGGCGGTGATGAAGTTTTTGGAGGATATGGCCGCTATCGAAAAACTGCACTGCAACGTCGGTTAGAGACTTTATTTAAGCCCGGTTCCGGTGGCTTTAGAACCCGCAGTCAATTACACCAGAGCTATTATTCACGTTTCGCGAAAGCTGAATTACTCGCGCACCAGCATGCTTATCGCGAGCCGTTCGTGAATGCCTGGCAAGCGACGCCCGCTAACTGGTCAGATATCCAGCGCAGCCAGTACACCGATATGGTAACAGCGCTACCGGATAATCTACTGGTAAAAGTTGATCGTAATACCATGGCTTTTGGGCTGGAAGCGCGCGTTCCTTTTTTGGATCATCGCATTATCGAATTTGGTCTATCACTTCCGGATGAACTCAAAACCACGCGCGGGCAGGGCAAATTGTTCCTTAAACGCTGGGCAGAACAGTTTATTCCCAAAGATCATTTATATCGGAAAAAACTCGGCTTTCACGTTCCGGCAGGAGAGATTCTGGATGACTTGATCAGCAGTGGATTGCAGGCCAGGTTACTGCAAAATGAATCCATTAAAGAATGGTTTAATGAGGATGGGATTAAGGGATTATTTACTGCTTATGAAAAGGGTAAAACAGTGACCAGAGAGATCTGGTCGATCATGCATTTTGCTATCTGGCAGCGGATGTTCATTACACACTCCGGGGTAAAACCATCGGATGACGAGAACCCTCTGGACTGGATTTAATGAAGAGCGATAACTGTTGAATAAAAATGGCGTCCCTGCAATTTACTTTTCAAAACCTATGCAGCCAGATTTTGATAACGCTCCTTCGCTGCCCGGGCTGCCTTGGCTTCATCAGGTGAGTAGGCTTTACCTTGCCAGAGCATGGTGTAGGCGAGCTCTTCGTTACCGTTTTCACACAGATCAAGTACCTGCTGGAAAAGTGGCTGAAAAGTGCTGCTCAAATGAGAAGCTTCATGCTGTTCAAAGGAGTTCCAGAAGGTCACGATGAGAGCTTCCTTGTCTTTCATTTCGGTATCAATTGCTTGACCCGTTGTAGATCCTTCATTAGAAATCATGCCACTGTTAAGCGCGACAAAACCACCGATAAAACCAGTCTCGGAATGATAGGTTTTAACGTTTTCGCATAAAACTGCGACGCGTTCCTGGAGATCATCCAGCGTGTATTCAGGCTTTAAAACTACCCGATTGATGGTGACCACCCCATCATGGTTAAAATTGCTAATCAAAGTATTCATAAAATTACCTCCAATTTCAGTAATTTAATATATTCTAATACTTGATCATTCTAGTGGGTTATTTTGTGCGAGCAAATACACCTACTAAATAAGTTGTAATTATCTGGGTATTAAAACAGCTTATGCAGATAAGTTGGAGATGGATAGTCTCTAACTTTTGTTTTAACCGGTATTAAAGCAGATGTCGATATTTTGGTGTTCGAGGGTCGTTGCGCAGATTACTTCTTTTTCTTCTCATCCTCATCATCACCGGTGACTACGTCAACGACAGCACCGCCAACTTTAAACGGTACTTTAGCGACCGCAATTGTGGCATCCGTTGCTACACCAATGACGGTTCCAATGCATCCGCTAAGGATCAACGACAAGCTTAAGGTGAGTATCAAAGTTTTTGTAAAATGTTTCATCGAAAAATTCCTTTAAATTATCCTGATAATGGTAGCAGAAATGAGAGCATAAACTTATTTGAGGTTCTCACACTTTGCTATCACTTCAATAATACTGATTTATCAGTCAGCACCTGAAACCTCTTAGTGAAAGTGCCTTCTGGCGTGTTTTGCTTCACCCATGTACTCTAGCGTCCATTTATTGTAAGAGATGAGTTATATGCTTCAGGGAGCACAAACAATCATTGATTTTGGTGTAGCCAGCGTTGGCTTGCGCCTAGCAATCTTGTCAGATACGCATGGTTATCTTGATCATCGAATTTTGGCGGTGGCTGCGCATTGCGATGCGGTGATCCATGCCGGTGATGTCTGTGGTGGATCAATTCTGACTACACTGGAAAAATCTTCTCCACGAGTCTATGCGGTCACCGGGAACAACGATGCCGCTACGCGGTGGTCTAATCCAGAGACGGGCAGCGATATTTTGCCCAGTGCTTATGAACTGACCTTGCCGGGCGGGTTGCTGGTGGTTGAGCATGGTGATCGATTTGGAAATCATCCGTCGCATGAGGATTTTCAGCGTTCATGGCCTGAGGCTCGCGCGATTGTTTATGGTCACACGCATCGGCAGGTGGTTGATCAATCCAGCGATCCCTGGGTGATGAATCCCGGTGCTGCCGGACAAACCCGAATCGGCGACGGCCCATCTTGCCTGGTATTGAGTATTTCTCAAACCGGCGACTGGTCGGTTGAATCCATGCGTTTCGATATCGAAAATTCCAGAGCTGCTTAGTGAACAAGTCTTCGTCGCTAGTTAACTGGAATGAAATTGATACCGTTTTGCTCGATATGGACGGCACCTTGCTGGATCTGCATTTTGATAACTATTTCTGGCTTAAACATGTGCCACTGAGATTCGCTGAAAAGCATCAGCTGGATGCCAGGCAGGCAGAGCAACAACTGACCGAGCGGTACAAACAGATTGAAGGTACGTTAAATTGGTACTGTGTGGATCATTGGTCAAACATCCTTGAGATGGACATCGTTAAATTGAAGCGGGAAGTCTCTCATCTGATCAATGTTCATGACCATGTGACCGAGTTTCTACAAGCCCTGAGAAAGGTGGGTAAACGTGTGGTGATGGTAACCAACGCCCACCATAAGAGTCTCGATCTGAAAATGGAGATCACTCAGCTGAGCGGCTATTTTGATCGTCTGGTTTGCTCCCACGAATTGGGCAAGCCGAAAGAAGATTCAGAATTTTGGGGGGATTTACAGCAGCTTGAGCCGTTCGATAAAGAACGCTCATTACTGGTAGATGACAGTCTGCCAGTACTGACGTCAGCACGTGAATACGGCATTACCCATACGCTGGGAATATCAAAACCAGATACAAAAAAGCCCTCCAATGTACTGGAGGGCTTTGATTCGATCGAGCATTTTGGAGAGGTTTTACCCATTTCCTAAGGTTTTCGTTTTACAGGTGCTAATGCCAAAAATTGCGTACGGAGGGCACCAGCCAATCAGTGCTGTGACCAATGGCACCAGACCCACCCAGCCCCAGGCAGTTTTTGGTCCGATGAAAACCAGTGAAATGAGTACCAGGCCAACAATGCCACGAATCAGGCGTTCGGTATTTCCAATATTTTTGTTCATCACAGTCTCCAGAGTTAAGTATGTTTTTGGAGTATGGTATAAATATTTTTCAGCTTATGTGACTTTGTCACATAAAGGTTAGAATTTTCGAATTCCTCATCTACGCCTTGATCCCGGACACTACACTGGTTACTATTTTTTTAGCACTTGCCGCAAAGCTTCTGGTTGCAACACATCAATATGTCCCCGCCCTAGTTTGACCCATCCTTTGGTTTCGAAAAGCTTCAGTGCTCTGGATACCACTTCCCGTGCGGAACCAATGTCCGTCGCCAGCATTTGATGTGTGGCTGAAACTTGCGGGAATTGAGGTTGGCAGAGCAGGGCTTCTGCCAGGCGAGCATCAACACCGCTAAAACTGACTTGCTCTATGCGTGAGATGACCCCGGAAAATCGTTTGCCAAGATCAGCAAAGACAAATTCCCGAAAAGCTTCTGATTGGTGCAATGAACGATGAAAGGTTGCTTTGTCGAAAACCAGTGCAGTGACGGCGGTTTCCGTTATGCCTTCAGCGGGATAGCTGTCTCCCGCCATTAAACAAGAGGTGGTTAGTACGCAGGATTCTCCCGCGCCAACGTGGTACAGCACGATCTCGCGTCCACTGGCGGCGGTAAGCATGACTTTAACACTGCCCGAAATAACTAGAAAGTAAGATTCACAGAGATCACCACGGTGAAAAATTGGCTGGTTGCCGGGTATTTTAGTCGTCTGTCCCAGACTTAAGAATGGCTGAATGAGCGTGTCGACAGGATTGACCACGTCATTACCGCTGCTGCTGATTTTCTGCTCTCTGTTGGATTTCATTTTAACCCCCCAACATGGCTTTGATATCGGCTAGGTGGGCTCGGCCTCGTGCGTGGCGATCCTCATCCGAGAGCGATTCGGGACGCTCCCAGTCAATCTGATCTGCGGGGATTTCACTCAGAAAACGACTCGGTTCACAGGTGACTTGTTCACCGTACTTATTGCGCTGCGAGGCGAAGGTGAAAGTTAATGATCGACGTGCGCGAGTGATACCAACGTAGGCCAATCGGCGCTCTTCCTCAATTGCGTCATCTTCCTGGCAATTCTTGTGTGGCAGAAGCTCTTCTTCCATACCAGCAAGAATGACATGCGGAAATTCCAGCCCCTTGGCTGCGTGCAGGGTCATCAGCTGAACCGCATCCTGCTGATCTCCGTCATCGTTGCGTTCAAGGATATCCATTAGCATCATTTTGTTGATTACCTCGGTCAGTGACTGGCTGGATTCATTCTTATTGGCAAGCCGTCGAATCCATTCCAAAAGTTCCTCAAGGTTCTCAATACGCCGCTCAGCGAATTTTGGATCAGTACTGATTTCTTTTATCCAGTCTTCATAGGCAATTTCTTTGATCACCTGTCGCGCTACAGACACAGGAGCATCATCATCAACACTGAGTGACATCTCCTGTATCCAATCGGTAAATCGTCGTAATCGCAAAAGCGCCTGACCGCTCAGAAAGCTTTCAACACCTATTTCCAAGCTTGCTCTAACCATCCCGCCTTCGCGGGCGCTAGCGTATTCACCCAGTTTTTCCAGGGTCGATGTGCCGATGCCGCGACGCGGTGTATTGACGATCCGTAAAAAGGCAGCGTCGTCATCCAGGTTAACAATCAGCTTCAGATACGCCAATATATCTTTAATCTCGGCGCGATCAAAAAATGAAGTGCCGCCGCTGATTTCATAGGGAATATGGTTTTCCCGTAGTTTGCCCTCAAATAGCCGGGATTGATGATTAGAGCGATAGAGAATGGCAAAGTCACTGTATTTGGCGCGTTCTTTAAACCGCATCTTCAGAATTTCCGAAACAATTTTCTCTGCTTCATGTTCTGCGCTCTTGCAACTGACTACCTGCGGTTTAGGGCCTTCGCCGACAGTGCTCCAGAGGTTCTTTTCAAACTCATGCGGGTTCTGTGCGATCAGGCTATTGGCTGCCTTGAGGATTTGATTGGTTGAGCGATAGTTTTGTTCCAGCTTGATGACTTTGAGCATTGGAAAGTCATTGGCCAGCAAGCTCAGGTTTTCTGGTTGTGCACCACGCCAGGCATAGATCGACTGATCATCGTCGCCTACAGCGGTGAATCTACCTTCTACGCCGGCGAGTAATTTAATGAGCTCGTATTGACAGGCGTTGGTGTCCTGATACTCATCTATCAGCAGATAGCGAATCCGGTTTTGCCATTTTTCGCGAATCTCTGGCTGACTTTGTAATAGTTGCACCGGCAGGATAATCAGATCATCAAAATCCAGTGCGTTGCAGGCCTTGAGCTGTCGTTGGTAACGACCATAAAGTCGTGCTTGATATTCTTCTTTGGCATCGTTTGCAGTACTCAAAGCTTCAGCCGGCATGATGAAATGGTTTTTCCAGCGGGAGATCTGCCAGCGCGGGTCATCCTTCTCGTCGATATTGTCTTTGCGTGCAAGTTCTTTAATCAGAGTACTGCAATCATCGCTATCGAGAATGGAGAAGCCGGGTTTATAACCTAGAGCGCCGATTTCCTGACGAATGATCTTTAATCCCAAGGTATGAAAAGTTGATACCTGAATACCACGTTTTTCATCTCCTCTGAGCAAACTACTGACACGGGACTTCATTTCTCTGGCAGCTTTGTTGGTGAAAGTAATTGCCGCAATTTGATAAGGCTTGAGCTGGTGATGCCGTATTAACCACACAATTTTTTCGGTAATTGTGCTGGTTTTACCACTGCCAGCACCGGCAAGCACGAGTAGGGGAGACCCGTAGTGCTTAACAGATGCTTGTTGTTGTTGATTTAGCCCTTTCATTAGCGCTGGATTCTATCTATTTTATTGGCTGTTGGTTAGCTTGTATGATGGTGTAAAAATTGATAGCGGATACGATGTGAAGATTGACTTAGAGACGGGGCTGCTCGATATCGCAAGACAACGGCCATCCCCCAACTGTGATGAACGACCTGAAGGGGAGAACATTGACCTGATCGTTATTCATAGCATTAGCCTTCCTCCGAATCACTTTGGCGGATCAGAGATTGAGGATTTTTTCTGTAATCAGCTAGATATTTCTGCACATCCTTATTTTGACGAGATCAAAGGAATGCGGGTATCTGCCCATCTGTTAGTGAATCGCCGTGGCGAAATAATTCAGTTTGTTCCGTTTAATCAGCGTGCCTGGCATGCCGGTGTATCATGCTATAAAGATCGCGAGTGTTGCAATGATTTCTCTATCGGAATCGAACTGGAAGGTTCAGATGATACGACTTTCACAGACAAGCAATACACTGGACTTAAAAATATACTTGGCACATTATCAGATAGTTACAGTAACCTATCTAATGACAATGTATCCGTTGTCGGACACAATGAGATTGCAGCTGGAAGAAAAACAGATCCGGGGCCATTTTTCGATTGGGATCGTATTTGCAAAACGTCGCTGTGAGGAACTATTTAGCAGGAAAGTATTCTAAGTGTGCATATTTGGTACATGAGAATTCACTTTAGGTAACATCAACTATGACTCTAAATTTAAACGAATTTGTCTGATTTTTTGGAGATTTCGCAAAAATGCGCTAATCTACCACCACACAGCCCAGAATTATCTAACCAACCATTAAACAAAGGATCCCTGGTTATGAACAAAATAACTATGTCACTTCTTTCAGCGGTCGCGCTGAGCACATCGGGTATTGCGACAGCTCAAATTGATGCCACTGCAACCTTACCCAATGCAAAGCCCGGCGAGTGTTACGCGAAAGTTATCATCCCCGCCAAGTTTGAAACCCAAACTGAAGATATAATTGTTTCTGAGGCATCAGAAAAAATCGAAATTATTCCTTCAAAATATAGTTGGGGTGAAGAAAAAATTCTGGTTCAGGAGGCGAGTTTTAAACTTGCGCCTATTCCTTCGATCTACGAGACTGTGACCGAACGAATCGAAACTCAGGCATCCAGTATGTCTTGGGTTTTATCCACTCCCAGCGGTAGAACCAAAAGTGCTGGCGCATCGCTAGTTGCTTATGCGCGTGGTGCCGGCTTACCCGCTGACTCTGCCACTGCTGGCCAATGCTATGTCGAATATTACAAGCCAGCGCAGTTCAGAACAGATACGCAGCAGTTGGTTAAAAAAGAAGCTTCAGAGTCTATTGAAGTTATTCCACCAAAGTATGACTGGACTGAAGAGAAAATCGTCATTGAAGAAGCTTCGACCAAAGTGATGAAGGTACCAGCAGTCTATGAGACTTTGACTGAAAAGATCATGATTTCTCCAGCAACAACCGTTTGGAAGAAAGGTCGCGGTCCCAGACAGCGTATTGACAATTCGACGGGTGAAATTATGTGTCTGGTAGAGATTCCTGCGAAATATAAAACTATTTCCAAGCGAGTAATCAAAACTCCACCTTCAACCAGAACCATCGAAATTCCAGCGAAGTATGCAACTCAACGAATTCGTAAA
>CAZNYF010000022.1:20292-23198 GCA_964577195.1 uncultured Thiotrichales bacterium | reverse complement strand
AACGTGATTTTCTCGAACTGGCAGCCGGCACTCTGGAAGATGATCAGCTCTGGCCGATATTGAACGTCCCTTATGCAATGGTTAGCGGTGGGCACACAATTCTCTCGAATCTGACTATTGCTGATGGCACAATTCTCGCTTTTGATGCCGACGCCAAACTGATCATCGAAGACACCGGCGTATTAATCGCCGTCGGCACCGCCGAAAACCACGTACGCTTTACTGGTCTGGAAGCAACTGCTGGCTTCTGGGCAGGGATTGAATTTGCCGGCTCTTCAACCAACACCGCAAGTCAATTGAGTTCTTGCACCATCGAAGGTGCTGGCAGCGGCGGGTTTCCTGGCAATATTGCTCTCACCGGACGCACTGGGCTGTCACTGGTCAATGTAACTAATAGTAATGTCCTCAACGGTCTGGGCTTTGGCATCTGGGTAAATCCTACCGATGCTTTCTTGCAGCAATCTGGCAACTTTTTTGAGGGAAATCAGGCAGGTGATATTAACTCGTAGAGCAATAGAACCGGCATTAATACCTGTCGGTTAACACACAACTGCTGTAGTATGAATATGAATTCATACTACAGCATCCACTTATGCAAATCAGCGAAAGAGGGCAAGTTACTATTCCCAAGGAATATCGGGCCAAATTTGGCTTCAAGCCCAATACAGAAGTAGAGTTTATTCCCCAGAATAATCAACTCGTGCTGGTACGCAAACAAGCCAGCCAGAGCAAAGCGATTCGTGGTTTACGCGGACGCAAAAAAACCGGCATGAGCACCAACGAACTCATGGGTCTATTGCGCGATGCCGACTGAATGGCTGGTTGACACCAATGTCATCATCGACGTTATCAATAATGACCCACAATTTGCAGACGCTTCCACTAAAGTACTAGAGACAACTTCCAGTACTGGTATTTTGGTTATTAATCCAATTATTTACAGCGAAGTTGGCGCTATTTGTGACTCACTGGAAGAACTGAATTCGCTCTTGCCAACAACCCTATTCCGGCGCGACCCTCTGATTTGGCAAGCATCGTTTTTGGCCGGTCAAGCGTTTCGCAGATATCGGAAAAATAGTGGACGAAAAAAGCGAGTATTAGCCGATTTCCTGATCGGTGCTCATGCCAGCGTCGCTGGTTTCGGATTAATCACACGAGATAGCGACTATCGAAAATATTTTCAGCTTGAGCTGCTTAATCCAGCCGAATTCTAGAATGAAATAGCGGCTCCCCGGCTTATATACCAATGCCGTCAATATTATTTCTGGATAAATTCCAGGGCATTGCCATCCGGGTCACGACAAAAAACCGCAGCTCGACCGGATGAGCTGCGGGTATAGGCCTGTCCATGCTCTTCGAGTTGAGCGGATAATTTATCGATATCTGTCACCAGATAGGCGGCGTGACGGTCTCTGCCTCCGTGTTCGGGTCTACCCGTGAGAGGATCAGGATTGGGCAGTTGCATGAGGTGAATTTGCTGGTTTTCGTTGATGTTTAGCCAAACACCCGGAAAGCTCATGCTTGCAGGTCTGGCGGGGTCTATTTCGAGGCCGAGCGTGGTGCAGTAAAATTCCAGTGCGCGATCCAGATCGGCTACCAAGAATGTAGTGTGGTGAATGGCTATAAGCTGTGGCTTATTTTGCGGTTTTTTGCTCGTTGTCATCTTGGTATACTGCTCGACCTTTACTGCGTAAGGGTCATCTTACCCCATTCAATATGAATCCATTTCTGGACAGACTCCAGCCTTATCCTTTTCAAAAGCTTGGTGCTTTGTTTGCGGATATTGTGCCACTGGAAGATAAATCGCCGATCAAGTTATCCATTGGCGAACCTCAAGGTAAGACTCCGGCGCTGATCCGTAATGGAGTGGCCGATAATCTAGCGGGCCTGGCAAATTATCCGTTGACGAAAGGCGTGGATGCGCTGCGCTCTACGATTACCGATTGGCTGATTCGGCGTTTTGATTTGCCCGCAGAAGGTGTTGATCCTCAGACTCAGGTTTTACCCGTTAACGGGACGCGTGAAGCGTTATTCGCTTTCGCTCAAACGGTTGTTGACCCTGGCTCTCACGCAAAAGTATTAATGCCGAATCCGTTTTATCAGATCTATGAAGGTGCGGCATTTCTGGCGGGGGCTGAACCGGTGTTTATTAATTGCACTGAGGAAACCGAATTTATTCCTGATTTTGACAGCGTTGCACAGGCCGACTGGCGGGATTGCCAGCTGTTGTACCTCTGTTCTCCCGGCAACCCAACGGGCGCGGTGATGAGTAAGAACCAGTTAATCAAGCTGATTAATCTCGCTGAGAAATATGACTTTATTATTGCATCCGACGAATGCTATTCAGAGATTTATCAGGATGAGGATCATCCTCCTACCAGTTTGCTGGAAGCAGCAATCGCCTGCGGGAACACGGATTTTAATCGCTGTGTGGTTTTTCATAGCCTTTCCAAGCGATCCAATGCACCCGGTTTAAGATCAGGATTTGTCGCGGGTGATGCCGCAGTGCTGGCTCGCTTTCTGCTTTATCGCACCTATCATGGCAGTGCGATGCCAGCGCCGACGCAAGCGGGTAGCATTGCTGCCTGGTCAGATGAATCGCATGTCATCGAGAGCCGACAAGGTTATCGGAGACGCTTTGCGGCTGTTGCCGAGATTCTATCGCCGGTTCTCGACTTGCGAATTCCTGAGGCGAGCTTTTATTTGTGGCCTAAAATCCCTATCAGCGATGAGTCATTTGCGTATCGTTTACAGGCAGAACAAAATGTCACGGTGCTACCGGGAAGCTATCTGTCGCGTGAGAACGGTGGCGTGAACCCCGGCAGCGGCTATATCCGTATGGCTTTGGTTGCCGAGTTGGACGAGTGCATCAGTGCCGCCGAACGTATTCGTGATCTGTTAGTATC
>CAZNYF010000022.1:9340-20192 GCA_964577195.1 uncultured Thiotrichales bacterium | reverse complement strand
GTGAGTGACCTGCAATCCATTATAGATAGCGCTTTTGAAAAGCGCGCCGAAATTACCCCCCGTAATGTCGAGCCACAGTTAAAAGAAGCAGTAATGGAGGCGATGAATAATCTCGACTCCGGCAAGATGCGGGTTGCTGAAAAAATCGGCGGGGACTGGGTGGTCAACGAATGGCTGAAAAAAGCAGTACTGCTAAATTTCAGGATTCATGACAATGAGTTTATTAAAGGCGGCTTTACCAATTACTATGACAAGGTGCCTTCCAAATTTGCGGACAAGAGCTCTAAAGACTTCCGCGAAGAAGGCGTTCGCGTGGTGCCTCCCGCAGCGGCTCGGCATGGTGCTTATATCGCGCCAAGCGTTGTGCTGATGCCTTCTTATGTCAACATTGGTGCTTATGTTGATTCTGGAACAATGGTTGATACCTGGGCAACGGTTGGCTCCTGCGCGCAGATTGGTAAAAACGTACATCTTTCCGGCGGCGTGGGCATTGGTGGTGTGTTGGAGCCTTTGCAGGCTGCACCCACGATTATCGAAGACAACTGCTTTATCGGCGCACGCTCGGAAGTGGTTGAAGGCGTGATTGTTGAAGAAGGCGCTGTGATTTCGATGGGTGTTTATATCGGCCAGAGCACCAAAATCTATGACCGCGAAAAAGACGAAGTTTCCTACGGACGTGTGCCGGCTGGATCCGTTGTTGTCTCCGGCAACCTGCCATCCAAAGATGGTAAGTACAGCCTTTATTGCGCAGTAATCGTCAAGAAAGTTGATGCGAAAACACTCAGTAAAGTTGGCATTAATGCCTTGCTTAGAGATATTTAATAAGCTCCATGACAACGCTCTACGGTATCCCTAACTGCGACACCATCCGCAAGGCAAAACGCTGGTTGCAAGATAATCAGGTGGAATTTCAATTTCACGATTTTCGCAAAGACGGGTTGGACAAAGCGCGGCTTCAAGCCTGGGTGGATGAACTCGGCTGGGAAGTGCTGCTTAACAAGCGTGGCACAACCTGGCGCAAAGTCTCGGATGAGCAAAAAGCCGGGATAGATCGAGATTCTGCAATCGAACTGCTACTGGCAGAACCAGCGATGATCAAGCGTCCCGTTTTAGATCTCGGTGCGCGACGTATTGTTGGGTTTAAGTCAGATGAATACGAGGCACTCTTTAAATGAATCTGGATGATGCGACAATTGATTTAGCCATAGATTTGGTATCACGTGATTCGGTTACTCCAGATGACAAGGGCTGTCAGGATTTACTCATTGAGCGACTTGAGCCATTGGGTTTCAAGACCGAAAAAATGCGCTTTGGTGAGGTCGATAATCTGTGGATTCGGCGGGGTAATTCAAGCCCCCTATTCTGTTTTGCAGGACATACAGACGTCGTGCCAACCGGTCCGATTGCAGATTGGGACAGCGATCCTTTCAAGCCAGAAATTCGCGATGGCAAACTTTACGGTCGCGGTACCGCCGACATGAAAGGCAGCGTTGCGGCAATGACAGTCGCCGTTGGTGAATTTTTAAACACTAATCCAGACTTCCCTGGATCAATCGCATTTTTAATCACCAGCGATGAGGAAGGTCCAGCAACCGGCGGTACAATCAAAGTCATCGAAACACTCGAAGCACGCGGTGAAAAAATCGACTTTTGCCTGGTTGGGGAGCCTTCCAGCACAGCCAAAGTTGGCGACGTAATTAAAAATGGTCGCCGTGGCTCGCTCGGTGCAAAGCTCACCGTTCACGGTAAACAAGGGCATGTTGCCTATCCGCATCTTGCGAGTAATCCCATTCATAATGCCCTCGCTGCGCTGACAGAGCTGAGTGGCGTTGAATGGGATCAAGGCAACGAATTTTTCCCACCCACAACCTTCCAGATTTCCAATATAAATTCCGGTACCGGCGCGACCAATGTCATTCCCGGCGATATGGAAGTCATTTTTAATTTTCGATTCTCTACCGAGCTGACAGAAGCAATTATCCGCGAGCGCGCTGAAGCAATTCTTGATCAACATGGTGTGAACTATGATCTGGAATGGACACTCTCTGGACACCCTTTCCTCACCCCCGAAGGCACCCTGGTTTCAGCAATTAGCGATGCTATCTCCAGCGTCATGGCAACCACAACTGAGCTTTCCACCGCTGGCGGCACTTCCGATGGACGCTTTATCGCTCCCACCGGTGCTGAAGTGGTTGAAATTGGCCCCGTCAACGCGACAATTCATCAGGTCAATGAATGTGTGAGTGTTAATGACTTAACCCAGCTAACGCAGATTTATATTAAAACGCTGGAGAATATCTTTAGGCAGTAGATCACTACTGCGTAGCTGATGCTGCAGCGGGGATTTCAATACCAATTTGCAGGACAATCGACTGGATTAGGGTTGAACTAATCCCCGAGTTCTGGGATTGAGCAATAGGTACATCCACATTATTGAATGAATCGACAATTGAATTTACGCTGTCAGCAGTATCAGAAATATTTACCCGCGAACCGCTGATGCTTGAGGTAATCTGGTTGCCAGCGACAACCTGAATCAGTTGATCGGATGCCACTACCGCTGTTTGTTTGAGTTCTAGCTCGCCGTCTGCTGACGAAATCACGTTGGCAATTGTGGCTGATTCCAGATTTGGGATTTCAATTATTCCAATATTCTCCAGTCCGTCAAGCGGAACCTCACCCACAGCGCCAAGAGGTACTTCTCCCAGACCATCCAGAGAAGCATTGCTGATATTCTCATCAAAGTTTTGCAATGGAATATCGCCGATATTACCGAGACTGGACAGCACCGCTTCGACCTCAGCAGGAACATAGCTGGCTGGGATATTGATTTCTGGAAACAACGACTGAGATATCGCCAGACTGGCGAATGATAGCGCGGTTGCTGCGATCAAGACTTGACTAGCAGATTTCATTAACAATCCTCCATGATTGTTGGTTGGTACTGATAACCCGTATCAGTCCAACTTTCTTTTTCCCATCAAATCACAACTTGTAGAATCGATACTATTCGCCCTACGTCAAACTTTGCTGGGTTTCCGAGCAATTTCGCTCGTTTGTGGCAGTCAGTCGTAAATCAACCGACTTCAAAACTTGAGTTCCGAGCAAGACCATCCGATACTTGCAGGTTATAAGCACGACACCGGAAATCTGTTGAATTACCCGTTACTCGATAAAATTGAGTCCCCCCTGGATCTGCGCCTGTTAACGGAGCAGCAACTCCCGCAATTGGCGGAAGAGTTACGTGAATTTATCCTTGGCTCGGTATCAAAATCAGGCGGGCATCTAGCATCGGGTCTGGGTGTAGTGGAGCTGACAATTGCGTTGCATTACATTTACAACACGCCGGATGATCGCCTGATCTGGGATGTAGGTCATCAATGTTATCCGCATAAGATTCTTACGGGTCGCAAGCATCAATTGGCTTCGATTCGCCAAAAAGATGGTCTTGCCGGCTTCCCCAAGCGAGAAGAAAGTGAATTTGATGATTTCGGTGTGGGTCATTCAAGCACTTCAATCAGTGCCGCACTGGGGATGGCGATTGCCAGCCATCGCAAAGGAGAACAACGCAAGGCTGTCGCTATTATTGGTGATGGCGCGATGACTGCGGGAATGGCGTTTGAGGCGCTCAACCATGCAGGAGATTTACACGAAGATCTGTTGGTTGTTCTAAATGACAACGATATGTCGATTTCACCCAATGTGGGTGGCTTGTCAAACTACATGTCTCGCGTGCTTTCCAGTCATCTGTTTACCTCGGTGCGCGAAGAAGGCAAACGAATTCTTAAACATTTGCCGCCCATTGAAGACTTCGCTCGCAAGGCAGAGGAACATATGAAGGGCATGGTGATGCCCGGTACCTTGTTTGAGGAATTGGGTTTTAATTATATCGGCCCTGTCGATGGACACGATTTATCCACGCTAACCAAAACGCTGCGTAATATTCGTGATCTGAAAGGCCCGATTTTGCTTCACGCGATCACTCGCAAAGGCAAGGGTTATCATCCCGCTGAACAGGAACCTATTCGTTATCACGGCGTTGGGCAGTTTGATCCGAACACTGGCATTACGCCATCATCAAAATCTGGCAAACAAACCTACACTGAAGTATTTAGTGACTGGCTCTGCGATCAGGCTATTGCGGACAAACGGCTGCTAGGAATCACGCCAGCGATGCGCGAAGGCTCTGGCTTGGTCGAATTTTCACAACGCTTTCCAGATCGCTATTTTGATGTTGCGATTGCTGAGCAACACGCGGTGACATTGGCTGCAGGTCTTGCCTGTGACGGCATGAAACCGGTGGTGGCTATTTACTCCACCTTTTTGCAACGTGCTTATGATCAGTTAATCCATGATGTTGCCATTCAGAACCTACCGGTGTTGTTTGCAGTTGATCGAGCCGGGCTGGTTGGCCCTGATGGCCCAACCCATGCTGGCAGCTTTGATTTGGCCTTCCTTCGTTGTATTCCTAACTTGACCATTATGGCCCCAACCGATGAGCGAGAGTGCCGTCAGATGCTATCTACCGGTTTTCAGCTGGACAGCCCTACCGTTGTTCGATATCCACGCGGAACGGGGACCGGCGTAGATGCCGGTCAGGATCTCACCACTTTAGAAGTTGGCAAAGGCAGTATCGTCAGAGAAGGTAAAAACGTAGCTTTTCTGGTTTTCGGCAGCCCGCTTGCGGAAGCCTTAAATGCGGCTGAAAATCTGGATGCGACTGTCGTTAATATGCGTTTTGTTAAGCCACTCGATGAATCACTGATCCGTTTAATTAGCAACAGTCATGACACTATCGTCACGCTCGAAGATGGCGTTGTTGCTGGTGGTGCAGGCAGCGCCGTTGCAGAGTTTCTTAATCGGAACAAACTCCAACTCAACGTTTTGCACCTGGGTCTTCCAGACCGCTTTCAGGAACATGGCAGCCGCGAAGAGCTGCTTGGTGAGGCAGGGCTGCAAGCCAGCGATATTATTACTGAGGTACGTCATCATCTTGATCTGAATCACGACAATTCAAACAAGGCTCAGACAGTATCTCTTTGATTCACTCTCCCGAATAAGGCTCGCCAAATAAAAGGCATTCGCGCTCTCTTTCGTTATCTATTATAGTCAGAATCAAACCTTTGCAAGTAACTCTAAAACTATCAAAATACTAACCAAACAAGCTCAGGCACCAATCCCGACCAAATACGGAACCTTCCAAACGGTGGCGTATGCGTTCGATGGTAACAATCCGATGCCACATATTGCACTGATTAACCAGGATACCAATTTTTCTGCGCCAGTGAATCTTCGGGTGCATTCCGAATGTATGACAGGAGATTTATTTGGTAGTTACCGCTGTGAGTGCGGCGAACAGCTTCACTGGTCGATGGACTATATTAGCAAGCATGGCGGCGTTATTATTTATCTGCGCCAGGAAGGACGAGGTATCGGACTAATTAATAAGTTACATGCCTACACAAAGCAAGACGAAGGGCTGAACACAGCAGAAGCGAATAAAGCACTCGGATTTGGCTACGACGAGAGAACTTACGAGGATGCGATTTCCATTCTAGACGACCTTGGTATTAAAGAAATTCGCTTACTTACCAATAACCCCAAGAAAATCAAGAGTCTGGATAAACCCGGATTAACCGTGCTGAATAGAATTCCGATCGAAATCCCGCCACGAAAGGAAAACAAGGATTACCTTAAAACCAAAAAGGACTTTTTTGGTCACAAGCTGAGGCTGTAGGAAACCGTAAGTTTACTGATGATCCTTGCAATAGCCGTGCGCAAACTCTAACAATTCCTCGGTCGCGCGTTGACGAAACTTTTGTCTTTGACGAACAAATGAAAACGGTCGCTCTAGCGGCGGATCTAACGGCACTGCAGCTAACGTCCCAAGTTTTAGTTCTTTACCTATCGTTACTTTAGAAAGGATCGACAAGCCCATCCCTGCCTCTACCGCGCCTTTAATGGACTCGGGGCTACCTAACTCTAGACACAGGCTCAAACAATCCGACTGAGCGCCCTGTTGGACCAGGTAGTCATAAATAACTTCGCGGGTTCCTGAACCCTCTTCACGACAAATAAAAGGGTATTTAAGCAATTCTTTAACAGTGACCTGGCCCATTTTTGCAATAGGATTGGTTGGGTGAACCGCGACTATGAGTTGATCCATTAAGCAGCGTTCAACGATGAGATGTTTATTGGTTACCGGTGCTTCTACCACCGCAAGATCAATAACATTATTTTCTACCATCGAAACAACGCCATCAGTATTAGATACTTTCAAGCTGAGTCGAACATCCGGATACCGAGCTTTAAATTTCCCGAGTAAGGCGGGTAACATATATTCAGCAACCGTAGTACTAGCGCCAACGGTGAGTGCAGAGCTGATATCGCCTGTAACTTCTTTGACACTACCTTCCATTTCGTTATACAGCTCGAAAATACGATCTGCGTAACTTTGTACGGTTTTTCCCGCTTCAGTGAGTGTGACTTTATTATGTGTCCGATCAAACAGGCGGGTGTTGAAATATTCTTCTAACTGACGCACCTGAAATGTCACGGCGGGTTGTGTCATGTGCAACACTTCAGCAGCTTTGGTGAAGCTTAAGATTTTGGCGACGGTGGTGAATACTTGGAGTCTTCGGTCTGCCATCGGGAACTCCCTGTTAAGAGATAAATTTATTTTATCAGTATAGCACTAAACACTTATGATTATGGTATTGCAATCGATACGCGCAAATAGAAAAGGCCGGACTGAGTCCGGCCTTTTTAAACAAACTATATGGAAATAGGTTAGTCAGCTTCGCTAGCTGCATCAGCTATTTCGCGATCTACCATTTCAACATAAGCCATCGGCGCATTGTCGCCGGTTCTATTGCCACATTTCATTATTCTAAGATAGCCGCCGGGACGATTTTGATAGCGTGGGCCTAACTCTGAAAATAACTTCGCAACCATCTCTTTATCGCGCATACGAGCGAAGGCCAAGCGCCGCTTATGTACAGAATCTTCTTTAGCCATTGTGATTAGCGGCTCAGCGACTCTGCGTAATTCTTTTGCTTTAGGTAGCGTGGTTTTAATCAGTTCATGACGAAATAAACTGTTCGTCATATTTTGAAACATCGCCTTACGGTGGCTGCTGTTTCGGTTAAGTTGTCTACCTGATTGACGATGGCGCATTGCGATATACCAAAATGTTTTTGATTAGTTCACTCGGTGAAATAATCGGAATAATTAACTAAATATTTTTTACAAATGGTCAGGAAATCTTTTTATCCTGATCTTCCAGGCCCGCTGGTGGCCAGTTTTCGAGGCGTTGCCCCATTGCTAGTCCGTGAGCGCCGAGTACATCTTTAATTTCGGTTAAGGATTTCTTACCTAGATTTGGAGTTTTAAGTAGCTCTACTTCGGTACGTTGAATCAGATCACCAATGTAGTAAATATTCTCTGCCTTGAGGCAGTTAGCTGATCTAACAGTAAGTTCAAGATCATCAACCGGACGCATGAGGATTGGATCTATTGTATTTTCATGCTTCTCAGGTTCTGGCAATTCTTGCTTTTCAAAATCAACGAACACTGCGAGTTGCTGTTGTAAAATCCCGGCTGCAGCTCTGATTGCTTCCTCTGGATCAATCGCGCCATTTGTTTCAAGATCTATAATTAACTTGTCAAGATTTGTGCTTTGCTCAACCCGCGCATCTTCAACGGAGTAAGCAACACGCTGAATTGGAGAGAAGCTAGCGTCCAGTAGCATATGGCCTATTTCGCGATTCTCTTCAGGATTCACACGTAATGATGCAGGAACATAACCACGTCCTTTCTCGACTTTAAGTGAGATATCAATTTCGCCGCCTTTACTCAAGTGAGCGATGACATGCTTGGGATTCACAATTTCTACATCGTGATCACCTTGAATATCTCCAGCAGTAACGGTAGCTGGTCCTTTCTTGCTAATTTTTAGCAGGGTCTCATCACGACTGTGCATGTTGATTGCGACGCCTTTGAGATTAAGCAGGATTTCTACTACGTCTTCCTGAACATTTGGAATAGTTGTGTATTCGTGCAACACGCCTTCAATCTGAGCTTCAGTAATTGCACAGCCCGGGATGGAAGATAACAAAATTCGACGTAAAGCGTTTCCAAGCGTGTGGCCGAAACCACGCTCTAAAGGCTCAAGAACAACGCGAGCTTGATTTTCATTGCTACTTTCTACAACTATCTTATGGGGACGTAAAAACTCTCTGGCCTGACCGGACATAGTGACAACCTCAAAAATTCGTTTACTTAGAGTAGAGTTCCACAACCAGATTTTCGTTAATATCTGGTGGTAATTCGCTACGTTCAGGTGTGGCTTTATAGGTTCCTTTCATTGCCTTGACATCTACGTCAACCCAATCTGGAAAACCGTATTGCTCTGCAATATTGAGAGAATCCTTTATTCTTAATTGTAATTTCGCCTTCTCACGGACTTCCACTTCATCGCCCGCACTCACTTGATAAGAAGCTATATTCACAATTTGGCCATTCACTGTAATTGCTTTATGACTGACGAGTTGACGAGCTTCTGAACGAGTAACTCCAAAGCCCATCCGCCATATAACATTATCCAGACGATTTTCTAGTAATGACAAAAGGTTCTCACCAGTAGATCCTTTTTGGCCAGCTGCTTTTTTAAAGTAGTTTCTAAACTGCTTTTCCAGTACGCCATAAGTTCTGCGTAGCTTTTGCTTTTCACGTAATTGAAGTCCGTATTCCGTTACTTTTATACGACGCTCACCATGCTGACCTGGGGGTTTGTCCAGTTTGCATTTTGTATCAATCGCGCGAGCACGACTTTTAAGTGACAGATCAACGCCTTCACGACGGGAGAGTTTACACTTGGGACCGATATATCTAGCCATAATTCTTCTCTACACTCGACGCTTTTTAGGAGGACGACAACCATTATGCGGGATAGGCGTCACATCAGTGATGCTGGTAATTCTAAAACCTGCCACATTTAACGCGCGTACGGCAGAGTCACGACCAGGGCCTGGACCTTTAACCTGAACCTGAAGATTTTTTAATCCGTATTCCTTGGCAGCTTCGCCAGCATTTTTTGCGGCAACCTGTGCTGCAAAAGGCGTACTTTTTCTAGAACCACGAAAACCAGATCCACCAGCAGTAGCCCAGGATAAAGCATTACCCTGATTATCTGTGATGGTTACGATAGTGTTATTAAAAGAAGCATGAACGTGAGCAATCCCATCTGAGACGCTGCGTCTGTTCTTTTTACGAGTTGTGCTTTTTTTAGCCATAATTCAAGTAACCTGGATCTATCTTTTAATGAGACGACGAGGACCTTTACGCGTGCGCGCATTGGTACGGGTACGTTGACCGCGAAGTGGCAAGCCACGGCGATGACGTATTCCACGATAACTACCAAGATCCATTAATCGTTTAATATTCATTGAAACTTCTCGACGTAAATCACCTTCTACGTCGAACTTACCAACTTCATCACGCAGCTTAGTCACTTCAGCTTCGCTTAAATCACGAATCTTGGTGGATGCTGCAACCCCTGAGGATTTACAGATACTTCTGGCACGGGATCTTCCAATGCCAAAAATTGCGGTTAATGCAATTTCAGTATGTTTGTTAACCGGTACGTTAATACCTGCAATACGTGCCATTTACTTACTCTCCAACGAGGCTTGCGCGAAAAAGTGCGCAATTCTATTAATATAGAAGCGAAAAATCAAGGTTTAACCTTGACGTTGCTTATGGCGTGGGTCTTTACAAATCACGCGAACGACGCCTTTCCTGCGAACAATCTTGCAATCGCGGCACATTTTCTTAACTGAGGCTCGAACTTTCATCATCTATCTCCAAATCTTTTAAAGCATTTCTAGCGCAATGCGCCAGAACGACCGTACCCTTTCAGGTTGGCTTTTTTCATTAAGCCGTCATATTGCTGAGACATCATGTGGGCTTGTGCCTGAGAGACAAAGTCCATCACAACGATCACAATGATTAACAGCGAAGTACCACCAAAGTAGAATGGTACATTCCAATTAAGAATTAAAAACTCAGGTAATAAACACACGGCGGTGATGTATATAGCGCCGACTGCTGTTAAGCGGGTCATCACACCATCTATATAGTTTGCAGTTTGCTTTCCAGGTCGAATACCCGGAATAAACGCACCTGACTTTTTTAAATTGTCTGCTGTTTCACGCGAGTTAAAAACCAATGCGGTATAGAAAAAGCAAAAGAATATAATCGCAGCAGCGTAAAACATAATGTAAAGCGGCTGACCGGGAGACATCATCGAAGTAATATCCTTCAACCAGCCCATACCATCAGAACTTCCAAACCATTGTCCCAGCGTTGCAGGAAACAGGATAATGCTGGATGCAAATATTGGTGGAATCACGCCGGCCATATTGAGCTTTAACGGCAAGTGGCTTGATTGCGCGGCATAGAGCTTACGCCCTTGTTGACGTTTAGCGTAATTAACAGTAATCCGTCGTTGTCCGCGCTCGACAAATACAACAAAATATGTGACTGCAACGGCGAGCACTAAAATCAAGATCACCAAACCAGGAGATAATTCACCAGTACGCGCTAATTCTAAAGTACCGCCAACCGCTGCAGGTAACCCTGCCACAATGCCAGCAAATATAATGATTGAGATTCCATTACCGAGGCCACGCTCAGTAATTTGCTCACCTAGCCACATCAGAAACAACGTGCCTGTTACCAGAGAAACTACGGTAGTAAAAACAAATGCCATGCCAGGATTAATCGCAACAGACATTCCACCAACACTTTGAGTTTGTAAGCTAAGCGCAACACCAATTGACTGGAAAGTTGC
>CAZNYF010000022.1:0-9240 GCA_964577195.1 uncultured Thiotrichales bacterium | reverse complement strand
ACAAACATCAGGCGTTGACGTAGCTCGGTTAGTTTTCCTTTTCCGCCAGCAGGCATTGCAGGATTATTTTTGGCAGATTTAGCCACTCTAGTCCTCTATTTTACCGCCGGCGGCTTCGATAGCTTCTCGAGCGCCTTTACTTACGGTAATGCCTTTCAGGGTCACAGCCTTAGTGACTTCGCCAGAAGCAAACACTTTTGCAGATAAAACACTCTTACCAACAAGACCAGCGGCTTTTAACACAGTCACATCAATCACTTCAGCATCTATATTGTTTAATTCGTTAAGACGGATTTGTGCAGATGTAAATGATTTACGTGCGACAAAACCAACCTTCGGCAAGCGTCTTTGCATAGGCATTTGCCCGCCTTCAAAACCGACTTTGTGATAACCGCCAGAACGAGACTTTTGACCTTTATGCCCACGACCACAGGTTTTACCATACCCGGAACCGATACCACGCCCGACTCGACGACGCGAAGGTCGGCTACCAGGTGCAGGAGATAGTGTATTTAAATGCATGCTTAAACTTCCTCTACATTTAACATGTAAGAAATCTTGTTGATCATTCCGCGATTTTCTGGCGTATCGTTAACCATCACAGGCTTATGAATTCTGCGAATACCGATACCACGCGCACAAGCCTTGTGAGACTTGAGTCGTCCATTCAAACTACGGTACAGAGTAACTTTTAGTTGCTTTTGCTTAGCCATGTTCTAACCTAAAATTTCTTCAACAGTTTTACCGCGCTTAGCAGCAACTTGCTCTGGCGATGAAATCTCCTGTAAGCCTTTCAACGTTGCCTTAACAACATTTATGGGATTGGTAGACCCTATGCATTTTGCCAATACATTGCGTACACCAATCACTTCAAAAATTGCTCTCATTGCGCCGCCAGCGATTACACCAGTACCTTCAGATGCAGGCTGCATATACACTTTCGCGCCGCCGTAACGAGCCGTCATAGCGTAATGCAAGGTGCCATCTTTCAGGGGTACGGTAACCATTTCGCGGCGAGCCTTTTCCATCGCTTTTTGAATGGCTAAGGGTACTTCACGCGCTTTACCGTAGCCAATACCAATTTTGCCATCACCATCACCAACAACCGCTAGCGCTGTGAACCCAAATTGGCGACCACCTTTTACAACTTTTGCTACGCGATTAATTGTAACCAGTTTCTCTTGTAAGCCATCGCTAGGCTCATTTGTATCGTTTCTTGCCATCGTCGACTACCTATTAGAATTTAAGACCGGCTTCACGTGCGCCGTCAGCCAATGCCTTGATTCGGCCGTGATATTTGAATCCAGAGCGGTCAAAAGAAATGGTATCAATACCTTTTTCTTTCGCCCTTTCTGCAATTAATTTACCTACTGCCGTAGCAGCATCTACGTTACCCGTTGCACTTAAATCACCTCGCACTGATTTCTCTAGCGTTGAAGCACTCGCAATTGTTGTGCAGCCATCGGGCGCAATAACCTGAGCATAGATATGCCGGGGCGTGCGATGAACCGTCAGACGATTAACTTTTAATTCACGTAACTTTGCACGAGTTTTGCGAGATCTGCGGATACGGGATTGTTTTTTGCTATGCATGTAAAAACCTATTTCTTTTTCGCTTCTTTGCGAATGATACGTTCGTCTGAATACTTAACACCCTTACCTTTGTAGGGCTCAGGTGGACGATAAGCTCGAATTTCTGCAGCTACTTGTCCAACCGCTTGTTTATCAGCACCTTTTACGATTATTTCGGTCTGACTAGGTGTTTCTATCGTAATACCATCCGGAACATCGTAGTTAACTGGATGAGAAAAACCAAGAGTCAAATTAAGCTTCTTACCTTGTGCGTTAGCACGATAGCCAACGCCAACTAATTCAAGCTTCTTTTCAAAACCTTGTGAAACACCGGTAACAAAATTATTAACCACAGAGCGCATTGTTCCAGCGATTGCTGAGTTGCGCGCTTTCGGATTATTCATCTTGAATTTCAGCTGGTTATCAGCCTGTTCTACCGAAACTTCTGAATGTACCGCATAGTCAAAAGCACCTTTCGGCCCTTTTAGTGAAATATTTTGACCACTAACACTCACTTCCACGCCGGAAGGAATATCAACTGGAGCATCTGCAATTCGAGACATGGATCAATCCGCCTTAATTAACAGTACAAAGGATTTCGCCACCGTCGCCAGCTGCACGAGCTGCTCGATCACTGACAACACCCTTGGATGTAGAAATAATAGCAACGCCTAAACCACCATTAACAACTGGCAGGTCATCCTTACCTTTAAAAATTCTTAAGCCGGGACGACTGATACGCTTAATATTCTCAAGGACAGGTTTGCCTTGAAAATATTTAAGTACAATCGACAACTCAGGCTTAACTCCGTCAGTCGCTTTAAACTCCTGAATATAACCTTCATCTACCAGGACTTTTGCTATTGAACATTTTAGCTTTGAAGAGGGCATAGAAACCGTCTTTAAGCCGGCTTGCTGTGCGTTACGAATTCGGGTTAGAAAATCCGAAACTGGATCAGACATACTCATAGTTGCTTCTACCTACCAACTTGCTTTAGTCAAACCGGGAATATCGCCGCGCATGGCCAGCTCCCGTAATTTATTTCGGCCAATACCAAATTTCCGGTAAAAACCATGTGGACGACCTGTAATCGCGCAACGATTACGCTGCCGAGTTTTAGCGCCATCGCGTGGTAACTTTTGTAGCTGGGTGACAGCATCCATACGTACTTCAAAATCGGTATCGACAGCGCGAATAGTTTCTTTTAATTCTGCGCGCCTAGCCGCGTATTTAGCGACTGCTTTGGTGCGCCGCTTCTCACGTTCGATCATTGAGGTCTTAGCCATATTTAATTCCTGAACGGAAACGAAAATGCTTTAAGTAAGGCTCTAGCATGATCGTCATTGTTTGTTGAAGTGGTGATTGCAATATCCATTCCGCGTAATCTGTCGATTTTATCGTAATCAATTTCCGGGAAAATAATTTGCTCTTTTATTCCCATATTGTAATTTCCGCGCCCATCAAAACTTTTTGGACTTAAACCGCGAAAATCTCGAATACGCGGGATTGAAATATTAATCAAACGATCAAAAAACTCATACATCTGTTCGCTACGCAAGGTTACTTTGCAACCGATAGGCCAACCGTCACGAATTTTGAAGCCCGCAATTGAGAGTCGCGCCAAAGTGGGGACTGCTTTCTGCCCAGCTATGTTGGACATATCACCTATCGCTGCTATAACGATCTTTTTATCAGCTACCGCTTCGCCCAACCCCATATTAAGAGTGATCTTTTTCAAACGAGGAACTTCCATTGGGTTATTTAACCCCAACTCTTTTTGCAGCTTAGCTGCAAGCTCATCATCAAATAACGTTTTTAATCTAGACATGACACACCTACTGATCCAATGTTTCGTTATTTGATTTGAAATAACGCACTTTGCGGCCATCATCCAAAGATTTGTATCCTATGCGATCACCTTTGCCGGTAGCCGCATTAAACACCATTACATTAGATGCATTGATTGGCATTTCTTTCTGAATAATACCACCGGCAACACCAGCATTAGGATTTCCTTTCTGGTGTTTTTTAACGACGTTGATACCTTGAACAACTACGCGGCCGTTTGAGAGTACCCTCTCGATTGTACCTCGACGTCCTTTATCTTTACCCGCGATAACAATAATTTCATCGCCATTTAGTAAACGGTTCATATTTATCGCTCCGTCAAAGCACTTCTGGCGCTAATGAAATGATTTTCATGAATTGCTGGTTTCTCAACTCTCGCGTTACCGGACCAAAAATACGAGTACCGATAGGCTGATTTTGAGCATTCAGTAAAACCGCAGCATTATTATCAAAGCGGATTAACGAACCGTCACTACGACGCACACCTTTAGCAGTACGTACAACTACAGCGTTATAAACATCGCCTTTTTTCACTTTTCCGCGAGGAATCGCCTCTTTAATGCTGACCTTGATGACATCTCCAATCGCTGCGTAGCGACGGTGTGATCCACCGAGGACTTTGATGCACTGTACTCGCTTAGCACCGCTGTTGTCAGCGACGTTTAGTACTGTTTGCATTTGAATCATTGCAGTATCTCGTCTCTAGTTATTTCTGATCAAAAGTCGATTAATCGACAACACTTACCAAATCCCAGGATTTGGTTTTTGAACGAGGCCGGGTTTCTTTAATCAAAACCATATCGCCTGTTTTGGCATTATTATCTTCATCATGTACATGGAATTTGCTTGAGCGACGAATGAATTTTCCATAAATTGGATGCTTCACTTTACGTTCAATCATAACGGTAATGGTTTTATCCATTTTATCGCTAACCACGCGGCCGGACATTGTACGCCCAACCTTGGAATCTTGTTTAGTTTCTTCACTCATGCCTTAGTACCTTCGTGCTGCTTTTCTTTCACTATGGTTAAAATACGAGCGACATTCTTTCGTGCCAGAGTAATCTGATCAGGACGAGGCGCTTGTCCAGAAGCCTGTTGCATGCGCAGATTAAATTGCTCCTGTCGAACATTAATCAGCTCTTCATTCAACTCATCGATTGTCTTTTCTCGCAACTCAGACGCTTTCATTACATCACCTGACGGGTAACAAACTGGGTACTAACAGGAAGCTTCGCCGATGCTAACTTAAAAGCATGACGAGCTGTTTCTTCATCAACGCCTTCCATTTCGTACAACATCTTCCCAGGCTGGATCTTGGCAACCCAATATTCAACATTACCTTTACCTTTACCCATTCGAACTTCGAGAGGTTTTTTGGTAACCGGAACATCCGGGAAAATTCGAATCCAGATTTTTCCGGTACGCTTAACATGACGAGTCATCGCACGACGTGCTGCTTCGATTTGGCGTGCAGTAATTCGACCGCGGCCAGTGGCTTTTAAACCATATTCACCAAAGCTGACTTTGTTACCATTTTGCGCAAGCCCACGATTACGACCTTTGTGCTGCTTACGGAATTTTGTTCGTTTAGGTTGTAGCATGATTATTTACCTGGACGCTTGCCTTTGCTAGCGTTCTTTTTCTGGCTTTGACGTTTCGCTTCAAGGTCATAGACCTCTCCTTTGTAGATCCAGACTTTCACACCCAGGATACCGTAGCTTGTTTTAGCCTCGGTAAAGCCGTAGTCAATGTCTGCGCGTAGTGTATGAAGAGGAACACGTCCTTCTCTATACCATTCTGCGCGGGCGATTTCTGAGCCATTCAACCGACCAGAAACGTGCACTTTCACACCAAGCGCGCCTAAGCGCATGGCATTACCGACGGCGCGCTTCATCGCACGGCGGAACATAATACGACGCTCTAACTGCTGGGAAATACTTTCAGAAACGAGTTGCGCCTCAACTTCAGGCTTACGCACCTCTTCGATATTCATTTTGATACTACCAAGCCCCAAACCAAACATCGGTGCAACAGCTTTACGTAGACGCTCTATGTCTTCGCCTTTCTTACCAATAACAATACCAGGGCGTGCCGTGTGAATCGTAATCAACGCGTTGTTAGCGGAGCGCTCGATTTCTATTTTCTTAACGGACGCTTTTGCCAGTTTCTTCGTAAGAAACTCACGAACCTCGATATCATTAAGCAGGAAAATTGCGAAATCGCCCTTATCCGCGTACCAACGTGAGTTCCAGTCCGCTGAGATACCTAATCTAAATCCAATTGGATGTACTTTTTGTCCCATAATAAGCTCCTATTGATCGCTCACGCAGACTGTAATATGACTGGTGCGCTTCAATATGCGGTTAGCACGCCCCTTGGCTCTAGGCCTAATTCGTTTAGCAACAGGTCCGGCGTCAACAAATACGGTTGACACTTTCAACTCATCAATATCCGCGCCGTCGTTATGCTCGGCATTAGCAATTGCCGACTCCAAAACTTTTTTCAGAATTCTGGCTGCTTTCTTTGAACTAAACGCCAAGAGCTCTAACGCCTTTTCAACGTCAAGCCCACGAACCTGATCCGCAACCAAGCGGACTTTTTGAGGAGAAATACTTGCCGCTTTTAATTTGGCTTTTGTTTCGATAGACACAATAACTACCTCACCTTCTTATCGGCAACGTGGCCGCGATAAGTTCGAGTCGCAGCAAATTCACCAAGCTTGTGACCAACCATATTTTCATTGATCAGAACTGGCATATGCTGGCGACCGTTATGAATCGCGATGGTTAACCCAACCATATCTGGAGACACCATAGACCGGCGAGACCATGTTTTAATTGGTTTTCTATCGCCCTTTTCTACTGCTACCTCAACCTTCTTTTGAAGGTGATGGTCAATAAATGGGCCTTTAATCAGCGAACGTGGCACTTATCACCTCTATTTACGTTTCTTGCGCTGACGCACAATGAGTTTATCTGTACGTTTGTTAGAACGCGTCTTGTAACCTTTAGTTGGAACACCCCAAGGAGATACGGGATGGCGACCACCAGAAGTACGGCCTTCACCACCACCGTGCGGGTGATCCACAGGGTTCATCGCAACACCGCGAACGGTAGGTCTAACACCGCGCCAGCGAGAAGCACCCGCTTTACCGAGTTTAACCAGGTTATGCTCTGAATTAGAGACAACACCGATGGTTGCTCGACAATCCGAAAGAACTTTTCGAGTTTCACCAGAACGTAACCTTAAAGTTGAATAGTTACCTTCTCGTGCGACCAGCTGAATTGAAGTACCCGCACTGCGCGCTAACTGCGCACCTTTACCAGGCTTTAACTCAACACAATGAATAATGGTACCGACCGGAATACTGCGTAATGGCAAAGTATTACCAGACTTGATTGGTGTACTAACACCAGACTGCACACTATCACCAGCCCTTAAATCCCCAGGAGCAATAATGTAACGACGCTCACCATCTGCATATTTCAGCAGCGCGATGTACGCAGTACGATTAGGATCGTACTCAATACGCTCTATAGTCGCAGGGATCCCGTCTTTAGTACGCTTAAAATCAATTACACGATAACGTTGTTTATGACCACCACCGATATGACGGGTAGTAATCCGACCCTTGTTATTACGCCCGCCTGACTTGGTTTTCTTTTCCACCAAAGGCGCATAAGGCTGACCTTTATGCAGATGCGGACGAGCAACACTGACCGTAAATCGTCTACCTGGAGAGGTAGGTTTTGCCTTTAACATTGCCATGATCTATTCCACTCCAGCGAATTCTATTTCCTGGCCTTTTTGAAGACGAATATACGCCTTGCGCCAGCTTGCACGCTTACCTTCGCGAGCACCAAAGCGTTTCACTTTGCCTTTCACATTCAGGACACGCACAGTCTCTACTTTTACATCAAAGACAGACTCAACTGCCTTGCGTATTTCTAATTTATTAGCATCGCCAGCGACTTTAAACACATATTGATTAGAGCTATCGGCAGCTAATGCAGCTTTCTCTGAAATATGCGGCATACGCAACACTTGTAATAATCTGTTTTTGTTCATGACAGCCACTCCTCAATCTTCTTTATCGCAGCCGAGGTCATTAAAACCTTTTTGTTGCGCAACAAAGAAACCGGATTTACGCCGCTAACACCAGCAACATCGACACGATACAAATTACCGGATGCTTTAGCTAAATCATCACTAGCCTCATCGGTAACAATGAACACATCCGATAAATCCATACCTTTAAGCTTGGCAACCAAATCTTTGGTTTTATGCGAATCAACCGCAAACGAGTCAACCACAACTAAACGATCCTGACGTGCCAGCTCTGAAACAATTGAACGAATCGCAGCGCGATACATTTTCTTATTAAGCTTTTGAGTAAAGTCTCTGGGACGTGCAGCAAACGTCGCGCCACCTGAACGCCACAATGGGCTACGAATCGTACCGGCTCTGGCACGACCTGTACCTTTTTGACGCCAGGGCTTAGCACCGCCACCAGAAACATCTGAGCGATTCTTTTGCGCCTTGGTTCCAGCACGACCACCAGCCATATACGCTGTTACCGCCTGATGTACCAATGCCTGATTGTAGTCGCGCCCGAACGTATCATCCGAAACGCTAACACTACCACCGCCTGTAATCTGAAGATCCATAACTAACCCTTGCTCTTAACCGCAGGAGAGATGACTACATCACCACCCTTTGAACCTGGAATTGAACCCTTAACCAGAATCAGATTTCTTTCAGCGTCAATTTTAACCACTTCAAGATTCTGCTGAGTTCGCTTTACATTACCCATATGACCGGTCATTTTCTTACCTTTAAAGACTCGGCCTGGAGTCTGACATTGCCCGATAGAACCCGGCGTACGGTGATTGATTGAGTTACCGTGCGTTGCGTCCTTACCTGCAAAGCCCCACCGCTTGATAACACCGGCAAAACCTTTACCAATACTCACACCTGAAACATCAATCTTCTGTCCCAACTCAAATAAATCCGCGCCGATCTCAGCACCAATTTCGTAACCATGGTCAGCGTCTAGACGGAATTCCCATAATCCGCGACCAGCTTCCTGGCTCGCCTTCTTATAGTGACCTGCTAGCGGCTTATTCACCTTCGAAGCCTTACGCGCATCTGTCGTGACCTGGATAGCGTTATACCCGTCAATCTCATCGTTTTTAACCTGACAAACTCGATTTGCCAGCACTTCGACGACACTTACAGGTACAGAATTACCTTCATCGGTAAAAACCCGACTCATTCCCAGCTTTCTACCGACAACTCCGATGGACATTTTCTCTAACCTCAGCTGATCTAAAATCAACTAAAAAATTAACTAATTTCAATTTCTTAGAAACCTGCGGCCCGAGCCGTAAAACCGGTTCGGGCCGCAAGAGGGCGCGCATTATGCCAGACTATTTCAGCTTAGTTAAGCTTTATTTGCACATCCACGCCAGCCGCAAGATCGAGCTTCATGAGCGCATCAACAGTCTTGTCTGTTGGCTCTACAATATCCATCAAACGCTTGTGCGTGCGCAGCTCATATTGATCTCGCGCATCTTTATTAACATGCGGAGAAGTCAACACAGTGAAGCGCTCTTTGCGTGTAGGCAAAGGAATTGGCCCTTTAACTCTAGCGCCAGTTCTTTTAGCGGTTTCAACAATCTCTTTAGCAGAACGATCAATCAAACGATGATCAAATGCCTTGAGGCGAATTCGGATACTTTGGCTAGCACTCATAATCTTTACTCAATAACCTTAGAGACAACACCCGCACCTACGGTACGACCACCTTCGCGGAT
>CAZNYF010000021.1:7148-23418 GCA_964577195.1 uncultured Thiotrichales bacterium | reverse complement strand
GATATCAGAGCAAGCAGAAAGTGATTGCGTTTAGCAGAGGAAGCCGTTCTTGGGTTTGATTCAATTAATTTACCGTCTCTCCAACCTTCTTTAATATTTTCAGTTACTTACACTTAAATAAGTGCCGTTCAGGACAGTGCTGATATTTTAGAGTTGCCCTTAGTAATGCCAGGATCGTCAAATAATTCTTACTCGGGATAAGCTACGAGAATCTTCGTGTAAGCTTTTGGAATGAATTCAATACAATATTTAGCCAAGATAATGGCGGCACTGCGTGATCCGAAAACGGGTTGTAGCTGGGATTTGAAGCAGGATCACCGAACGCTGATTCCTTTTTTAATCGAAGAATCGTACGAGGTGATTGACGCCATCGAAGCGGGGGATGATCAGCATCTGTGTGAGGAGCTGGGTGATTTATTGTTTCAGGTTGTTTTTCATGCGCAGCTTGCAGCAGAGCAACAGCGGTTCACTTTGGATGATATTGCTACAGCAATTGCGGATAAATTAGTACGACGACATCCGCATGTGTTTGCGGACGCGAAGTATGCGTCTGAGGATGAACAAGAGGCAGCCTGGGCAAGCCATAAAAAACAGGAGCGAAAGGATAAATCCACGCAAAGCTCGGCGCTGGATGGCGTACCGAAATCTTTACCCGCACTGATGCGCAGCCAAAAGCTACAGCGCCGTGCTGCCCGTGTGGGTTTTGATTGGGAGTCTGCTGATCAGGTGATTCCTAAGATCAGAGAAGAACTCGGCGAGGTCGAAGAGGCTGTGAGCCAGGGTGAATCGGCAGAGCGAGTAGAAGAAGAACTGGGTGATTTATTGTTTGCGGTGGTTAATTATGCTCGTAAACTTAATATAGATTCTGAAAACGCGCTGCGGCTTGGTAACCAAAAATTTTCACGGCGGTTTAATGCAATAGAAGCGCTATTAAAATCACGGAATCAAAAAATCGAAGAAGCGAGCCAGCAGCAGCTAGAAAAACTCTGGGCTGAAGTTAAGCGACAAGAGAAAGTGCCTACTCGCTTTTAATCGTGAAGAGCGGACAAGCAACAATACTCAGCTCATTCACATCTAGACAATTACCTGTGGCTAATTCGATGGCGAGGGGATCTTGGTTATTCACTGACAGCCCTGCAATGATGCTACCGGCTTCAATTTTTACGACGGACTCAGAGACTCGGCTAATTAACGTTCCAGTGTCGATGCTCACATGGAGTTCTCTACGTAAATCAGGATTGTTGCTATTAAATAAATCAGAGAAATATCCACGATGATTGGCGATAGTGGAATCGAGTTGAAAGGGAGAATCAAAACTCAGCGTGGATCGCTGGTTTTGGTTTTGCGCAATGGTGGCGTTAAAATTATGCAGTGAAAAATTAATGGCTGGCTCGTTGTTAATACTAAAATTAAAGGCATTGAGACCTACATTGGTCAGAATAATGTTTTTACCAAAATTACTGATGAGTGCAGAACCGGTGATTTCCGAATCGGTTTTAAATGAGAGAGGAAAAATACCTTGATCGTCCTGGTCAAACCCGGTCAGGGACATTTCACTGATTGAAGCGTCCAATTGCAGAGTGCGACTATCAATATCGAGATTAAACCCAAGCAGTTGATTGGTCGCTGCTAACGTAAAGTCAACTGGCAGGGCGAGAGAGTTATCACTAATGGCGATGGCCTGTGGAGCAGATAGCTTTAATGCAAGCGTCTGTGGAGATTCTGCTATATTCAGGCGCAGGCTGCCAAGCATGCTTGAAGGAAGTCTGTCGGGTTCGCCGGGAAGAGTGATTTCTCTGATTCCCGACAGCGCGGCTCTAAGGCCAGGCAACAGAATTTCAAAAGAAGCATCGGTAGGTGAAAATCCAATGGATAACACCAGATCGTTGTTAAAATTTAAACCGATATCAGCTGCCACGACCTTACCGTCTTGTAGCTCGGTCACAGTCGCATCGAGTTGAACCGATCGAATAATTTGTACGCACCGCGCTTGTTTTTGAGTTTCGACTTCAAGTTTTGCACAAATCTTGAATTCATTCGGATCTAAAAAAAACTGATTATTCTCTCGTACCGTCACCGTCGAATTGCTAATCACAAACTCAACCAGCTCGGGAACTTCAGAAAGTAAACTGATATCAATTCCCGTAGAGCTTTGAATACCACCGAATATACGCGGTAGAACCTGTGATTGATCAGTATCAGGCTCTGTCAATAGTGCTGAGATTTCTTTAAAAGCATCAGAACTGGTCATCAGCGTTTGCACAAGATTGAGATTGCTCGAAATACTTCGTTTTAGTCCAATCACAGTACCATCGACTAATTGCTGATCTGTGAGAGCATCAAAATCAGTGACGTCAATTTCCGTGTCATTCTCGCAACCGGCAATCAACAATAGAGTCAGTATAAGAAGTACCGCGTTAACGTAAGAGCTGATATGAGACATACGAAGTACCTGTGGTTAACTGACTTAGCTACTATAGTATCAGTGCAGACTCATTTTGCAATTGAGGAATGTTGAAAAAGCAATTTCACTGAGAAATAACGCTAGTTGAGGAAAACTGCAAGAGCTTTCGTAACGATTAGTTGTAACAAGTCACTCTGAATCCAATCCTCAACTTTCTTCGTAAGAATGGAATAATTTGCAAAAATTATAGTGTCAATACCACATACAACTTCTGGTTCCCGATTCGAATCACCAAGTCTGATCACAGGCTCAAGGACATAGACAGATGATTCCTTTCAGGCGACTTTCACCACTCTAATGAGGGATCACATGAATATTCAACTTCCAACAGCCACCATTCGAAACGGTTTTCTTTTATTCATATCTAGCGCCGTACTCTTGTTATTCACTGCCTGTGGCAGCAGCAATAACAACACGCCACCCGTCACTCCCGATCCAGTTACGGATAATGTCACCGTCGCTGTTCAACTTTCTACCGCACAAAGAGTTCCGCCTGTTGCGGGCAATGGATCAGGGGTCGGGACTTTCACTGTGGATAAATTATCTGGCAGTATTTCTGGCTCTGTGACAGCAGCCAATTTATCAACGGCAATTACCGTCGCGCATATTCATAGCGGTGAGGCGGGTATTGAAGGAGGCGTCGTTGTTGCATTGGAGGCGGGTAGCGAGGCGAATACTTTAACCGTTCCCGCAAGCAGCGTGCTCGACAATGAACAACTCGCGGATTTTTTGGCGGGTAATTTGTACGTCAATGTGCATACCTCAACCAACCCCAGCGGCGAAGTTCGCGGTCAACTTCTACCTGCTGGCATTTCTGTGGTTCGTGCCGAACTGGCCGGTTTTCAGGAAGTAGATCCAGTTGATTCAGATGCCAGCGCCATTGGCTACATCACCATCAACAGCGATACTCGCAGTTTCTCAGGCAACTTACGCACAACGGGACTTGATGATGCGGCTGCTGCACATATTCACAATGAATTTGCCGGTTCTAATGGCGGCGTTATCGAAGGTTTGGAGCAAGACAGTAGCGACGCGGCACTGTGGCAATTCCCGGCAAGCGTAGTGTTTACCGAAGAACAACTGGCTCGATTTAACGCAGGAGCGACCTATTTTAATATTCATACGCCTGCAAACCCCTCAGGCGAAGTTCGAGGTCAGCTCGTTCCAGAGGGTATTTTTGTGACTGGAACTGATCTGGACGGATTAGAAGAAGTCCCACCGGTTGACACGATAGCGGGTGCATTTGCGGCATTGACTGTTGATTTGAGCACGGGGGCTGCCGTTGCCACACTACGTACAACCAATCTCGAAACAGCCACCGCAGCGCATATTCATGGCGGCTTTGCGGGTACAAATGGCGGCCCTTTGATTACCTTTGAGCAAGATACGGAGGATTCATCCATCTGGACATTCCCAGCCGATGCCAACTTCACGACAGAACAAATTGCCCAGCTACAGGCAGGTGGCACGTATTTGAATGTCCATACTCCAGCCAACCCTGGAGGAGAAGTTCGCGGACAACTGTTGGCAGACAACATCGACCTGTCGATCGGCTCGATGGACGGCGGGCAAGAAGTACCCGCCATCGTTACCGCTGGTAGTGGAATAGGATATGCAACCGTAAACACCGCAACGGGTGCGATTACAGCCGTGATACGCACCAGCGGACTCATGGATGCAGCGACCGCAGCGCATATTCACGCAGCCGCCGCAGGTAGTAATGGAGACGTGATCATTACTCTGGTGCAGGACGCAACCGATTCTGGTTTATGGAGTACAGAGGATGGCGCTGAACTGGATAGCGGACAAATTACAGCATTTGAGAATGAGGGCCTGTACTTTAATGTGCATACCGACGCGAATCCTGGCGGGGAAATTCGTGGTCAAATTTGATCGCTCTTAGGATGGATGTGCTGAGCATTGCAAGTCCGCTCAGATTATCCACCTTAAGCGATGAGGAGCGGAAGCCATACCAAACCCTGATCAATTGTATATTGCATAAGGCTGTGACCGGTATCTTAACTTAACAAATCGGCTAACTGGTTGGTTTTCAATATTGTTATGAACTCGGAAATGATTTTTCTGATTAATTAAGATTTGCTAATCTCTATTTTTAATTGCAACACTTTTGACATCATTTTTTTTGAATAAATTCAATGATTCTCTGTTCTAACCATCTCTGCGGTTTTAATGTTCCACTAATAAATCCGACATGCCCCCCATTATTGGCTACTTCAAGTGTGATGCCGGGTGATAGATCATTTTCATCTGGTACGGTGGTTTCAAACATAAACGGATCGTCTTTTGAATGTATCAACAAGGTTGGAGTGGTGATATTTTTTAAATACTGTCGGGAGCTGCTGAGTCGATAGTATTCTTCACTGTCCTCAAATCCGTGCAGTGGTGCGGTGATCTGATCGTCAAAACTGGCGAAGTCTTTTAATTGGTTAATATCAACATTAAGTGGCGATGTTCTATGTTGATATTTTTTTTGATAGCTTTGACGAAGTTTTGTGAGTAAGTAGTTTTGGTAGATTTTTGAAAAGCCCTGGTTCATACGTTTTGCGGCATCGGATAAAATATAGGGAACGGATACAGTGACCGCACGTTGGATTTTTGATTGCTCGGCTTGTTCGCCTAGCCACTTGAGTAAGACGTTGCCACCTAATGAATAGCCTATGGCGGCATAGACAGGTTTCCCACTGGATTTTTCGGCATGTGCGATCACCGTTGTTAAATCTTCCGTCTCACCGGAGTGATAGGAGCGATTCAGTTTATTGGGTTTGCCGCTACAGCCACGAAAATGCATAAAGCAGGACTGATAGCCTTCTTGCTGTAATGCTTGTGTCATGGCGGCTGCGTAATGTGATTTTATTGAGCCTTCCAGGCCGTGTAAAATAATGACCAGTGGCCCTTTAGCATCGAACCAAACCAGATCGAGAAAGTCTCCGTCGGGGAGCGTTAAGCGTTCTTCGCGTCCAGTGGGAGGACTTTGTTTGGTCAGTAGCGGCCATACTGTTTGTAAATGTGGATTACGCAACCACCAAAGTGGCCGGAACGAACTTTTTATTATCATATTTGTTTTGTTTTGTCGCACTGAGAATTGCTCCTGCATTCCCAGCACTTCGACCATCCTTGGTGGTCGTGTGAATGTTTAATCATTAACGAGCTTTAATCCAATGACCAGATCCATGACATTGGTTTGAGTCGGGCCGGTAGTGATTAAGTCTCCACTGGCTTGAAGAAATTCGCCAGAATTTGCCTGCTTTAATGAGTCTACGGCATTGAGTCCAGCATCTTCTCCTTTGAGAATACTACCACCATCAATCAGCGCGCCAGCATCGAGTGTTGGTCCATCGGTGCCATCTGTTCCTGCAGCGAGAATCAGGATGTCATCGCGTTGCTTGAGTTTCTGCGCCAGTGTTAATGCCAAATGCTGGTTGCGACCGCCACGACCGGGGTTATCCGGTAATGCCATCACCGGCTCGCCTCCCCACAGATGGATACCCGGTTTGGCGTGATCCAGTTCGGAAAAGATTAAGTCAGCAACAGTGGAAATATTTTGATCCAGAAAAACAGCATGGTTGGTACAGTGATAACCTAAATTTTCAGCTTGTTGATGGGCTGCGGATTTCGCTAATTCTAAATTCGCAATAACGTGGTGACGAATTAGCGCATTTGTATTGCGTTGGTAAAGTATTCCAGAACCAATAACAGCAAGGTCATCCCCTTTAACATCTGATATGGCAAGTACTTCAACACGCTGGTGGGTAAAAAATTTAGCGAGTTTCCCACCTTTAATTAACGAGTATTTTTTACGTATCCGATTAATTTCATGAATGCTTAAACCATTGGCGATCATTTGCTGGTTTTTTTGCTGTAATGCTTGCAGAGAAAATCCCTTTGGCAAGACTTCTACCAAGCTGGAAGCACCGCCAGAAATACAAAAAATGACGTCCTGGCTGGCAGGAAATTTTTGACAATAATCTACCAGTATTTTTCCAGCAGACAGGCTGCTTTCATCGGGAATAGGGTGGCTGGCTTCAAGGCATTGAATTTTTTCAGGAAAGTCGGTATCGAAATGCCCCGTTTTGGTGATCACTAATCCATCAATGACTTGATCACCTAAAGCGTGCAAAACACCTTGAGCCATTGCAGAGGCTGCTTTTCCGATGGCAATAAGTGACACAGGGTTATCAAAAGCAAGCCGTTCAAGTTTTCTTATTACAGCATCTTTTCCGTGTGTCAGTTGTAATGCCGCCTGATAACAGCTGAGTAAATCTGAGCGATGTCGGTGGTTCTGATTAAGGAATTGTTTTGTCACTTTTATAATGGATGAATGCAGATTTCAATATTAAATAGTTTTACCTCTGCTGTCCCATAATCTGTTCACTTATTTTTTTCATTAAAGAGATTCTTTAGTTTTAAAAATCACCGACTCTAATGAGTCGATGAACCTTTTACTTAAAAAACTAACGCTACAACCGTTTCACTTCGATACGCATTACCGCATTATCAAACCGATGTGCTTCCGAGAGAGCAGATTCGGCGTATCCATCATCTTTACTGACGATACCACCATGCAAAGTGACGACCGGGTTATTGTCATCGCGGGTGGCGTTAAAGCCTTCACCGCCGCCAGCAGGGCCGGGAAAGTTACTGCCGATTTCATCATTCTTTTCGGTGCCAGCGTCATAAGCGTGGGTGTTGTAGACGCGCATTTGACCTTTCTCCAAACCATCGAGACTCACACCAGTAACACCGCTGAAGGCATCATTGGTATTGACCAGCATGCCCGCTACGGTTAAGTACGTTTTCGTGGCGTCTTCATCACTACTGATCTCAAAAGTTTGAGTGCCGCCGGGGCCAATTGGCGCTGTGCTGCCGAAGGTTGGATTGGCGCTTTGACTCGCTACCAGCGCGCTAGCATCGCCGCCTTCTGCCATCATCTCCAGTGCTTCACTGGCGGCTTGACCGACGACCCAGGCATGATAATTGGCATCATGCAGGATTGCTCCAGGTGGGGAGATTGGTTGTCCGTTGGTGAGATTAAAGACCTTCACTTCATAACTGAATGTTTCTGCTACAGGTGGAGGCGTTGTTACGGGCGGAGGCGTTGTTGGTGCAACCACCGTATTGTTGTCGTCATTATCAGAACAAGCGCCGAGTCCCAGAATGATCGCGGATACCAATAGCGGTTTCACTATCATGTGTTTAGATTTTAAAGATTTCATTATTGATCTCCATTACTTCACTGTGACAATGATGCGGGCAACCGGATTGAGCCAGCGATGAATTCGACTATCGAGATCACTACTGCCGCCGGTTGCATTGGTATCACCCAATACGCCGCGATGAATGTGGATATGGGTATTGCCCTCAGCGGTGGTTACACCCGCAGCACCCGTACCCGATTGACCGGATGGATCTCCGGGGATTCCAGGTATACCGGCAGCTCCGCCGCCATTGATAATTTCATCGTTAACTTCGGTACCCGCGTCATACGCATTGATATTTAAGGTATAAGTGCCTGCTTCGCTCGGAATTTTCCATGAATTTAAACCAAGGAAAGCATCATTGGTGGGCAACACCATGGAGACTGCCGAGAGATAGTCATTACCCGTAGCGGTGGTGAGAGAAAAGCTGGTTGAAGCGCCAGGGGCCAATGGTCCGCCCGCGGGATTTGCCTCATGATCTGCACTGGCAGCATCCAGATCGGTGATGAGCCCGGCAATGTCTCCACCTTCAGCCATCGCTTGCAAGTGCGCAGAAGCCGCAGCTCCAGTCTGAAACAAATGCAAAGTATCGGCATGTGCTGCTACCAGTAGTGGTGTAAAGGTGTTGCCATGCGTCAGATTTAAAACCGTGATATCTAAATCCGCAGCCATAGCAGGTGCGGAAAATGTCGCCGCCATGAGGCTGGCCAGAACTATTTTATTCATGATCACTCCAAGTATTTTATTGTCATAAGAATGTTCAGTATGAGGAGTAAAAATCCCAGCATTGTCACGCAAATATCACAAAAGAATCACATTGGTTTTTTGCCCGTAGTCAATACATTCCACCGCCACAGTAACTTTCTCCCAAAATTGGAGTGCTAATGAAAAACGTCATTTTATTTCTTCTGGTGATATCGCTAACCTTGGTTGGCTCATTTGCAATGGCAGATGAAAGTGCCGATGTCTGTGATCAAACCTTTCAATTGCCTGGCAACCAATGGCGAATGATCAGCTTACCCTGTGATCCTGGCAAGAATGCCACGGTAGCGGAGGTATTCGGGGATGACATCGCTGCGGCTTTTGGTGAAACCAATACGGCTGTGTATGGCAATAACTGGATTCTGTTCCGTCATGATGCTGAAAAGGGCTTCGTAGCGCTGGGGGAGACGGAGCAAAACAGTCTCAGCCCGGGAGTTGCCTATTGGATCATACAAACGAGCAATAACGATGCAACATTAAGCCTGCCGGCAAATAGTACTCCAACCCTATTTGATCAAATTCAGGGCTGCGCAGAATCAGCACAGAGCTGTTTTGGAATCCCACTGGCAACTGCCGTAAACGATATCGAGTGGAACATGATTGGCTACCCCAATACGGTGAGTCAGAACTTGGTCAATATTCGAGTGGTAACCAATGAAACGGGCGCCTGCACAGAAGGTTGCTCTCTGGACGAGGCTCAACCTCAGGGTCTCGTACATAATCGGCTCTGGCGTTATAGCAGTAACGGCTACACTGTTTTAGATGGTGGCCGGGATAGTCTTGATCCGTGGGATGGGTACTGGTTGCCGACCTTAAATCAGGCGCAAGGAGCGCAGCCTAAATTATTGATAGGCAGTGGGCCGGAGGCTTTTCCAGCAGAGCATTATCCTGATGACGATCATCCGCGCCTGTGGCTCAGCGCCGATCGTGTCAGCGCGTTGCAACAGGCAAGACAAGAGCAGACTCCACAGTGGCGTGCGTTCAAAAGAATCTGTGATGAAATGGCTGACAATAATCCCGATAATGATCCCTATTTTCTTGCCGATAGACCGCAGACGGGTGCTGCACCTCTGGCGCTAATATACCGCTTGACCGGAGAGGCGCAATACGCTGATCGAGCCCTTGAATTGATGGATGCAACGTCAGCGGATATTTCTGTTTATGCCAACCCCGATCATGCTGATTTTCACTATCTTGGACTGGCTTACGACTGGCTATTTAACTACTCCGGCATGACCTCGGTCAGGAAAAAAGCCTATCAGCAGAAAATGACGACGATCAGTGAGAACTTTTGGAAAAATTATAACGGCCAGGGCGTTTTCACCCAAAACGATGATACGGATGCCAATATTGAATCAGGCATGATCCATCTTACCCTCGGCGCCGCGATTTACGGCGATGATTCGAGTGCAGTAAAGCTTCTTAATCGGGGTTGGCAAGGCTGGGTGAGCGGCTATGGTGGCCGTGGCAAAACACCCGCTTACTCAAATGCTGACTACCTTCGAGAATCTTTGGGTGGCGTCTATCCTACGGGATTTGCGTATTTTGCAGGTAGCGATAGTGTGGGGTTTAGCGGCTACCAAATGACACTTGAAACGGCTTGTCACTACGATGTTAATAACAAGCATCCCGAGATTAAATCTTTTTGGGGGAATACCATTCGTAGCATGATTCATCTGACCGAACCCACCCGACAAAAAATTTATCACACAGGTGACTGGCAAGATCCTGCTACTTTAAAAACTCAAGCCTGGTTTTATCAGGCATTGGCATTTGCTACGCATTTTGCAGACAAGGCGGGTGATAGTGAGATTGCGGCAAAGGGCAGAGGCTATGCCCGGCAGAATGATCTTGGTTACGACAACGGTTGGTTTAGCGAATTTCTTTATAGCTCACCGTCGGCAGAGGTGATTAACCCGTACCAAAATACTTTACCTCTGATTCGGTTTGCCGATGATCCGGACTTTTTAATGTTTCGTGATCACTGGGGGACGAGCGCAAACTGGGGGTTGTTTATTGGTAATGGTGGATTACCTGTTGACCATCAGAAGCCCGATCACGGTAGCTTTGCGCTATGGCGGGGAAATGATTATCTCACCCGAGGTGTGCGAACCTACGATGGTCTGAAAAATGGAGACTTTTTCAACACACTGTCGATTGAAAATGGATGCATGATTAATGGAGAATCCTGCTCCGGTACCGCCATACGACGAGCTCAGACAGCCTCGCAAATATCCAGGCACCGCAAATCAACTTCGCCTTTATTTGCCTATGGCATGTTGAATGCAGATGGTCAGTGGAACGATGATCCGGATACCTACCAACCCGTTTTACGGGTAAAGACTTATCGCCGGCACTTCTTCTGGGCAGGCGAGTATGGTGTCATTTTTGATCGTTTGCGCACCCACGAGAATAACGCTGCAAAATATCGTCTGCGGGCGCTTACGCAGCCGTCCGTCAACGGCGCAACCATTTCACAGCTGAGCGAGAACGGTCAGCATAAAATGCTTCACCGAACACTAGAACCTTCACAGGTGCAGATTAAGGTATTGAATGAGCAGGACTTGTGGCAAGGAATTGCTTTCTGGAAAGTAGACCAGTCCGAACGCCGCTGGCAAAGCGTCATTAATCTTCCGTTTAGTGACACAGCAAACGTTCTGAACGTTACCCAAACGGGGCCGGACTCACTCAGTAAATTTGATACGCTTGAGTATATTAAAAATGCAGAACAGAGTGGTGTCAGAATCGGTAGCTGGGTGGTGATCTTTTCCTCTGAAGAAGCATTGAAAAACCATGTTCTGTACAGCGTGCAAAATTCCTCGGCAGGAATGAAACACCTGGTTGCTGATCTGAATGAGGGTAGCTACGAAATAAAGATCAATGGTGTTACTCAAGTACAGAAAATTACGGTTCAACCCAATGACAATACAGGATTTTTTATCAGTCCAGATGAGCGTTCGAGCTTAAATATAGAACTCACACGGGTTAACTGATATCTAACCGAAGTGATTCTTACGCTCAGGGTGCTATAAACTCCGTTTGTCGAGCGATTGTTTGCTAGACTACTTCGCTATGCATGACGTAACCCCGATTCTCGACCCCCTCAACGAAGCGCAGCGCGAAGCTGTTTGCAAACCTTCCATTCCTGTTCTGGTTTTAGCTGGTGCTGGCAGTGGTAAAACCCGTGTGCTGGTACATCGCATTGCGTGGTTGATTCAAGTGGAGCGGGTTTCGCCTTTCAGCATCCTTGCTGTGACATTTACCAATAAAGCGGCTGCTGAGATGCGTGGCCGGATTGAGACGTTGCTGGATATTCCGGCCGCTGGCATGTGGGTGGGAACATTCCACGGGCTGGCACATCGCTTATTGCGGATGCACTGGCACGAAGCAAAATTACCTCAGCAGTTTCAGATATTGGATAGCGGTGATCAGCTCAGTTTGGTGAAAAGAGTTATCCGTTCGCTAGATCTGGATGAAACTCGCTGGCCGGCCAAACAAGCGCAGTGGTTTATTAATGGCCGCAAGGATGAGGGTATTCGCCCCGGCAATATGCAAGATACTGGCGACTCCTTCGAGCGCCAGATGATCCGCATTTATTCCGCTTATGAAGTCACTTGCCAGCGCGGTGGGTTGGTGGATTTTGGTGAGTTATTGCTGCGCGCGCTGGAAGTCTTGCGTGATACTCCGGCACTGCTTAAACACTATCAGGAGCGTTTTCGGCATATTCTGGTCGATGAGTTTCAGGATACCAACACGCTCCAATACAGCTGGATAAAACTGCTTGCCGGTGACCGAATTCCGGTGTTTGCGGTGGGCGATGATGATCAATCAATTTATGGCTGGCGTGGCGCGAAGATCGAGCATATTCAGCAATTTAGCACCGATTTTAATTCCTCTGAAAAAGTGCTTTTGGAGCAAAACTATCGTTCCACTGGAAATATTTTAGAGGCTGCCAATGCGTTGATTGATCACAACAACGGGCGTCTGGGTAAGAATCTTTGGACCGATGATAAAGAGGGTGAGCTGATCCAGCTCTATACCGCGCAAGATGAAATGGATGAAGCGCGTTTTGTGGTACAGCGGATCAAAACCTGGATGGATGTCGGCGGAGTTCGCAGCGATGTGGCAATTTTGTATCGCTCCAACGCGCAGTCGCGGGTGTTTGAGGAAATCCTCATTACCCAGCAGGTTCCGTACAAGGTTTATGGCGGACTACGATTTTTCGAGCGTGCCGAGATTAAAGATGCTCTCGCCTATTTGCGCCTGACCATGAACCCGCAGGATGATGCCAGTTTTGAGCGTGTGGTAAATCAGCCAACGCGAGGCATTGGTGCAAAAACAGTTGAAGCCATTCGTACGCTCTCAAATGCAGAAGATATCAATATGTTCGATGCCGCGGTCAAGCTGATCGAAAGTGGCGGGCTTACACCCAGAGCCACTTCGTCGGTGCGGGGATTTCTGCATTTAATCGAAAAACTCACGCATGAGACAGACGGCTTTGCTTTTCATGAAACGGTTGAGCATATCAACGAAAACTCGGGATTGATTCAGCATTTCAAAAAAGAAAAAGGTGAAAAAGGTCAGTCACGAATCGAAAACCTTGGCGAACTGGTCACGGCTGCCAGAGGCTTTCACTACAACACCGATGAGCACGGTGAAATGGGGACTGCCGAAGCCTTTCTCGCGCATGCGGCTTTAGAGGCCGGCGAAGGTCAGGGCGATGCCTGGGATGATTGTGTACAGCTAATGACGCTGCACTCTGCCAAAGGTTTGGAATTTCCGTTGGTGTTTCTGGTGGGTATGGAAGATGGGTTATTCCCTCATTCCATGTCTTCGGATGACCCTGATCGACTCGAAGAAGAACGGCGGCTTTGCTATGTTGGAATTACCCGTGCTCGTGAGCAATTGATTATGAGCTGCGCTGAACGCAGACGGCTTTACGGTCAAGAGCGTTACAACTTGCCATCGCAGTTTATTGGTGAAATCCCGAAGAATTTGCTGCATGAAATCCGGCGTACTGTCGCTAAGAAGCCTGTTAACCGGTATGCAAACCAGGCAGCACCAGGTCGATTCAAAGCGCTTGATGATGGAATGCCGGTGAAGCTTGGCGCGAATGTCAGCCACAAAAAGTTTGGTGATGGCGTGGTGACTAATTTTGAGGGAAGTGGCAGTAATGCCAGAGTCGAGGTTCGATTTAAGTCAGCGGGCAGCAAATGGCTGGTCTGGGCATACGCGAATCTGGAAATTCTTTAGGGCGTCTCTAAAAATACAAGCACCACTGAGAAAAACCAAGAACAGCACCTTTTTTATCAAACGCACCGCCATGACCTACAGGGAGGTAGGGAATGCTGGCAATGCAGGATGCGATTGGCAGTGCCTGGCTCCTTGCGAAATACCGTCCATCCGTGGACATAAAATCGTTAAATACACCCAGTCGGCAATAGCTCCTGCATTGCTCTACTACACCACATCCCTGTGGCTATATTCGCCTCATTTCCGCATATGTGTCCAAGGATGGACGGTACATAGAAAATGCAGGAGCAATTTTCTTGAAAAATGCACTATTCATGATTTCGCTCAGCAGCACTTCTATTTTTAGAGATGCCCTAAAGACATCTTATACAGGTACGTACAAAACAGTACCAGCGGTAATAATCAATTCATTTTTTGTGCTGATGGTCACAAACCGCTTCGATTTCATATCTGCCGCATTAACTAGCTCCCATCCATAAACAGACATCTCCTGCAAACAATTCAGGTACTGATGATTCTTGCTTACAGTTCGGTGGCGGTACATTGGGTCACCTTGGGGTAACGCTGCTGGCGCTGCTGCCAACCGTGTTGCGGTTGAAGCCTGCGTTGAAGCACGTAACATGGGTATTGAGCTTGAGAAGAAGGTAAAACATCCTTCATAAAGCTGCCAAGCACAGCTCTGAACTTAAGATTGCGATGGAAACTTGGAACTATTCATTAAATTAATTTATCAATACACACAACAAAACTAAGCGTGTATTTACAAATGCGATTACAATACGCAATAACATAACGATAGAAAATATATTATGCAAGAAGACAAAACCTACGTAGGTATTGATAAAGAAATAAACGGCGCCATGACCACTATTGGTAAACTTATTCGTGACGCAAAAGTATTTGGCTTACTGGGTGATGATGAAACCTGTGAAGGCTGGAACTACAGCGCCATTAATGCATTGCTCCATAAAGTCAATGACGAATGGGATAAATATGGCTGTATGGTTAGCTCTTTACCTAAAGAGCTATTTGAACGCCATCAAATGATTCACGGCGAAGCGATGGAGAAAGCAGTTGCCGGAGGATGGAATGGCCATCAAGAAACCGATGACGAAGCATAGTCGCGATCTAAATCTAATGTGTAGAATTTAGACCCAATCTGACACATGGCTAAATCAAGTGAGCGTAAGAAGAACTCGGTTTGCCAGAAAAGCTGCCAACACTATTTGCATCATCACCCGTAAAAAATCAGGCCCTTTTAATACGCACCACATTCATTACATCCATTCTCATACCGGCAATCAGTTCAACTGCGGGATAATAAGTAAGATTTACTCGCGCCCCTTTTAGATTTTTGTATCCCTGTTTGCGTTTATATTTGAACGGCACATCACAGCCATCTATCATCAAAGTATTCTGAATCCAGTCACCTTCACTGCGCTGCACATGAGAAACCACTGCGCGCATTTCAGAATGCGTTAATTCCTGATGGCGTTTAATGAGTTTTTTCGGATCAGACGCCATAGCTGTATTAGTGAGTTAAATATTTGATCTAGAGTGAATTATTCAGATGCCTTCCATCCATTTTAGTCGCCTTCTTTCTGTCAGGCAAGGCCGCCTGTTGAGCTGAGACTACAATTGCTGATCACGAAAAAACCAAAAAAATCCGCCGCGAATAAGACGTAATCGGCTTTAACAGTGCGCCTTTCTGGCGATTACGTCAGCCCTGCTGCAACAGCTTCTCAGCACTATCAAATAAGTATTAATTTAACTACTATTCTTACTGATAAAACGTATCAATAGCGCTCGATGACCTACTGCTCTGCGGGTGACAGCACAGTCGGAGCCGGAGCTGGAGGTAACGGCATCATCATTTGAGGTACCTTAAACTGTGGTGGCGCCAGCATTTGTGGCGGCATTCTCTGTGGGCCATTCCAGTTTGGATAACCTCCCCATGGCTGAGCACGATACCCACCGCCATAATAGCTGGGCGCACCGTAACCATTGCCACTGCCATATCCCGATCCATAGCTGTTGCCATAGGCATTGCCGTAACTGTTTCCGTATCCGTTGCCATAGGCATTTCCGTAGCTATTTCCTGATCCATAACCATCTGCGCGACCTCGCCCGGTACCACGACCTTTACCACGCATACTAAAATTGAAACTACTCTCAAAGTCGCCATCCATATCACCGGCAGCATTTCCTGAACCACGCCCATCTGCTGAACCTGATCCAGCACCTCGTCCATCACCGGAACCCGTACCATCACCGCGACCACTTCCCTGCCCAGTACCGTATCCGTTCCCGTAACGTTGTTGATTACCCCAACCATTTCCATTGCCCCAGCCGTTATTGTTCCCCCACCAGCCATTCGCACTGGACAAGGGTAAAATTGCCAGCACTGATACTGCGCTGAACATGACAAATAATTTTGCTTTCATTTCAATTCTCCAGACATCATTAATGGGCAGGAAATAATATTCCTAACCCTTTTATTAAGTATAGGACACCCGCATTAATCCTTGCTTTAACGCCTTAACTACGGATTTTAATCCCGGCACGCATTCAGGCA
>CAZNYF010000021.1:0-7048 GCA_964577195.1 uncultured Thiotrichales bacterium | reverse complement strand
AACTGTAAACTCAGGATACAAATCATTGCAATTGACTAAAGCGTGATCTGATATAAAGAAATATCGCTGTGGAATTTCTATTCTTCGTTATTTTTAAGGGAGATAGAGATGAAAAAAACATTGATCGCTGTTGCTATTACAACTGCATCTTGCGCAGCAGTCGCAGCTGATGAACCCGTCTATGGATGGAGTGGTAATGCCGCTGTTGGCGCTATAATCACAGCAGGGAATAGTGACACACAGAATATTCATGCTGACGTTAAAGTCAGGAATGAAAATGAACAATGGCGGCACAATTTCTTTGCCCTCGCCTTAAAAGCAGAAAGCACCAATCTAACGACTGCGGATCGGTTTGCCCTTGGGTATAAAGCGGACTACAAATTAACCTCTTACTCTTATATATGGGGTGAGTTTCGTTACGATGAAGACAAGTTCAGTGGTTTTGATAACCAGTTAACCGGTTCGACTGGTTATGGACGAAAAGTACTAGACACGACCAATGACACACTGGATGTTGAAATTGGTGTTGGTCAACGTCTGACTGAATTTACCGATGGGACAGAGGAGAATGAGACGGTCGGGCGTGGCGCCTTATTCTATCAACACAAATTCAATGAGGGCGTGATATTTACTCAGGATATTATCGCAATATCCGGTACTTCAAATACCTCTATTGACTCAAAATCTGCGATTAAAGCCAAATTAGCGGGTAATTTCTCGCTCGAAGCATCCTATATCGCCAAACACAATACTGATGCTCCCACTGGCAAAGAGAAAACGGATTCTACGACAGCAATAGCGCTGGTTTATGGGTTCTAATTTGTAGCAGACTGCGGATAAAAAGCCAAAGGAGGAAACTTCTCTGGCTTTTTTGTTTCCGTTAATCAGGAATACATTAATATGCAGAGGTAGCTTGAGCGCCTCAGTCATGGGCGAAATAGAGAACGCAGAAATAAATGTAAGATATTGATTTTATTATGAATTTGGCGCGCCTGACAGGAGTCGAACCTGTGACCCCCGCCTTCGGAGGGCGGTACTCTATCCAGCTGAGCTACAGGCGCTTGGGGAGGAGTCTATCAAATTTATGAGCGTTAGCCAGATAAGTTAACTTCAGCCGGAATAAAGTACTAACTTATTTTCTTCTCATCCACGGAGGCATCGGCGCACCCGGTGGGGGTGGAGGTGGCGGCGGTGCAGAACCCCACGGCTGAGGTGGTGCTTGTTGGCCTGAGGACATTTGCTCGATTTTCTTTTTCCACAGGTTCATTTTGTATTGTTGTTGCTGCTTGAACTGATCAAACAAGGCAAGCTGGTGCTTATCAAAATGCGTTTTTTCCTGCTCTTGATACTGCGCAAATCGTTCCTGATCTTTACGTTGTTTTAGTCCTAAACCCTGACGTTCCTTTTCCTGATGCGTCTGGAAGGCTTGCCAATCTCTTTCCCACCAGTTTTCACCAAGATCTTCATCCGAGCCATCCGAAGATGCGTCTTCGGATCCAACAGGTTGGGTACCGGGCAGCGGAGCGTTCAGAATATCTTTAATTTGTTGCAACAAAGAATTTTCATCATCTGTATCTTCGCCTGGTGTTTTGGCTTTGACCGGATTGGTTCCGGGCAATGGGGCATTAAGGATTTCTCCCAGCTTTTTGAAAAACCCGCCATCTGATTCTTGCTCTGTAGACATGCTCGCTCCCTATTTTTTAATGAGTTTTGAGAGCCAGATTAGCGCTAGCGCACCAAGCAAAGCAGTGATGATGGTGATGAGCAATCCACCGGTAGAACCGGGCACCATCGTTGCGACAACCATGCCACCAACCACCGCGCCAGCAATACCCAGTACAATATCGCCGACTTTGCCAAATGGCGGGGTTCCACCTAGAAAATTTCGCGCTACCAGACCGGCAACACCACCAATAACTAACCATACGATCAAGGACCAGGTAGGCATACTTTTGCTCCGAATTGAGTGAGATCTGCAGTATCTTTGAACAAGATTCAGGATGCAACCGGATTTTCGATGCGCTGTGAGCATGAATATTGTATTCTCCTCCGGTTTAATCATTTGACAGGCATTCACTGACAGCAATTGACTTAAAAGCTGATTAGCCTGTTGTCTTAATGTAGTACAACTTTATGTGAGGAGAACACGTGAATACCGAAGATAAAAGCCTTGTTAGTACCATCCTTATTGTTATGGGGGTTTTGGTCATAATTACCGTGATTGTTTTTATGGTCGCCAACCTGCTTTCAAAAGCCAGCGAGAATACCGTAAAAAGCACCGACGCTTACCAGCAACAGCACACCGCACAGGTTAAAGAACGCCTTATGAAAGTCGGTAGTGTGGAAACATTTGATCCTTCGGCTAAACCCATTGTCCGCTCCGGCAAAGAAATTTACGACACTGTCTGTGCAACCTGCCATAAAACAGGAGTACTCGACGCACCCAAACTAGGTACAGCCTCAGACTGGCAATCTCGTCTCGCCGGTGGGTTCGATGCCATGGTTACCTCGGGAACAGTAGGCTTAGGCGCGATGCCGCCCAAAGGCGGAGATGCTTCTTTAACCGATATGGAAATGAAAAAAGTTGTTGCCTATATACTCAAAGAGTCTGGCCTGGATGCACCCGATCTGAGTGCAGCAAGTGAAGATTCAAATTCAGCAGCCGCCGCTCCTGCAGCGACAACAACAGTTGCTCCCGTCGCAGCCATCGCAACTGCTCCGTCAGTCACCGCGCCAGCTATCACAGAAACAGTAACGCACGCTGCCAGTAGTGCAACAACAGCCGTTACCGCAACAGCGGCAGCGGCAACAGCAGTCGTAACTGGTGCAGCCTCTAGCGCCATCAATGCCATCACTGGACAGGCACCAAAAACTGCAGTAGCTCCGGTAGCAACTCCTGCCCCCGTATCTTCAGCACCAGTCGCTACAGCACCTAAAGTCGCTGTCGCCTCAGGTAACCTGGATAAAGGTAAGAGCATCTACAAAACAGCTTGCTTTGCTTGCCATGATAGCGGCGTTGCTGGCGCACCTAAATTAGGCGACAAACCTGCTTGGGTATCTCGAATCGCATCGGGTATGGATACAATGGTTCAGATTGCACTCACCGGTAAAGGTGGCATGCCTCCCAAGGGTGGTCGACTGGATTTGAGCACTGAGGACATTCAGGCAGCTGTTGCGTTTATGGCGGCTGAAGCTCAGTAGTCAAACGACCAAGAAACTGTTCGAACCTGAAAGCGCTCCGGAAACGGTGCGCTTTTTTTTGCCTAAAATTCAGGTAACACATGGTTAATACTCAGCCATCCGCCAGAGCAGCCGCAGCATCTCTTTGAAATCTCTCTGTAAAGCCTATAGGGCGTCTCATCTAACGATACCCTGTTAACTATTAGTTACATGTCAAAACCTGTAGCAAGCTACTGATTTATAATAAATTGTTAACTTCATCACACTTTTCTGTTAACCAGTCAATACACATAGCAGCCCTCTCCGGCGGCCTACTCTGAGCAAACAACAGAATATTCCCTTTAATAATCAATAGCTTGTTATTTATTAGCAATATTTAGGCACTATTCTTGCTGCAGTAACGCCAACGAACCCAATACACCCCATAGAACACCATGGCACATGGATGAACCATCTTGCCACCACCACTTACAAGGACTCACCACCCATGAACAACCCCCGCCGCTCTTCTCAATATTCCTTCCCATATTTCAACCTGGAAACCGCCAGACCTCAATTAACACCTCTCAGACGTCATAAACCCTTCTAACACGGCGCAAACGGCAATACCTTGCCGTGCCAGAGAACGCGTTTATTCATCTCGGAAACATTCTCGGCTCACAGACAATTAAACCGAATTTATTTCGTTAAGTCATTCACTTGAAAACAAAAATTGATTTCAGAAAACATCCATCTATGTTGGTAAACCCATTCTGCATCACTATCTAAATTTGTTAATAATTACGATTATTTGTGATTTATTACTAACTCGTGCATACTGCTCTCGTCGGTTGAGAGAGCAGTTCAAAACAATAGCTTTACGACAGTAGATCAAGCGAACGAGATTCCGCCTGACCATGAATTAATTACTTACGAGGCAAGACCATGAGTACAGCAACAATGAGCATCTCCTTACCCAAAGAGCTGAAAGAGTACGTGCGTAAAAGAACAGCACAGGAGCTTTTTGGCACACCCAGTGACTTTATTCGCTCATTGATTAGGGATGACCGAAAACATCACGGCATGGAAAAAATTGAAAAATTACTGGAAACGCAGGAGACGATGGACAGCCAACAATGGCAATCACTACGCGGTGAGCTGCTAGAAGAAATCCATAAAGCCATGTGAACCAGCAGTATGAATTTTAGACCGTCGGTGCAAATTGCATCGACATGAACACCAGGCGAACAGGATGTTGTCTGTTATAGGGAACAGGAGAAAAATAGGCTAAAAGAGAGTGGAAAATCCACCTCCAACTCCAGAGTCAGGTTTAAACCGACTCTATTGGAAACACGCAAGCCAGGTTTGACTATAACGGCTTCGGTTCCAGATGTTTTTTGGTTACCCACGCAGCTATCAGGGCTAAAAACCGATGGCTCAAGGATGAAACACTTTTTGAATTAAACGGTATTTTTACAGGGTATTATCATGAAACAGTTAATTATTATTCCAGCAATGCTCCTTTCAGTGAGCGCGCCAGCGGTACTTTTTGCAGCAGGTGAGAACAACAACAACCTCATCACCATTAATGGCGGCGGCGAAGTTGATCTCGGGCATCAGGTCAACACCTCCCAATCAGTCAGCACGCTGGAATCAACCGTTTTAAATAACGCCGTCGTTGAAGGCAGAGCGGCTGCAGGAATCGCCAGTAATCAATTAGACGGATCGTTCAGCGGCAACGCAGGTGTCGCGTCTATCAGCCAGGATACAGGTAGCGTATCCAATTACCAGTCTGGTGTTTCCATTCAATCAAATATTGCTCAACGCAGCCAGGTTAGCGCAGCTACCCTTGAAAATTTCAATTCCAACAATGCAGTCAGCATTGGCGGTGGTGGCTCAGTAGCTCTGGCGGCGACTTTAAATAGCACCAAATCAAGAACTGTTTTGGAATCCAGCATTCTTACCAATGATCTCTCCGCATCCAACCCAACACCGTTTGCGGTCAATCGAACCTCTGGCGGATCGTTTAATGATGCAGCCGGCATATACACGCTGAATCAAAATACGGGTGATGCCAGTAGCACCGGACAATCCGTTAATATTCAGTCCTCTCTGGGTCTGGATAATGGTGCCACAGCCGCAACCGGTGGCGCGCCGGGCACTAACAGCTCCAACAATCGCCTTGCCATTGCAGGCTTTGGTAACATCAGCGTCGCCGACACGCTCAATCAATCAGCGACTGACAATATCCTCGAAGCGACAACAGACAATAATTCGTATCCTGGCTCATCCGGCAACCTGAACAATCAGTTCACGGATTCATTCAATCGTTCATCCGGGATTGTGACTGCCAGCCAAACATCTGCTCAAGCAGTCAACGCGCAGCAAGCAGTTTCAATTCAATCGGCCAATGGTCAATCTGTCCCCGTGGCGAACCCGATCGCTCGTAACAGCACTCGCGACAATCTGTATTCTGTGAATGCTGGTGCCATCACTTCGGCAGGAGTCGCCAACCAGTCATTTGCTCGCGCCTCGCTCAAAGCCACCAGCGGCACCAATACAGCGCCTGCCGCAACAGCGGATGACTTTACAGTGATCAATAATGGCATCACCGGCTCATACTCCGATTCTGCGGGGATCTATCTGGTCAATCAAGACGGTGGTCATGCATCCATTTCTCAGCAGTCAGCTACCTTACAGACAGATTCAAGTCTTGCGGCAACAGCAGCGCAAGTCGCCACGCCAGCTCCAACGACGACCGCCGCAGCACCGCTTGTTTCCGGCAATAGCACCGCAACCATTGCTGAAGGTGGTCAAATCACTTTCGCTGACCGACTCTCGGAAGCCGTTAGCTCCAACACGCTGGAAGCCAGCTCTACCGGTAAAGCCATTGCCGTAACAGCACCCGTTAATATAGCGATTAACAGCATTCAGGATAGCTTCAACAATACCTCTGCCATCAACATTGTTAACCAGAATGCCGGGCTGGAAAACATCGCTCAACAATCATTAGTGCTGCAATCAGGGAACCTTTCCAGCGTAGACTCAGAGATTGAGCTAGCACTACCCGAGAATCGCATCGGTGAATCACTGCTCTCTGATATCGTCGCAACCATTGACGGAGATGGCTCAGTCATCACCGCAAGCGACCTCTCCAGAGCCATTGCAGTCAGCGATATCAGCACTGTCTCAAGCGACAATAGAATCACCCTTGCAGCAGCAGGCAACTTTGTCGCCAGCAACGTTATCAGCGGCTCTTTCAACAACGGCTCAGGTATCACCTTTGTTAATCAGGCCGGCGGTATCGCAAGCACAGCCAGTCAATCGATCACCATCCAAAGCAACAACGGGATCTGATCATCAACAGCTAGGCCCAGTTTTATACCCTCAAAAAGCCACGTCAGGTCAGACGTGGAAAATCAAAAAGACCTTTTCAGCCCGGCTTCTTAGCCGGGCTTTTTTTTGTCTATACCTCACGCATTTTTGAGCGCGGATGCTTTGGCCAAAAGATGCGTGTTGAAAATAGGTATTCTTGGGTGTGAGGGGTTTATTAGGTGGTTGGCAGCCGAATAGTCGCCGACCTCTTTCAAAGTATAGCCCCGGGTAGGTAAGCTTGAACGATGCTAGGCGTTTAAAATAGAGTTCGATCTGAACCAATCAGCTAATTCTATTTCTGTAATATTTCCCGCAGCTAGTTGCCCAAAGATAATAACGGTTTCAGGCTCTGAAGCATTTAATGTATAACTATTAATTTCAAGGAAAACTGCACCTATAGCTAGCGCAATTCTTTTGTTGCCATCTATAAACGGGTGATTTTTCGCAAGGCCAAAGCTGTATGCAGCAGCGAGTTCAAAAATCGTTGACTCAGGACTATATTCGAAACGCTGTT
>CAZNYF010000020.1:20619-23750 GCA_964577195.1 uncultured Thiotrichales bacterium | reverse complement strand
TTTTCCTGGACTAAAAAAGCATTGGCTATTTGCTTTGTTGATAAACCACATAGGGTCTTTAGAGTGAGCGCAATTTGCGCGTGCTCAAGCAATGCCGGATGGCAACAAGTGAATATTAATCTCAAACGCTCGTCGGGGATGGCTTGCCCTTCTAGCTGGAATAACTTTGCCTAGCCAAATTGTATTCACCTCCAATGGTTCACATAATAGTCAATATTGATACTATAGGGCGTCTCTATAAATACAAGCACCACTGAGAAAAACCATGAACCGCACCTTTTTCATCAAACGCACCGCCATCCTGGCTCCTTGCGGAATACCGTCCATCCATGGACATAAATGCACTATTCCTGATTTCCCTCAGCGACACTTCTATTTTTAGAGACACCCTTTAGATTATTGCATTGAAAAAAGTGGCTAACAAATGACTATGTCGACAGGACAAAGCAGCGTCAGTATTGGTATTGTGAATCCCAAGAGCCCTGCCAACATGGGTTCTATCTTGCGCGCCGCCGGCTGCTTTCAAGTCGATGCCATTATCTACACTGGAACCCGATATACGCGCGCCGCTAAATTTCAGACAGACACAAAATCCGTTGCCCATCAAATCCCGTTAATAGCGGTTGAGTCTTTACTGGAAGATAATCCTGCACAGGTAAAAGTAATTTGTGTTGAGCTGGTAGAGGGTGCAACCCCATTACCTGAGTTTACGCATCCGGTGAATGCGTTTTACATTTTTGGGCCGGAAGATGGCAACCTTTCTCAAGCATTGATTGATAAAGCAGACGAGGTTGTTTATATCCCAACGATTGGCTGCCTGAATTTGGCTGCGACGATTAATGTAGTGCTTTATGATCGGCTGGCGAAGACTAACTCAGAAATTGCTTCGGATAGCTTAATTCGCCGCAGCAGGGACACGAATAATAATTTAAAGACGACTAAGCAGTAGTATTTTTATAAAAAAACGGGGCAGTTTTGCAACTGCCCCGTTCAATGGTTTTACTTGGTGTTTACTGTTATTGGCCGATACTAACCTCTACACGTCTTGCTTGTGCTGCTGTACCAGAACCTGTGGTCTCAACCGGTTTCTCTAAAACAATGCGGTCAACATTAATGCCTGATGCCTGTAGCATCTGACTGACTGTTGCAGCGCGCTGCTTGGAGAGCTCCTGATTAAGATCAAAGTTACCAACCGCAGAGTGGAACCCTGAAATAACTGCTTTTGAGCCTGAGTTTGCCTTCAGGTACGCAATCACTTCTGCAAGCGTTGAGCCAGGATCGGTCGGAGAGACAGCACTGTTATTTGCGAAATAGAGCTTCGCAGATGCTGGTAAAGCAGCCACAACCTCTTTAGCATCAACAATAACAGTTCGGGTAGTCGATGAAGTATTACCGGCTTTATCCGTTGCTGTATAGGTCAGGACATATTCACCTGGCGTGTTGTAATCCACTTCACCGGTAACCACCACTGAGGCTTCGCCATCGATATTATCCATCGCGGCTGCGCCAGCATCGGCGTAGGTTGTTCCGACTGGAATATGCACTGCTGAATCACCTTTGAGATTAAGTATAGGTGCCAGCGTATCGGCGACTGGCACTTCAACTATTTTTTCCACCTCAACGATTTTCTCAACCGGCGCTGGAGGCTTTACGGCGCAGACACCACCGTTTTTGCTCCACGGACTGGCTTGTAAAAACCACAGCAGTACCAGGAGCAGAAAGAGCAAAATCGCAACGATTTTCCACAACCGGCTAAACGCGGGCCAATGGGGTGATATTGTAGCTTCGTTATTGTAATTCATGATTATTCCTCTCCACCGTCAAGTATGTCCTGCCAAGCTTTCAAGGCTTCCCATTGATTGCTTGCAGCCAAACCAGACTGTGCTGGCCAGGTACCAGGTTTCGCAAGTTTAAAGTTGGGCCCTGCAGCATCCAGAATTTTCTGGATATCGTCAGGGTTTGTCACCGACAACTCTCGGTAGGTGTGAGTGCCTGCGGCATGAATCAACTCATCAATCTTGGGGCCAATGCCCTCAACCACAGTGAAATCGACATGATTACTATTGCCTTTGGCTCGATAATTAAAACCAGCAGACCTTGCCAACCCGATATCAACCGCAGGGCCTCGACTCATCGCTTCGAGCTGACCTTCAAGATCGCTAATGCGCGCAACGTGCTCTGGGTTATCAACGGTTTGCGTTCCGCCACCGGAGCCAGCAGAAGATGCATTGGCATCTGGATAGACACCGCCATCAAGAATATCCTGCAATGCTTTGAGTGCTGGCCAGCGGTTATTGCAGGCAAGATTTGCCTGATCAGGCCAGGTACCGGGGTTCGCCATCTGAAAATTTGAACCGGCTTTGTTGAGAATGCCCTGAATTCTGGAAGGCTCTACTCTAGAAAGTTCAGCAAATGAATTAATTCCATCTGCGTGTATCAGTTCATTAATCTTGGGACCAATGCCTTCGATTGCAGTGAAATCGTCTTCAGCTTTAATGGTGAGACCCGCAGCTCTAGCAGCAGGTACGTCAATACTTGGGCCACGCTTCCAGCCTTCGATTTCACCTTCAAGATCTCCAATTCTGGAACGATATCCACCAATTTTGGAGTTTTCGTCTTCGAGCAATCTGATTTGAGTCAGTTGTTGGGGATTATCAACTTCTTTAACGACTTCTTTTTCTACAATCTTCTCGACTACCTCAGGCTTTCTGTTTTCCAGCTCAGATATTCTGGACTGAAAACCAGCAATGCTGGAGTTTTCTTCTTCAAGCGCCTTGATGCGACTCATGTGTAGAGGATTATCAACCTCTTTGATAATTTCTTTTTCAACAACTGTCTCGACCACTTTAGGTTTCGCACTTTCAAACGTAGAAATTCTGGATTTTAAATTTCCAATTTGAGCGTTATCAGCTTGCAAACTTGAGATGAGTGATAAGTGCTCTGGGTTATCGACGACTTTCTCAACAGTGACTTTCTTTTCAACTATTTTTTCGACCGGTGCCGGCCCGTATTTAAGACGTCGAGCGAACCAACCGCTAAGCAGCCACCCGATTAGGCCACCAGCCAAGTATGGCCATAGCTTACATAAGAGAACTAACATAAATATCTCCTCCTTTAGAGATTATTTTGAA
>CAZNYF010000020.1:0-20519 GCA_964577195.1 uncultured Thiotrichales bacterium | reverse complement strand
GCGCGCACAACCTCTCACGCAACTACATATATAGAATAGAATCCGGCTTTTTGCCTACTTTTCAGACGTTTATTTGATGGGTTCTAATCACTATTTTCTGGTCTGGCGTGAGATCGTATTAAATAGATAGAAAATATTTTTATCGCTGGATACCAACGATGTTTAGAATGAAATAAATAGATCCTGTAACGATATGATATCGTTGGATATTTTAAGCATCAAAGTCGAGTGACTCTCAGATGAAGCATCTAGTAACAGATGAATTAATTAGAAAGGCTCTCAGCGCTACCTTGAATAATACAATGTGACTATTTGTTAAAACTTAAGCTATTTTGACCAAATCATTAATTCGAATCTTTCCAGCTTGAAGCACACGGGCTGTAATACCGCCATGACCTCGAATCGCGTTATAGCCCCCGGGACCGAAGATTTCTTCCATGAAAGAACAAGGATGACATAAACCGGTAAATTCAAGCACAGCATCACCAATATGAAATTGTTTGTCTTTTAAAGCCAGTAAATTAATCCCCCTAACGCTGATATTTCTCCGCAGTAATTCGGGTGCGATAGAATCCCTGCCAAGCAATGCAGCAATGACAACTAAATGTTCGCTTTGAATCAACGTGACCTGGCGTTTGCCTGACTGGCCGGCATATCGATCACCCACTAAACCACTGACAGGATCAGCATCAACCTCAGTCACTACGTCGATATCGCTACGCCGCGATGGTCGCAAACCAATCCAGTCAACGCGCCCGGTTTGCGGTAACGTGTTGAATAGTTTTTGCATTGGGGTTTCGGTTTTTAATTTAGGAGAATGCATTGATTAATTCGATTGAGCGAAAATGTTTAACCCGTTTACATTTAGATTTTGTTGATACTTTTCAAGCTTAATCCGAGTAAACCTCTGGATACAGATAGAGTATTCGTTGTATAACATTAAACCTAGAAAAATGTAGCTGAGAGGAAGAGGATGAGTACAGAAATTGCTGTTCTCGCAGGAGGGTGCTTCTGGGGTATGCAGGATTTAATAAGAAAATTACCTGGTGTTCTTGCAACGCGGGTCGGATACACAGGTGGAGATGTTACCAATGCAACCTATCCTAATCATGGTAATCATGCTGAGGCGATTGAAATCTCCTTTGATAACTCGTTGACCAGTTACCGGAATATCCTCAGCTACTTTTTCCAAATACACGATCCTTCAACTGTTGATCGTCAGGGCAATGACGCAGGAACCTCATACCGATCCGAAATTTTTTATACCACTGATGAACAACAGCACATCGCACTAAAAACAATAGAGGACGTAAACGCTTCTGGCTTGTGGCCAGCTAAGGTCGTCACCAAAGTAACAGCAGTCGACGAGTTTTGGGAAGCCGAACCGGAACATCAGGATTATCTTAAGCGAATCCCTCATGGATATACCTGCCATTTCCCCCGCCCCGACTGGGTATTACCCAACAGTTTTAAATGAGCTTTAAACCTAGAAAATCAGTTGAATCGTTAGCTATCACGATTCGATAAAAGAGGGCGTACTTCTGAATGTGCCTGACCGAGAAGTAGCACTACTGCGACCGCTCCAGATACAAATCTTCGCACTACAAGATAGAGTCACTTAGAATAACTAAACTCCTATATCTTGTAGCGCAAATCTTGTACACCTGGAACGGTCTCGCTACGTGCTACTTTTCGGTCAGGCACTAAATATTAATTACGCACAAAGACATCAATAAGCCTGGAAAAATCCCGAACAGCAAGATCAGTAAACCATTTGCAGTTAACGCCAAATTGAAATCGAATTTACCAGTAATTGAAGTTTCATCTTCTGGTTTTTCAAAATACATAAACCAGATAACGCGAAGGTAGTAATAAGCACCAATAACCGAGAATAAAACAGCAAAGATCGCCAGACCGATTTTGTGGACTTCGACAATGGATTGAAGCACCGAAAGTTTTGCAACGAAGCCTGCTGTTCCGGGGATTCCGATCATTGACGCCATTAAAATCAGCATGATGAAAGCGAGCCACGGATGACGTGTGCTCAGACCTTTAAAATCACTAAGTTCTTCAGCTTCGAAATCTTTGCGACTCAGCATCAAAATGACACCAAATGATCCTAGTGAAGTGATCGCATAAACGATGGTATAAAACATCGCCGATCTATAACCATTTTCGGTGGCAGCAATAATTCCCAAAAGGATAAATCCAACATGGGAAATTGTGGAATACGCCAGCATTCTTTTAATATTGGTCTGTGCAATAGCGATAAGATTACCAACACCTATCGACAGAACTGCCAGGATGGTAAACATTTCCTGCCAATGTTCCGAGATGCTGCCCAAGCCTGAAACCAGCAGGCGCATCACCATAGCGAACGCGGCAATTTTTGGTGCGGCACTAATGAATAAGGTAACGGGAGTTGGCGCACCTTGATAAACATCAGGCACCCACATGTGAAATGGCACTGCGCCGAGTTTGAAGGCTACGCCGACAAGGACAAAAACCAGTGCAAACATTAAGACCGGTTGGCGATACCCTTCAATACCAACAGCTTCATGCACTCTGGCGCTTATTTCTCCGATATATAGAGTTCCGGTCAGTCCGTAAAGCATCGACATACCGTAGAGCAGCATGCCGGAAGCAATCGCCCCAAGGACGTAATACTTCATCGCGGCTTCAGAGGCGGTACCCGAATCGCGGTTAAACGCTGTCAGCGCATAAAGCGACAATGACAATAGCTCCAGCCCTAAATAAAGATTGAGTAGACTATAGGCGGATACCATCACCGCCATGCCGAGGATTGCGAGCAGGCCGAGTACATAATATTCACCTTTATGGATGCCACGATCCTCGAGATAGTCCCGACCGTATAAAAATACGCCAATCGATATACCATAAATAAAGACTTTCAGCACATCGCCCATTTCATCTCGAACAAATCCGCCACTGAATGTCCACACTGGCTCAGTAGTCCAGGTCATAATGGTCAGTGCAATCGCTCCCAGTAGCGTGAACTGGGTTAGCGCGTAAGTTAAAACGCGTTGCTCAGGTTTAATAAATAAATCTGCAATTAAAATGACGCAAGCCATTCCTAGCAGAAACATTTCAGGTATTGCGGGAGCTAAATCAATCGTCATTATCAGGAACCCAGTTTGGTTGCGGTAGCAAATTTAACCAAATTTTCAACACTGACATGCATCACCTCTAGCAATGGATTCGGCCAGACACCAATTGCGATAACAGCAACCGCCAGCAGCGATAAGATTAAAAACTCTCGTCTATTCACATCTTTCAAAGCAGCCACTTTTTCATTAGCGACTTTTCCGTACAGCACGCGTTTAATCATCCACAAGGTGTAAGCTGCACCAATAATCAGCGTCACTGAAGCCAGAAAAGCAAACCAGAAGTTGGCTTTAAAGGCAGCAAGAATAACCAAAAATTCGCCAACGAATCCTGACGTACCCGGCAACCCTGAATTCGCCATTGCAAACAGCACCATGAAACCACCAAAGACCGGCATAGCTTGAATCACACCACCGTAATCTCCGATCATGCGAGAGTGCATACGATCGTAAAGCACGCCAACACTAAGGAACATCGCGGCAGAAATAAAGCCGTGGGAAATCATCTGTACCATGCCGCCTTCAATGCCCATGATTGCGCCATCGTAGCTGCCGGTATTGTCGTGAATTTTATACAGAACAAAAAACCCGAGGGTAACGAAACCCATGTGGGAAATGGATGAATATGCAATCAGCTTCTTCATGTCTTTTTGCACCAGCGCGACATACCCGATGTATACAATCGCGATTAACGACAACAGAATCATTAACCAATCTAATGTACGACTCGCGTCCGGCGTAATCGGTAATGAAAAGCGTAGAAAACCATAGCCCCCGATTTTCAACATTATCGCCGCCAGGATCACCGAACCACCAGTAGGTGCTTCAACATGAGCATCTGGCAACCAGGTGTGGACGGGCCACATGGGCACTTTGACACCGAAAGCAATTAAAAAAGATAAAAAGATAAATATTTGCGGTTGCAATGCAATCGGTAATGCATGGAAATCAAGAATGTCGAAACTGCCTGACAGCGAATACATATAAATCAGTGAGATCAGCATGAACACTGATCCAAAGAACGTATACAAGAAGAACTTAATGGTGGCGTAAACCCTGCGTGGCCCACCCCAGATACCGATAATTAAAAACATCGGAATCAACATTGCTTCGAAAAAGATATAAAAAAGCATCGCATCGAGTGCAGCAAAGGCACCAATCATGACGCCTTCAAGTACCAGAAAAGCGGCCATGTATTGTGCAACACGTAGTTTTATGACTTCCCAGGCAGCGATTACAACGAGCACTGTGATAAATGCCGTAAGGATAATCAGCGGCATGGATAGACCATCAATGCCGAGGTGGTAATTAATATTAAACGCTTCGATCCACGGTCGATTTTCTTCAAACTGCATAGCAGCCGTGGTTGAATCAAAATCAGTATAAAGCGGAATACTCAGCAGGAAGACGATCATGGTAATCGCTAAAGCTGCCCAGCGAACCATCTGCGGTGAACGCTCACCGATGAGTAACAACGCAAATCCACCGAAAATTGGAACCCAGGTGAGTAGCGAGAGTAATGGCAAATCAGAAATCATTAAATATCCTCAGGATCTTAGTAGTTTCCGTCCATAAACAGGGTCGTAGCGAGAGCGGTTCAGCTGCGTAAGATTTTGACCACAAGGTATAGCGTTTAGTTATTCTAAACAACAATATCTTGTGGTTAAAAGATTGCGTAGCTGAATCGTTCATAGTAGACATCTGTTTATGAATGGGAGCTAGTTACGCAGCGCGGAGTACAAACCAGCCCAAGAGACCGATCAGCCCGAGAATCATGGCGAAAGAATAGTGGTAGAGATATCCGGTTTGGACATGGCGAGCAACCGAGGCGGTTAAAGCGATTAGTTTTGCTCCACCATTGACGGCACCTTCGATCAGCATTCCGTCACCAAAGCGTGACATGGCATTGCCTATACTTAAAGAGCCGCGAGCAAAAACTTTCTCATTAAAATCATCAAATCCATATTTGTTCAACAGCAATGCATGCAACCAGCTAAAACGCTTTTGCATCATGTCTGCAATCTCTGGTTTTTTAGTATAAATAAACCATGCCAGACCCAAACCCGAAATCGCCAACCAGAATGGTGGCATTTTTAAGCCGTGTAAAATAAATGCGCCGATACCGTGATAATGCTCTGTCAAATGATGGATTCCTTCATGATGCGGATCAACAGTGATCACGCCTTTAAAGAAATCACCAACAACGATAGGATCAATTAAATATCCAGCGAATACCGAAGGGATCGCCAGTAAAATCAATGGCAGCGTAACCACCCAAGGAGATTCTTTTAAATGCTCACGAGTATGGTCATCCATTCTTTCTTCAGTATGGAAGACTAAAAAGAACATTCTGAAACTATAGAACGCGGTAATAAACACGCCCGCCAACACCATCCAGTAAGCAAAAGTTGCGCCTGGAATCTGTGAGGCATGTACCGATTCAATAATTGAATCTTTGGAGAAAAAACCTGAGAAACCAGGGAAGCCTATCAGCGCCAATGAGCCAATTAATGATGTCCAGTAAGTGATCGGCATATATTTTTTCAGGCCACCCATTTTACGAATATCCTGAACGTGGTGCATCGCAATAATGACAGAGCCAGCAGCAAGAAATAATAGCGCCTTAAAAAATGCGTGAGTCATCAGGTGGAAAATACTTGCTGCATAGGCAGAAGCCCCCAAACCAACAGTCATGTAACCAAGCTGAGATAAGGTCGAATAAGCAACAACTCGCTTAATATCATTTTGTACGATGCCAATCAGACCCATTAAAAATGCGGTCAGGGAGCCGATAATTAATATGAACGACAACGCTGTTTCGCTGTGTTCGAATAATGGCGACATCCGTGCCACCATAAAGATGCCAGCGGTAACCATCGTCGCCGCGTGGATCAATGCGGAAATAGGTGTCGGGCCTTCCATAGAATCGGGCAACCAGACGTGCAATGGAATTTGCGCTGATTTACCCATCGCACCGATAAATAACAAGATGCAGGCAACCGTTATCACTGACCAGTTATGATCACCAACAATGTTCATGGATTGATCTTTAACTGCATCGACGTTACCAAAGACCGTCGCGTAATCCAGGCTGCCAAAATACATCAGTACAGTTGCAATGCCGAGCAAAAAGCCAAAGTCACCGACACGGTTAACCAGAAAGGCTTTCATATTGGCGTACACAGCCGTGTCGCGAGTAGACCAAAAACCAATCAGCAAATACGAGACTAAACCAACCGCTTCCCAACCAAAGAATAACTGCATGAAGTTATTCGCCATGACCAGCATCAGCATGGAAAACGTAAACAAAGAAATATAACTAAAAAACCGCTGATAACTATGACGCCCGGCTAACGAATCATCCGGCCAGTTTTCTTCATCGTGAGACATGTAACCAATGGTATAAATATGCACCATTAATGAAACGAAGGTGACCACTATCATCATCAGCGTCGTCAGGTTATCAATTAAAAAGCCAACTTGAAAACTAATGTTGCCTGAAACCGCCCATTGATAAAGCGTCTCGTTATACGTATCTGCTCCATCCAACACGATATGTTTAAAAGTAATCACCGAGCAAATAAAGGCAATACCAACACCGAGCGTTGTTACGGTATGCGCACCCACGCGTCCAATTTGCGCGCCAAATAATCCAGCGATGATTGCTCCCAACAACGGTGCCAACGGGATAATGAGATAAATCGATTCCATGCCCTACCCCTTCATCTCGTCAAGATCATCTACGTTAATTGTGTGCCGATTTCTGAACACGGTAATTAAAATTGCCAGACCAATTGCCGCTTCCGCTGCAGCCACGGTGAGAATAAAAAACACGAACACTTGTCCGGAAATATCGCCAAGATAATGTGAAAAAGCGATGAAGTTGGTATTCACTGCCAGCAGCATGAGTTCCACACATATCAACAGCAGAACAACATTTTTACGATTCAGAAAAATACCGGCAATTGCAATTGAAAACAAAATCGCTGCGAGAATTAGATAGTGCGCTAAAGGAACCATTATTCGTCCTCCGATTTCATTTTGATTATTTTTATCCTATCTTCACTGCGCACTGCAATTTGATCATAAGGTTTCTGGCGCTTAACCCCTTTGCGGCGACGAAATGTCAGTGCAATGGCAGCGACCATTGCTACCAACAAAATCACGGCAGCAAGCTCAAAGGCGAAGACATATTCGGTATAAAGAACACGCCCCAGCTCTTCGGTATTGTTATAACTCGCGGGTTTTGGTTCAGGACCGGTGACAGCAAATAATTCATCTTTTAGAACAAATGTCATTAGTCCCGCCATTGCGAAAGCAACAGCCAGACCAACTGCCAGATAGCGCGTAAAACCAGCACGCATTTCTTCCACATTAATATCTAGCATCATGACGACGAATAGAAAAAGTACCATCACCGCGCCGACATACACCAGCACCAGTATGATACTTAAAAACTCAGCTTCGAGCAGCATCCACAGCACCGAGCCACAGACAAATGCCAGCACCAGTAGTAACACTGAATGCACGGGGTTTTTAACCGTGATCAGGCTAATTGCAGCAAAAACTTGCAAGGTCGCGAAAAAATAAAACAGGAAGGCGGTAAAAGTCATAGTCGGTTACCGATAAGGCTCATCTGCTTTAAGGTTGGCTGTAATGCGTTTGTCATAACGATCGCCAATGGCCAATAATTTATCTTTGGTCATGATCTGTTCGCCTCGTGATTCAAAGTGGTACTCAAAAATATCCGTTTCAACAATCGCATCGACCGGACAGGCTTCCTGACAAAAACCGCAGTAAATACATTTAAATAAATCAATGTCGTAACGGGTGGTGCGGCGAGTACCGTCATCTCGTGCTTCTGACTCGATGGTTATCGCCAGCGCAGGACAGACTGCTTCGCATAATTTACAAGCAATACAACGTTCCTCACCATCGTCATAACGGCGCTGCGCGTGCAAACCACGGAACCTCGGAGAAAGAGGTGTTTTCTCTTCCGGGTATTGGATGGTGATTTTTTTCTTAAAAAAGTGTCTACCCGTCACAGCCATGCCTTGGAACAGCTCGAACAGTGTGAAGCTTTTTAAAAATTGTTTAATAGCCATGGTAATTTAGCCTAAAGCCACGGTTTCCAGCCTAGCCAAATGGCGATACCTTCACCAAATATCCAGACCAGTGTCACCGGAATTAACACCTTCCATCCCAAACGCATGATTTGATCGTAGCGATAGCGTGGAAAAGTGGCTCTGAACCAGAGGAACAGAAACATAAAGAATAGGGTTTTAAATACAAACCAGTGAATACCGGGCCCAAGCAAGGAACCGATAACCTTCAGATCAAAAACTGATTGCGGCAAAATACCTTCTAGTGGTGACAACCAACCACCCAGAAATAGCACCGTAGTCAGCGCTGAGATAAGAATCATATTCGCGTATTCAGCGAGGAAGAAAACGGCAAAGCCCATGCCCGAATATTCAACATGAAATCCTGCGACAATTTCTGATTCGCCTTCTGCCACGTCGAATGGCGAGCGATTAGTCTCGGCAACACCGGAGATAAAATAGACGAAAAACAAACCAAACAACGGGAACATAAACCAATTCTGAATTCCGCCAGATTGAGCTGCAATAATTTCGCCGATATTTAAACTTCCGGATGCCATGATGACACCAACCAACGCAAAACCCATCGCCAGTTCGTAAGCAATGACCTGAGCGGCAACACGGATCGCTCCCATCATTGCGTATTTAGAGTTGGACGCCCAACCCGCGATAATTACGCCGTAAACACCCAATGAAGTGAGCGCCAGAATATAGAGTAAACCGGCATTAATCTCTGCTAGTACCATTGTCTGGGAAAAAGGAATAACCGCCCAGGCTGCCAGTGAAGGGCCAAGCGTTAATATCGGTGCTAACAAGAGTAAAAAGCGGCTTGAATTGGTTGGAATAATGACTTCTTTGGTCAGTAGTTTGATTGTGTCGGCAATGGGCTGGAGTAAGCCAAACCAACCGACTCGGTTGGGGCTGATTCGCATCTGCATATAGCCGATGACTTTACGCTCGGCGTAGGTGTAATAAGCAACAGTTCCGAGCAACGGGCCAAGAATAAAAATAATACCGACAACAATCACCGAGAGCGTAATCATCCACTCGGGCATAAAATCTAATAGCGATCTGAGCCAATCCATGACTACACCCTCACCACTTCTACGGAACCAAACGCTGAACCTAGTTGCGCGTGACTCCCATAACCAGACTGAATACAGATAAAACCAGCAGGTAGCGATGCATCCACTTTTAATTTCATCTCAACACCTGCGCCTTCCTGCATCACCTTAACGATATCGCCATCACCGACCCCTTGAGCATTGGCGTCTTCAGGCGAGAGGATAATCTCATCCCCGGCATCGGAGGTTTTTTGTAACGATTTGGCTCGGCGAACAATCGAATCGCTGCCATAAATACCGGCTTCGGTGTAGCGTTGTAATGCGCCGATAGCAGAATGCTGCCGTGTTAATGCGTCACCGCTACTGAACTGCGATGTGGAACCATCATCCGGCCCCATATCGGTCACCGCAGCTGCTAAAACCTCATCGGCATTGGCATAATCAAATCCATCCAGTTCCATCATGCTGCCTAGCATCCGCAACACAGCCCAGGCGTGCTTAGCATCGCCGGGTGGTTTTGTCGCGGCTTTAAATGTTTGCAAACGGCCTTCCAGGTTAATCATTGACCCTGGGGTTTCCATTGCTGTCGCAATTGGCAAAATAATGTCTGCAGCTTCGCGAGTAAGTTCGGTGGAATAGGAATCTAATGACAAAACGAAATCCGCGCCTGACAATGCCGCCGCCGCTTTAATCGGATTGCTACTGTCACGCTCTAGTTCCAGCCCCATCAGAATTAGATTTTTTGGAGGCTGCTCAAGCATCGAACGGGAATCCAGACCGGTGGCTTCCAGCTTCTCTCCACCAATACCACGATGCGGCAGGATGCCTGTTAACCAGGCACCGGCAGCGTTTGAGCCTTCGGCGAGATAGCCAACTTTGGCACCGGCATTTTCAGCCAAAACTTCTGCCAACGCATTAAACAGCGCAGCATCGGGATGGTTGATTGCCAGTACGCCCAGCAACAATAGGGCTTCTTCGGCCTCAATCAGTGTTTTCGCAATTTCTTTCGCGGCATCATCGGGTTTGGCGGCATTGATTAATGCTTTTACGCTGGTGGGTGCTTTAGCGGATTTCTCTGCCAGCACAACACTCACAACCTGAGTCAGAGAATCAATCATTGCATGTGGATCAGCAATGACTGCAACCTTCTGATCAAAATAGAATTCGTAATCGCGTGGATTAATCGACATCAGCGCCGCGCCATTGAGCGAAGCCTTGCGTAACCTTAATCCGACGATAGGTTGTTCCTTACGCACATTCGAGCCAACCAGCAAGACGGCATTCTGATTTTCAAGGTTTTCGATAGAAACGCCCAGTGACGGATATAGTGGCGCAGCATCCTGATCGCGAAAATCATTCATGCGTGAACGATGATCAATTGAATTAACGCCAATCCCGCGCAACAACTTTTGCGCCAGATACATTTCTTCAACCGTGGAATTCGGTGAAATCATCGCGGCAGTCTCTGCGGCGTCGACTGCCTTTAAACGCTTGGCAACCTCTTCAAGCGCAACATCCCAATTAACTGATTTCCATTCACCGTTAGTTTTAAGCATCGGTGTTGTCGCTCGATCATTGGTATACAGCCCTTCGTAGGAAAAGCGGTCACGATCAGAAATCCAGCATTCGTTGATGGTGTCGTTATCGTCTGGAACAACCCGGGTAATTTTGCCTTTATTCAGATGGTAAATAAGATTAGAACCAATACCATCATGGGGAGCAATGCCATTTTTAGCGACTAGCTCCCACGGTCTAAATTTGAAACGGGAAGGCTTTGCCGTTAGCGCTCCGACAGGACACACATCGACTACATTACCCGACAGCTCTGAATCGACACTTTTCTCTATGAAAGTACCAATTTTGACAAATTCACCGCGACCCGTCATACCTAACTCGCGCATGCCGGCAATCTCCTCACCAAAGCGAACGCAGCGAGTGCAGTGAATACAGCGATTCATATCGGTAGAAATCAACGAACCCAGGTTCGGGTCGGGCACGATCCGCTTGGCTTCTGTAAAACGCGAAATATCACTGCCGTAAGTCAGCGCAACATCTTGCAGCTCACACTCGCCACCCTGATCGCAAATGGGACAATCCAGTGGATGGTTGATGAGCAAAAATTCCATCGTGCCTTTCTGCGCATCAATCGCAAGCTCGGAGCCAGTAGATACTTTCATGCCTTCGCCAACCGGAGTTGCGCAGGCAGGTAGTGGCTTTGGCGCTTTTTCGACTTCGACCATGCACATCCGGCAATTGGCCGCGATCGAGAGTTTTTTGTGATAGCAAAAACGCGGAATATTGATGCCAGCTGATCCAGCCGCTTCGATCAACATAGTGCCTGGCGCAGCCTGAATTTCCTTGCCATCAATTTCGAGTGTAATCAGATCACTCATCAGGCGGCCTCGCTCTTTTGGACATCAACCATGCTATGACCGTGATCAATATAGTGTTGGAATTCGTGACGATAATGTTTGAGGAAGCTCGTGACCGGCATAGCAGCGGCATCGCCGAGCGCGCAGATGGTTCGGCCTTGAATGCGTTCCGCGACATTATCGAGCAAATCCAGATCTTGCTCTTTACCTTGTCCTTCGATGATGCGGGTAATGACCCGATACATCCAGCCCGTACCTTCACGGCAAGGGGTGCATTGTCCGCAGGATTCAGAAAAGTAGAATTGCGACAAGCGTTGCAGGACTTTCACCATATCGGTGGTTTCATCCATGACTATCACCGCACCTGAGCCGAGAAAAGTACCCGCTTTTTGAATGGTGTCGTAATCCATCGTCAGCTTCATCATTTCGTCACCAGGTAGCACTGGTACTGAAGAACCACCCGCGATGACCGCTTTTAACTTGCGACCATCAAGTACACCGCCAGCCAGTTCCAGTAATTCAGAAAATGGCATTCCCAGTGGAACTTCAAAATTGCCCGGCTTATTCACATGCCCGGAAACGGAAAATAACTTCTCACCACCCGAACCTTCACAACCTAAATCAGCAAACCACTTACCACCCTTGCGCATAATCGTCGGGATAGATGCCAGTGATTCGGTATTGTTGATGGTAGTTGGCTTACCATAGAGTCCGAATCCAGCCGGAAATGGCGGCTTAAAGCGCGGTTGACCTTTTTTACCTTCCAGCGATTCCAGCAAGGCGGTTTCTTCACCACAGATATACGCGCCAGCACCCAGTGTTGGATAAAGATCAAAATCCACACCCGAATCAAGTATGTTTTTGCCTAAGAAACCGAGTTCATAGGCTTCTTTAACTGCTGCTTCAAAGCGTTCGTTCGGCTCATCCAAAAACTCGCCGCGCATATAGTTGTAACCCACAGTCGCGCCAATGGCATAACCGGCAATCGCCATACCTTCTACCAGAGAATGTGGATTAAATCTCAGGATATCCCGATCCTTGCAAGTACCCGGCTCGGATTCATCCGAGTTACAAACGATGTATTTTTGACCATCGCCTTTGGGCATAAAGCTCCATTTCAAACCGGTAGGAAATCCAGCACCGCCACGACCGCGTAGACCCGAAGCTTTGATTTCATCGATCACATCCGCAGGAGACATCTTCTTGCTAAAGATTTTCTTCAGCGCATCATAGCCACCGATTTTCTGATAATTTTCCAGCGTGTAAGCCTGATCACCAAACTGAAGCGTTTCAAAGCAGATTTTATTGCTCATGGTCTACTTCACCTCATCCAGAATTTTGTCGATTTTTTCAGGGGTCAGATTACTGTGATAAACATGGTTCAATTGCATCATCGGTGCGCCACAGCAGTCAGCCAGACATTCTTCTTCACGCTTGAGAAAAAATTTCCCGTCGGAGGTACTTTCGCCCAGTTTAATGCCCAATTTGTTTTCGATATGAGCAACAACTTCATCGCTGCCACGTAACATGCAGGAAATATTGGTACACACGGCAATTTCATTTTTACCGACCGGCTCAAGGTTGTACATGGAGTAAAAACTGGCGACTTCGTAAACCGCAATTTCTGGCATGCCGATATAGTCTGCAACCGCGTCCATCATGTCACGACTGAGATAATGATCTTCGTGCTGGACAGCACGTAATGCGCCTAAAATCGCCGATTGTCGCTGATTTTCTGGATAACGACTCAACCAGTGTTCAATTTCTTTTGTAACTTCAGGAGAAAGACGATCCGCCTTTTTTTCGATGCTCAAAGTCATTAGCGGTCAACCTCTCCAAAAACCAGATCCTGAGTTCCGATAATCGTCACCACATCAGAGAGCATGTGGCCTCGGGTCATTTCATCCAGGGCTGATAGATGCGCAAAACCTGGCGCACGGATTTTTAAGCGATACGGCTTATTCGCGCCATCAGAATTAATGTAGCAACCAAACTCGCCTTTGGGATGTTCAATCGCTGCATAGGCTTCACCCACTGGCAGGCAGTAACCTTCCGTGTAATGTTTAAAGTGGTGAATTAACGACTCCATATCACCTTTCATATTGCCGCGTGGCGGTGGTGTCACCTTGTGATCGTCTGCCATCACCGGGCCAGGATTTTTCCGCAACCAGTCTACGCATTGCTTAATGATTCGATTGGACTGACGAAATTCCTCAATTCTGACCAGATAGCGATCATAGGAATCGCCATTAGTGCCAATAGGAATATCAAAATCCATCTTGCTATAGACTTCGTAGGGCTGCTTTTTGCGCAAATCCCAGGCAATGCCGGAACCGCGTAGCATCGGACCGGTAAAACCAAGCTGTTTGGCGCGCTCAGGTGTGACTATGCCAATATCGACCAGACGCTGTTTCCAGATACGGTTGTCGGTGAGCAAGGTCTCGTAATCATCCACGCAACCAGGAAAACGGTTGGTGAAGTCTTCGATAAAATCGAGTAACGAACCTTCTCGGTTTTCATTAAGGCGTTTGGTCTTTGCTTTATCGCGCTTGCCCTCGACTTTGAATTTAGGCATCTCATTAGGGAGATCGCGATAGACACCGCCGGGACGATAATAGGTTGCGTGTAAACGCGCACCAGAAACAGCCTCGTAGCAATCCATCAAATCCTCTCGCTCGCGAAACGCGTAGAGAAAAATAGTCATGGCACCCACATCGAGCCCGTGCGAGCCAATCCACAATAGATGGTTGAGGATTCGCGTTATCTCATCAAACATGACTCGAATGTATTGTGCGCGAATAGGGACTTCGACACCGAGCAGTTTTTCCAGTGCTAGCACATAGCCGTGTTCGTTACACATCATCGACACATAATCGAGTCGATCCATGTAGCCGATGCTTTGGTTATAGGGCTTACTTTCGGCGAGCTTTTCGGTGCCGCGATGTAGTAATCCGATATGCGGATCAGCGCGCTGAACTACCTCGCCATCCATCTCCAGCACCAGACGCAATACACCATGCGCAGCGGGATGCTGAGGGCCAAAATTGACCGTGTAATTACGGATTTCAGGCATTCTGATCTCCTTCAGCCGAACCGCGAACAATTCGCGGAGTCAGCACACGAGGCTCGATGCTGACAGGTTCATAAACGACGCGTTTTTGTTCGGGGTCATAGCGCATTTCGACATGTCCAACCAAAGGGAAATCCTTGCGAAAAGGATGTCCCACAAAACCGTAGTCAGTAAGAATTCGGCGTAGATCGGGGTGTTCACGAAATACGATACCGAATAGATCAAACGCTTCGCGCTCGAACCAGTTAACGCCATTCCAGACAGGCACCAGCGAATCGATACTGGGCTGATTGTTGTCTTCGCAGAAACATTTAATACGCACTCGTCGGTTATTGGCCAACGACAATAAATGCACCACCACTTCAAAACGCGGCTCATCCATTTCCGGAGTTTCCGGCATATCATCGTAGGTAAAACGAGATGCGGAGGAAGGATTTAAGCCACGTGCAAAACCACCGGCATCTGAAGTATCTGTATCCCACTCGGCTTGACCGTAGGCAAGGTAATCAACCGCGGTCAGATCAATCAGTATTTCAAACTGGAAGTTGTCTCGTAAGCTTTGGCACACTTCACGATAGCTTGCGGCAGCAACGGTGACAGTCAGCTCATTGAATGCGATCTTAGTACTAAGAATCGCATCACCCAACTGATCTGTTAGCTGCGCTTCAAATGTGGTTAATTTTTCGCTCATAAGCCTATTAGGAAAGTACTGCGTCGCTCTAATGAATCAACGCGCAATGGTGTTGGTACGGCGGATTTTTTCTTGTAGCTGCATGATCCCGTAGATCAATGCCTCAGCGGTTGGTGGACAACCTGGCACGTAAATATCAACTGGGACAATGCGATCACAGCCACGTACCACCGAATAGGAATAATGGTAATACCCACCCCCATTTGCGCAAGACCCCATTGATATCACCCAGCGAGGTTCTGGCATCTGATCATAAACTTTGCGTAGCGCGCCACCCATTTTATTGGTGAGTGTGCCAGCGACAATCATCACATCGGACTGCCGTGGTGTGGCGCGAAAAATACCTGCACCAAATCGATCCAGGTCATAACGTGATGCCGCGGCGTGCATCATTTCCACAGCGCAGCAGGCTAGACCAAAAGTCATCGGCCATAGCGAACCGGTTCTGGCCCAGTTGATTAATTTGTCTGCGGAAGTGGTGATAAAGCCCTCTTCCATCAAGCCTTCTATTCCCATTCCAACGCTCCTTTAACCCATTCGTAGATAAAGCCGATGATCAATATTCCAAGGAATATGCCCATTGCCACCAGACCAAACGTACCGAGTTCATCGAGTACCACCGCCCAGGGAAATAGAAACGCAATTTCCAGATCAAAGATAATAAAAAGGATAGCGACAAGGTAATAACGAATGTCGAATTTCATGCGTGCGTCTTCAAAGGCTTCAAAGCCGCATTCGTAGGGTGAATTTTTTGCAGGGTCAGGTCGACTGGGGCCGATTAATCGCCCCGCGTTGAGCGCCGCAACGCCTATAAACAAACCAAGTCCGAGAAAAACCAGGATTGGTAGATATTGCTCCAGCATAAGCAAGGCCCTCCGCCTTCCGTTTACCAGTTAGTTACGAATCTTTGTAGACTAACGATTGACTCGCTGCATTGTACGGGTTTTGCGCCCCCCTTTGGATCAAATTTTTTTTATCGACCGATTCTACTTACTGTTGGCAGAATTAAATTCTACCTCTAGTACTCCAACAACGTTGCTTTGATGGGTCAGTGAGTCATCAAGCGGTTAGATGTGGCTTTATTTTTTTGAGCCATAGTGGTTCTCTGGCGATTAAAAATTAAGCCGCAGATGACCGCTTGAAGGCTCACCCGAAGGGCGCAAACCAACGTGTCCAGCACGGCGTTATGCTGCTCGACATGGAACAACCATGCCTCCACAGCAATGCCTTGTTCTGAACACGTTGGTTTGCGCTCACCCATCAAAGCAATATTGTTGGAGTACTAACATTATGGTGCCGATGGCCGGAGTCGAACCGGCACAGCTCTCGCCACTACCCCCTCAAGGTAGCGTGTCTACCAATTTCACCACATCGGCTTTTTCGTGGACTACTCGGATAAACCTGAAATGCGACATCTCTGCGTTGAAAAACGATCACTTATAGACATAAGCTCACATTTTAGCGCCTTGATATGACCCTTTCAGGGCTGATCTGAGCAGTCTCTAGATTTGTGATTAACTCACGAAACAGAAACCAGCTACCTTCTATTCGGGAATATCAGATACTTTGTTAGCAGCACCCTCACCGGCAGCAGGGATATCAGCTGGCGCACGCTTTGATTCGATCTCTGGAATGTCTGCAGCGGTATCCGTGATAGCTGGCGCAGCAGAAGTGTCGCTAGCGGGCGCGCCTGATTCTGTTTGCTCGGTAACGGTATCAAAAATACTCACCGCTTCTTCACGATGCGCAGCCAGATATGCTAGTCCCATGCAGTTAATGAAAAATGCAGTCGCCAAGACTGCCGTGGTGCGGCTAAGAAAGTTAGCTGCGCCTTGTGATCCGAACACTGTACCCGAAGCACCACCACCAAAAGCAGCACCTGCATCAGCCCCCTTTCCGTGCTGCATTAAAATCAGTGTTATTAACGCAGCGGAAAGCAACACTGAGCTGACTAAAAGAACTGTATATAACATAATTTATAAAACCTTAAATTAATCGCAGCGATTTATACGGCAGTACATATGCCGAGAAAATCTTCCGCTTTTAATGATGCGCCACCAATCAGGCCACCATCTATATCTGTTTTTCCAAATAACTCGGCAGCGTTACCAGCTTTGACACTACCACCGTAAAGAATCTGTACTTTCTCTGCTACCACAGCATCTTGTGCAGCAATTCGTCCACGAATAAATTCATGTACTGCTTGCGCCTGATCCGGTGTAGCCGTCATACCTGTACCGATGGCCCAAACGGGTTCGTAAGCAATCACGGCATTGGCCAGTGATGCTGCGCCAGATGAATTCAGTACGGCATCCAGCTGACGTGCAACCACATCTTCAGTGACACCCTGCTCTCGCTCTTCAAGTAACTCGCCAACGCAAAGAATGGGGATTAAACCGGCTTTTTGTGCAGCCGCATATTTTCTTGCTGTAAAATCATCACCTTCACCAAACAGCGAACGTCGCTCAGAGTGACCAACAATCGCATAGTGACAGCCAAATTCGGACAACATTTGAGCGGAAACTTCACCGGTAAACGCTCCGCCTTCCTGGTCACTGACATCCTGAGAGCCTAGTTTAACTGCCGAGCCAGCCAGTAATGTCTGCGCTTGCGCAAGGTAAGGGAAAGGAGGGCATATTGCTACATCTGCCGCAGCGACTTTATCCATTCCAGCGAGTACGCCACCAATCAATGTTTCAGTTTCGGCAAGTGAACCATTCAATTTCCAGTTACCGGCGACTAAAATCTTACGCATGGGGCATTTCTCCCTGATTTAGATCAAAAAATAAAGGCGGGAAGCTTACCGGTGGCGGGGGCATAAAGCAATATGATTAGTAGCTTGCTGGCAACCTGACGCTACAAAAACCGGCATCACTAAAGTCACGCTGATCAGGAACGAGAGCTATCAGTAAAAACTTAGCGGCATAAGACTAGCGGCGGCGCAGTAACAGTCCTGCGCCTAGAGAAATCAACATGAGGATTACAATTAATTTATCTCGCCAAATCACGTAAGGAGTCGCGCCGGTTCTGGGCGTGATACTGCCTTTTAATACGTGTAATTCAAACTGGGGAGAAATGCTTTGGATCTGACCTCGGTGATCAACGATTGCAGAGATCCCTGTGCTGGTTGCGCGTAACAAGGGACGCCCTGTTTCGAGCGCTCGCATCCGGGATATCTCCAGATGCTGATGTGGTGCTAATGAATCCCCAAACCAGGCATCGTTGCTGACGTTTACCAAAAAATTAGCCTCTGGCAACATTTCCGCAACTTCTGAACCGTAAGCATCTTCATAGCAGATCGAGCTACCTACCTGAAATTTTCCAACGGACAAGGTATTAGCCATTGTCCCGGCGCTCAAGTCAGATGACGGTAGCTGAACCATATTATTGAGCCAGCCCAGAGAATTCCTGAACGGGATATATTCACCAAATGGCACTAGATGCCTTTTCAGATACATTTCAGTATCGCCGCTGAGCCGCACCAGCGCGTTGTGCAACCCTTGCTCATTATGTCGCAGCACTCCAAACATTAAATCCGTGTTGGATTGGGTAAGTTTTGCCTGTAATGGCATTAATACACTTTTCTCGAACAATGAGTACCTGCCCGGTAAAGCGACTTCCGGCCAAACGACTAAATCTGCATCAAGATTTTCTTCCGTCAAACCAACGTACAGATCTATGGTGGGAACCAGCCAGCTGGACTGCCACTTATTTTCTTGTGCAATATTGCCCTGAATTAATCGAACATTTAGCGTCTCTTCAACGGCAACCGTCCATTCGACACGATGTAGAAGCAGTAACATTATCGGTAGAATTAACAGGCCAATAATCCCGCTCACCCGCTGCTTGCCAGTGCTCGACCAAATCAAAAAAACCAAACCGATAAAAACAAAGATTCCCCAGCTTCCACCCAACACACCTGTCACAGGAGCTATTGCAGAGAACACAGTGTCCAACTGAGAATAACCAAGCTGTAACCAGGGAAAACCTGTGAATAGCCAGCCTCTAACCCACTCACTCAGCACCCAAATTGCAGGAATGATCAGTACGTACCGTGCGAAGACAGCTCGATTTTGATTTCGTTGAGGTGCATTACGTTGGGGTGTTAATTGTCGCGGAGCTTGTACCCAGCCTACAAATGCCGGGAAAACAGCCAGAGTCAGAGAAAACAAAACTGTCAGCGCAACCGCAAAAGGCACCGGTGCATGGCCAAACTCATGAATGCTGTTGTAAACCCATGAAACGCCCGTAGAGAAAAAACCTAATCCAAAAGCGTAGCCAATCCAGATCGCTTGTCTGCGGTTTACCTGCTGCCACAACATCAGCAGAATCGCAGGTGAAACAAAAGCTATAAACCACCAGCCAAGTGGTGCAAATGCAGTGGTCAGTAACGCGCCTGAAAGAACCGCTATTAGTAATTTAATCATTGAGTGTAAGTGATAATTTTAGAGACGCCCTTTAGGCATGATGGTGCAACAAATTTGAGCCGAGAAAAGCCCCGTTACCAAACGAGGTCATCAGGAACGATATGCTCATTTTCTTCAGGCAATTTTTCAGCCGAAGCGAGGCTCACCACTTTCTTTGGATCGAGTTGGCGTATTTCGTCTATTGCATTTAATGGAATCAAGCAGCGCTTGCTACCCAAAAATGTCACTCCAACTTTTCCTTCCAGTAACTGTTGTTTTTGCGTTTCTGTCACCCAGATTTTTTTAATCGATGAACCGACAATAAACTGATATTCAATCTCCCCGCCTTTGGTATCTATTGCATTTTTCTTAATCAGCTGGTTGATTTTTTCTTTATTGGCTTTTCGACGGGCGTTATCCGTCTTTTTTTGCGCGACTTCTTTTTGTTCTTCCCGTCGTCTCGCAGCAAAAGCATCTTTTAAGTCGATACCATCGGAGACTTTTTTATGTGTTGGTTTAACATTTCGGGGCTTTTTGGGATGTGACTTTTTATGATGCTTGCGCGGACGACGTGGTTGATTGGCTTTTTCGATTTGCTCTTTGGTCGCAAGGCCAGCTTTGAGCAATTGCTCCTGTAATGCATTTGTCATTTGTTTTGTGTTTTAACTTATTTGAAATGAGTTATTTAA
>CAZNYF010000019.1:3236-24260 GCA_964577195.1 uncultured Thiotrichales bacterium | reverse complement strand
TGCGTTTTGAAGCTTGCGGCTGGCATGTACAATCAATTGACGGGCATGATTCAGGTGCCATTCACGCTGCGACAGAAGCGGCCATTGCTGAAACTGGCAAGCCTTCATTGATCTGCTGTAAAACAGTGATTGGTAAAGGTATCGGTACAGCCGGTGAGAAGAAAGAAGGTGGACACAACATCCACGGTGAAGCGCTAGGCGAAGCTGCGCTTGCTGATGCGCGTAAAAATATGGGTTGGGATCACGCACCGTTTGAAATTCCTGCTGATATTTACGCGGATTGGGATGCAAAAGAAGCAGGCGCTGCCAAAGAAGCCGCTTGGAACGAAAAGTTCGCTGCCTATGAAGCGGCATTCCCAACAGAAGCTGCGGAATTCAAACGACGTATGGCGCATGAACTCCCCGCTGACTTTGAGGCTGTGGCACAGCAAGTGATTGCAGACACCAATGCGAAAGCAGAGTCCCCGGCAACGCGTGTTGCATCAAAAGGCGCACTCAACGGTTTCGCTCCAATTTTGCCTGAATTCCTCGGCGGTTCTGCGGATCTTTCTCCATCAAATAATACCTTTAACGACAAGAGCGTTCGGATCAATGATGATCACGGCTCTGCCGAAATGAACTTTGCCGGTAACTACATCTCTTACGGTGTACGTGAATTTGGCATGTCGGCGATTATGAATGGTATACAGCTACACGGCGGTTTAATGCCTTATGGCGCGACCTTTCTGATGTTCTCTGAATACGCTCGAAACGCGTTACGGATGGCGGCATTAATGAAGATCGGTACAATCTTTGTTTATACACATGATTCCATTGGTTTGGGTGAAGATGGCCCGACTCACCAGGGCGTTGAGCAAATTCCAACATTGCGCATGATTCCGAATATGGCTGTCTGGAGACCGTGCGACACGGTTGAATCAGTGGTTGCCTGGAAAGATGCGATTGAAAACAGGACACGTCCATCGGTATTGGCCTTCTCCCGTCAAGGCTTGCCTTTCCAAACGCGCTCCGATGCTCAAATAGCAGATATCGCAAAAGGTGGTTACATCCTTAAAGACACCGACGGAACACCCGATGTGATCGTCATGGCAACCGGTTCAGAAGTGTATCTCGCGATGGAAGCGGCTGAAGCTTCAGATAAGAAAGTCCGCGTGGTTTCCATGCCTTCTGTTGAAATATTTGAAGCGCAAGACGATGCTTACAAAGAATCTGTATTGCCAGCCGCCGTGACCGCTCGTGTTGCGGTTGAAGCTGCCATTATGGATGGCTGGTGGAAATACGTCGGCCTGCAAGGCGAAGTGATTGGTATGAGTTCTTTTGGCGAGTCCGCCCCAGCGCCAGAGTTATTTGAGTACTTTGGTATCACTGCTGAGAACGTCGGCAAAGCGATTGACAAGGTTGCTTAAACTTTTTATCCAACGCTCCTGAAAGGGAGCGTTGTTATTTTTATTTTCTAATTTTATTCCTTAAAGGAGACAAATCATGACAGTTAAAGTTGGTATTAATGGTTTTGGACGTATCGGTCGGATGGTTTTTCGTGCGATCAAAAAAGATTTCCCAGGGTTGGAAGTTGTCGGTATCAATGATCTGCTAGATAACGATTATCTTGCATACATGCTTAAGTACGATACAGCGCATGGCCGTTTCGACGGTGAAGTAACCGCTGTTGATGCAACTTCTTTTACAGTAGATGGTAATAAAATCCGCCTATCAGCTGAGCGTAATCCTGCGGACCTCAAATGGGGCGATGTAGACGCAGACGTGGTTATTGATTGTACTGGTTTCTTCCTCGATCAAGAAAGCTGCCAGGCACACATTGATGCGGGTGCTAAGAAAGTTGTTCAATCAGCTCCTCGTAAAGATGACGGCCCCATGTTTGTTTACGGCGTAAACCACAGTGAATATAAAGGTGAAGCAATCGTTTCAGCGGCATCTTGTACTACCAACTGCTTAGCACCCATCGCTAAAGTGATTAACGATAACTGGGGCTTAAAGCGTGGTTTGATGACGACTGTTCACGCATCAACTGCAACTCAGAAAACGGTTGACGGCCCATCAATGAAAGACTGGCGCGGTGGACGTTCTGTATTTGAGAACATCATTCCTTCATCAACGGGCGCTGCTAAAGCAGTAGGCGTGGTACTGCCTGAGTTAAATGGCAAGCTGACAGGTATGGCTTTTAGAATTCCTTCCGTTGACGTATCTGTTGTTGACCTGACTTGCGAACTCGACAAGCCAGCATCTTACGATGATATTTGTTCCGCGATTAAAGAAGCGTCAGAAGGCGAGCTTAAAGGTACATTGGCGTACACAGACGAGAATGTAGTTTCTTCTGATTTTCGTGGCATCAGCGCATCTTCGATCTTTGATGCAGGCGCAGGTATCGCATTGGATGACACCTTCGTTAAAGTTGTTTCCTGGTACGACAACGAGTACGGCTACACCTGCAACATGTTGCGTTTAGTTGAGCACGTCGCTGCGTAAAAAGTAACAAAGCTGTAAACCCGGAGCGCGTTGCGTTCCGGGTTTCTTTTCCTCAGTTTGATTAAATAAAATGACCATTGTTGCTTATTTTATTTAATCAATATTGACACTAACCTAATTTATCAAAGGATCTCCCCATGGCTATAACCAAGATGTCTGACTTGGATTTATCCGGCAAACGTGTTCTGATTCGTCAGGATTTAAACGTGCCGATTAAAGACGGAAAAGTAACCTCGGATAAGAGAATCCGCGCTTCGATGCCAACTATCGAGCAGGCTTCAAAAGCCGGTGCAAAAGTGATCATCATGTCGCATCTTGGTCGTCCAACAGAAGGTCAGCCAGCCGCTGAGTTTTCTTTGGCTCCTGTGGCGAACTATCTGACTGAAGCGTTAGGCAAAGAAGTTAAATTAGTCACTGACTATCTCGATAACGCGCCAGAAATGAACAATGGCGATGTGGTACTGCTTGAGAATGTACGTTTCAATGTTGGTGAAAAAAGTAACGATGAAGCATTATCAAGGCAATACGCAGCACTGTGTGATGTTTATGTGATGGATGCTTTCGGTACATCACATCGTGCCCAGGCATCTACACACGGAGCTGGCACTTATGCTGATGCGGCTTGCGCTGGTCCACTGCTCGCTGGTGAGCTGGATGCACTTGGCAAGGCACTCGATAATCCAGCACGTCCAATGGCGGCGATTGTTGGTGGCTCTAAGGTTTCTACCAAATTAACAGTGCTGGATGCGCTCTCTCAAGTGGTTGATCAATTAATCCCTGGCGGCGGTATCGCAAACACTTTTATTGCAGCAGCCGGACACAATGTTGGTAAGTCTCTGTATGAAAAAGATCTGATTCCAGAAGCAAAAAGATTAATGGCTGCGGCGAAACAAAAAGGTAGAGAGATCCCCGTGCCAACGGATGTTGTTTGCGGTAAGGAATTCTCGGAAACAACCGAAGCTGTCGTCAAGAAAGTCGAAGACGTTGAAGACGATGATATGATTTTTGATATCGGCCCAGAAACCGCAGCACGTTTTGCCGAGCTGATGAAAACAGCTGGAACCATCGTTTGGAATGGCCCGGTCGGCGTTTTTGAATTCGATCAATTTGGCGAAGGCACAAAAACTTTGGGACTGGCGATTGCCGAATCCGATGGTTTCTCCATCGCCGGTGGTGGTGATACGCTGGCAGCGGTTGATAAATATGGTATCAGCGACAAGATTTCCTATATTTCTACAGGTGGCGGTGCTTTCCTGGAATTTCTTGAAGGCAAAAAGCTCCCCGCTGTTGCCATGCTTGAAGACCGTAGCTAGCAGGTTATCCTTATCACTTCCAAAGAACTCATTTGTGATCATAGTCGGCGTGGTTTACGTCGGACAAAAATAGTTGCGACGCTTGGCCCGGCTACCGACAGTGAGGGCGCGATTAAAGAGCTGCTCAAAGCGGGTGTTGATGTTGTGAGAATGAATTTCTCGCATGGCTCGCACGAAGAGCATTTTGCCCGCGCTAAAAGAGTCAGAGCGGCTTCCGAAGCGGTGGGCTGCGATGTGGCGATACTGGGTGATTTACAAGGTCCAAAAATCCGCACACAGCGATTTGTAAATGGCGTGGTCGAGCTGGACGAAGGCGCATCCTTTGTTCTGGATGCCAATCTTGATCAGGATGCCGGAACTGAAGAACGCGTTGGCATCACCTATGCAAAGCTGGCAGATGATGTAAAAGCGGGCGATGTGCTGATTCTTGATGATGGTCGCATTGTTCTGGATGTCACGCTTGTTGAAAATGGTGAGATCAAAACCGTTGTTCAGGTCGGTGGCAAGCTTTCCAACAATAAGGGTATCAATTTGCGGGGCGGTGGCCTCTCGACCGGTGCGTTAACAGAAAAAGATCGCAAAGATATTAAGTTGGCAGCAGAAATCGGTGTTGATTATCTGGCGGTTTCTTTCCCTCGCTGCGCGGCTGATGTCGAGCTGACACGTGCATTAATGCATGAAGCAGGCGGCGATGCTGGGATTGTTGCGAAAATTGAACGTGCCGAAGCGATTGAGGTGATTGAAGAAATTATTGATGCTTCCGATGTCATTATGATTGCTCGTGGTGATCTAGGTGTCGAGATCGGTGATGCTGAGCTTCCCGCAGTACAAAAACGCCTCATTCATGAAGCAAGAGTGCGCGATACGATTGTGATTACAGCCACTCAAATGATGGAATCAATGATTGAAAACCCGATTCCAACGCGCGCAGAAGTGTTTGATGTTGCTAATGCGGTATTGGATGGCACCGATGCCGTGATGCTTTCCGGGGAGACAGCCGTTGGCAAGTTTCCAACCAAAGTTATCCAGGCCGTGACCAATATCTGTCAGGAAGCCGAAAAGGAACGCAGCGTACGTCGCTCCGATCACCGAATTAATAGCGAGTTTAAATATATTGATGAAGCGGTTGCAATGGCGGCGATGTATACCGCCAATCATGCGGGCGCCAGAGCAATAGCAGCATTGACAGAATCAGGGGAAACAACAAAATGGATGTCTCGAATCAGTTCCGGGATCCCCATTTACGCAATGACGCAACATGAGAAAACCCGCCGCAGGGTAAAGCTGTATCGCGGCGTTTACCCGGTTGATTTTCCCACTCGTGCCACCACTCATGCCGAGGCGAACATTACCGCTGTAGATATTTTAAAAAACCATCATGTTGTTGATGATGGTGATTTGGTCATTATCACCAAAGGCGATCTAATGGGTGATGGCGGTGGAACTAATGCGATGAAAATCGTCAAAGTTGGCAGCCTCGTTCAACCGGTGGATTAGTCGTTAAAATACCCCTCGCCCTTGAGATACTGGTTTAGAGATGTCCGGTGGTTAAGTTGAACTTCTAGTAATGATTTAGGTACCTGTTTTGGTGTCCCACTGGGGCACGTAAACTGAAGGTTAAATTTTAAATAGTAGATGGAGAATATAATGATTGATAAGCAAGATGAATTGAGAGAAACAGCGAACCGCCTGGCAGCCAAGGGAAAAGGCCTGTTAGCAGTAGATGAGTCCACGCCAACGATTGGTAAGCGTCTCGCGGGTATTAATGTTGAAAACACTGAAGAAAACCGCCAAGCCTATAGAGGTATGCTTTTTACTGCGGACGGGCTTGGTGAATATATCAGTGGCGCAATTCTTTTCGAGGAAACCTTGTATCAAGATCACCTTGATGGCGAATCAATGGTGTCTAAGCTCGATAAGCTGGGTATTATTCCAGGTATTAAGGTTGATAAAGGGCTACGGGCTCTCCCTGGTGCGCATGAAGTAGAAACCTGGTGCATGGGTCTGGAAGGCTTGGTCGAGCGAACCGCTGAGTATTATGAGCGTGGCGCACGTTTTGCGAAATGGCGCGCTGTTCTGCAAATCACTGATGACGGATGCCCCACTGATCTTGCCATCAAAGAAAATGCCTGGGGTTTGGCGCGCTATGCCAAAGCTTGCCAGGAGTCGGGGCTGGTTCCAATTGTAGAGCCTGAGATCCTTATGGATGGTGCTCACAGCATTGAAAAAACCGCAGCAGTACAAGAAAAAGTACTCACTGAAGTGTATAAGGCACTTGCCGATAATGGCGTTTTCCTTGAAGGGACTTTATTGAAGCCTTCAATGACGGTTTCTGGCGCAGACGCTGCCGAAAAAGCGGGCTCAGAAGAAGTTGCAAAAATGACGGTTCGAACCATGGATCGTTGTGTTCCTGCTGCTGTTCCCGGCATCATGTTCCTTTCTGGTGGTCTCACTGAAGAAGATGCTTCTGTTTACCTGAACACCATGAACAGCCTTGATCGTAAAGGCGGTTGGAGTCTGACTTTCTCTTATGGACGAGCATTGCAGCAATCTTGCTTGCAGCAATGGAAGGGAACTGACCTCGAAGCAGGTCAAAAAGCTGTGATGGCTAGAGCGCAAGCAAACTCTGAGGCTTCTACAGGTGATTATATTGCGGGTTCACAGCCTTCTTCACAAGATACATTGTTTGAAGCTGGTTACAAATATTAGTATACCCGTTTGATTTCAGTGTTTTAAAAAGGCGGCTTAGGCCGCCTTTTTTGTGCCTGAAATAAAATTTCACCACTGATGCTATCAATGATCTACGTCTTACGGACACAGGAGCCACGATTTTTTTAGGGTTTAGTCCTATAATAATGAAAGTTTAGAATGCCATTCAGGTCAGCTTGCAATAAAATACTGGGAACAAAATGCCTTTAACATTTTCCATAACAAAAATTGTGGGCTGATGTTTTGCGATAACTCTCAGGTATTGTTCATATAGAAAATTACGGTGGTCTGTTTCTGGCTTGTAGTTTTTTTTGCTTTGGTTTTTCACCCGACCAGAATACGCTTGACTAAGGGGGTCCACCAATTAGTACCCAAGGTTTTTTCTCTGAAACTTCATTGGTTATCCATGCATCCAGTTTCTTGTTATCATCTTTACCTAGATTAAATTGACGCGCTTCCCTATTTGCCGCATCCCTTTCCTCTGGATACTGATCTAGTAACTGGTCAACATTTGAATATTTTCCAGAAATATATTCGTAATATTCATCAGGAAGCTGTTTTCCTATATTAAGGAACTGTCTCGAAAATGCCCTTAACCGCAATGTTTTCCATGCACTAGTTTCCATTTCAATCGAAAGCGAGACTTTGAAGGCAGAAGTTTTTCTCTGCCTTGGTTTATAGGCAGAAAATCCTTCTCCAAGACCACCAGGTCCAGCATGTAGCACAATCTAAATTCTTAAATTTCCTGATTCAATATGTTCACAATAATTCAATGAAATCCACCACGCTCAGAATATGATATTCGTCGCGCAATTGAGCAATCCCTTTATCACCCGTTACCAGATATTCTGCGTTGGAAATTACATAAGCTGACAATATTAAATTGTCATTTTCGTCAGCAGGAACTTCGGCTACTTCATTAATTTCACCAAGATAGACGGAGTGCATAAATAGCTGCTTGAGAAATTGAGAGATTTCAGTCTCATCCCATTTTAGTCGTTTACGGATTTTAGGGTAGGCGAGCACACGTCCAATCTCATCAAGCTGAAACTTACTCAATACCAAATCAAAATCGTTGTCGCGCCAGGCCTGAATAATTTTGCCTGGTTTACTGTTAGGAAGCATCAGGCCAGAAAGCAATATATTCGTGTCGATGACTACTTTCATGCATCTTTGCTGCCCTTACGAGAATGTGCAATGGCCTCATCTAGCCGTGATTCAACCTCATTTTCTGGCATGTCTTTAAAAGCTTGCTGTAATTGCCCGGTCATACGCTCGAACTCTTTATCCATGCCACGTAAACGTTCAAATAGTGAGATGTCGATCAGAGCGGCGACCGGCTTGCCAGCCTTGGTGATAATCACCTGGTCATGCTTGTACTGAACTTCATTAAGTAGCTCACCAAGGTTCTGGCGAACTGTCATGGCTGGGGCTTCTTTTAACATGCGATATCAACTGGTATGGTTATATTGATTAATATAGTTGATATGGTTGGTGTTGTCATCTCTACCTCATCAGCAACATTGTTTCAAAGGGTGCCATGCAAGTGGTGACGCTTGAACTGTGATTGTGTGGTTATAAAAAATGATCAGCCTATAACGCAGTCATTAAACGCTGATACAACGCGATAATATGTTCAGCCAGGTCTTTATCCGTAGTAAATAGTATCCCTCGATGATTCATGAAGGTGGAGTTCTTGCGATTAAGCTGCATTGGCTCACCATAAATATCGCTCGCAGTTGCGCCAGCCTCCCTATAGATACACGCAGTTGCGGCATAGTCCCAGAGGCTGCCGCCAGTATTGTCTTGGCGTGGGTATTTGAAATAGAAAATATGCGGTGATTCCAGGAGCGTGCAGGCATTGAGAACAGCACCATTTCTGTGTTGTATTTCGCTGCCATTAAAGCCTAATGCTTTGGCAATGGTATTTAATTCGATTTTGGTTTTTATAAACCAAGGGTGTTCTTTAAAGCTGATATCTGTGCGTAATATCAGTGGATTGTTTTTTCTCACTTTCTCTATGTGTAAGGGGTTTTTTTTCTTAAATGCAGGTTTTTTATAAAGACTACTTTTATAGACGCCTTGGCCAATAATGCTTTCGTAAAGTATTTGTTCAACAGGATCATAAACAACACCTACCAGTGGTGTGCCATCTTTTGCTACGAGGGCGATGGAGACGGAGTAGCCGGGAATATTTTGCGTAAAGGATAAAGTGCCGTCCATAGGGTCAATACACCAAAACGCGGGTTTATTATGTCGCTCGTCATTGTCGGGTAATTCTTCACTCAACAGTGCTAAATCATATTGCGCAAAGCTGGGCTGCAATATTGCTAAAATAGCTGCTTGGGCTTTATGGTCTACCTCGGTGACGACTTGGCCGGCTGCGCTGGCATGTGCGTTTTTATAGTGAATTTCTACATTGCTTTGGCGATAGCTATTAATGACTTCACCCGCAGCTAATACCGCTTTTACGGCGAGCTTAGATAATTGCTGTAGCTCCGCATGATTAAAATGCACAAGCTACCCCACTAGTGTCTGGCTAATAACTTCACGCGCCAAACGTTCGCTGTAGCTGTGGATTTTCCAGTGGCTTGGACTCCAGCCTTTTAGAAAGCGGTAAAAGTCTGTCCACGCGACGGGGTAGAGCGTACGCCATTCTGTTTCGACTGCCGCTGCATCAATTTCGGGGTGGTGTTGAGCTAGTGCTTGTGACAGCGATTTAAAATAGTAATTGAGTAGCGCTTCTTCTTGACGCCCGCATTCATTTTCATTCAAACAACTGCTAATAAAATAGGCGACATCTTTCATGCCACAACCGCCGCCGACATATTGGAAATCTACCGCAGCAACTTTTTTTCCATTGTATGAAAAACAAAAGTTCGCCAATTTGGCATCACCATGAACAAAGGTGAGATAAAGTGCTTCGTTGAGGGTTTTATCGAGCGTGCTGGCGGCTTGTTTTAAATCACCTTCCTCCATGGCTTTGAGCTCATCCGGGCGGGTGCGTAAGTGCCAGTAAGTCCCAACTTTCCACAGTCCTTCCGGTTTTTGTCCCATAAAGGTTGCATGAAAATGTGCCAGCCAGCTTAAGCAGCTATGTATTTCCCCCACTGAGGCGTGAGATTTACGCACTGGAAAGCCGTTGCTGTCTAAATCTTCTAGCGCCATGAAGACTTCATTACCATTTTTTTCGAGCGCGATGCACGCTGGAATTCGGCAGTCATCACTGCATTGTTTTGCCCAAGATTCATACCAGTGGCTTTCAATACGGTAAGAACGTAGCTTTCGCTGGTGAGAGCGATCAGTGTTCCAACCGCGTGGGTGGTGCTTTTTGTCAGGAGGGCAAACGTGTTTAACCACGATGCTTTGCTGTTCTGCACCTCGTAAATCATAGCGATCAATGCTGCCGTAGCCGCTCCATAAACTTTGAATAGTCTCTGTTTTACGTGCTGAGTCAGCGCCGGTGGCTTTCAGCAGGAAGTTTTGTATCTCTGAATTCATGAGTTATCTTGTCGCATTGGTTTTGGCGTAGAATCGCGGAAGATGCGCTTCGTACTGAGAATTGCTCCTGCATTCCCAGCACTTCCACCATCCTTGGTGGTCGTACTTCAGCACATAAGACTTGCGGCTTGCCCTGCGGATCTTTGGTGTATCAAGTTTGGATAAGTTTTTCGAAAATTGGATTTAACTCATCGAGCTTCGGAGCGAAAGAAACTCTGTGGATTGGTATTTCGAGTAGTCTATCGAGAGGCTCTGAGTTATCGAAAGGCAGTTCGGAGTCATCAATCTGGTTAAGAATCACAGCGGCAACTTTTAGTCCCCGGAGCTTAATGGCTTCTACGGTGAGGAGTACTTGATTGATGGTACCAAGTCGGTCAGCCGCGACCACTAAAACATCCAGTCCAAGCTGTTGAGCGAGATCGGCATTCAAGCCATCGGTGGCGATGGGCGAGTAAAATCCGCCAGCGCCTTCAACCAATACAAAGTCACCTTCAGCAGCCGAGCAGGCGTGAAGGAGCTGATCAATTGTAATGGATTGGCCTTCCTGACGCGCGGCTTCAGCGGGTGAAGCTGCCAGTGTGAAGCGGTGTGGGCAGATGGTTTTCAACTTGACTGATTTTCCCATCGCCCGATAATACTGCATGGCATCGGTTGGAATCAGAATGCCTTCGACCTCGAAGCAGCCGGTTTCTACCGGCTTGCGTGCTTGTATCGAAAGTTTCTGTTGATATAGGTACTCGGTTAACCGAGTACCGATATAGGTTTTACCTACATCGGTATCGGTACCGGTAATAAAAAGTCCGTTCAACCCGGTTGATTGGATTTGAGTATAATTTCTACACGTCGATTCTGCTGACGACCAAAGTCTGAATCATTGGTAGCACGAGGGCTCGATTCACCACGCCCTTCGACTGTGATACGTCCAAATTCAACACCTTTTAACGCAAGATAGGAGCTAACAGACTCAGCGCGCTTTTCTGATAACTGCTGGTTGTGTAGGTCTGAGCCACGGCTGTCAGTGTGTCCGATAACCCTAACAGAGGTTTGTTGGTACTCACTAATGACACTGGCGATCTTGTTGAGGGATGTATGGAAACCAGGATTTAGATCTGCGCTGTTGGTGTCAAAAGACACTTCGCTATTGAGGTTGAGCTTGATCGTATTTTCATTAACACGAACCAGTTCGATCTCCTTTTTTTGCTGCTCGGCGGCGAGTTTTTCTTCCATTTCGTGCTGCTGTTTGTCCATGTAGTTGCCAATGGCAGCACCTGCCGCAGCACCGGCGACAGCACCGCCAACGCGAGTCTTGGTTCCACCAGCCTGGTTGCCGATCACAGCGCCAAGAACGGCTCCGGTGGCTGCGCCAATTTTAGCGCGCTGGTGTGGGTCATTGGTTGCACAAGCGGATAGCAGTAGACCTGTACAGGCGATGGTTGCTATAGGTTTGATGAACTTATTCATATTCAAATCCTTGAAGTTGTTTGAGAAATCAGTAATTCAGGGCGTCTCTAATAATAGAAGTGTGATTTAGGGAATGCAGTAAATGGTGCATTTTTATCCCAAAAATGAGGAGAATAGTGTGCTATTCGACGAGTTTTTGGGGTGAAAAGGTGCTGTTTAATGCGTTTCATCAAGCGTGCTTCTATTTTTAGAGGCGCCCTTCAGCTTACGTTAACGTGATGTGCTTTATAAGTCTATGTATGACGATTACCAACGGATTAGGCGGTTTAAAAATTTTGATACTTGATCACACTTGATATCGCCTCCGTCGCACGCCAGAATACGTACCGAATGGACAACTAACTACTTATGAGCCAGGAATCTTATGAAACTTAAATTAGCAACGATACTCCTCACAGCAATGTTGAGCTTCACAACGGCCGTGACAGCGGAAGAAATCCCCAATCTTGATCTGAAAACCATGCAGGGAAGTGCAGAAGATCTGGATCATTGGGTGGGCAAAGGTAAATGGGTGCTGGTGATGTTTTGGGCATTGAATTGTCACGTTTGCGAGATGAATAAGCCCGCAATCATTGAATTTCACCAAAAGCATAAAGATAACGATGCGGTTGTTGTGGGCGTTTCTATTGACGGCATGGATCAGCTTGCAGCGATCAAAAGCAAGCTTAAAGAAGCCCCCCTTGGTTTTCCCAATTACGTTGCTGAGCTGGGCATTATGGCGATCAACTATCAAATTGCCGCCGAAGAATCTTTCCGTGGAACACCTACTTACTGGTTGTTTTCGCCAGAAGGTGAGTTAAAAGCAGTACAGCCGGGCCCTGTTAAAATCAAAGCGCTGGAGTCTTATATGGCGAAATTTGCCCAGCTATAGTTCTTAGAGACACCCTATATTTTTCGACAAGGAACAAACGTTGACCGGCACCCAAAGGAATTCTGCTACCTTACTCATTCACTGCCCTGATCAAAAGGGCATCGTGATTTCAGTCACCGAATTTATTTTTAAAAATGGCGGTAACATTATTCACTTGGCGCAGCATGTCGATGCTGAGAAAAAAGTTTTTTTCATGCGCATTGAATGGGATTTGAGCGATTTTGCAATTGCTAGTGACCAAATAGCAGAATATTTCGAAACGCTTGTGGGCAAGCGTTTTGCGATGGAATCAAAGCTGCATTTTTCTACAGCAAAGCGAAGAATGGCGTTGTTTGTTTCAAAACTTTCGCATTGTTTTTACGACATTCTTGCGCGAGTGGAAGCTAAAGAGTGGCAAGTCGAAATTCCGATAATTATTAGCAATCATCGTGATCTAGAGCCAGTCGCAGCGCGGCATGGTATCGACTTTCACTATTTCCCCATCACCAAAGACAACAAGCCAGAACAAGAAGCGGCCCAGCTGGAGTTATTAAAAAAACAGCAAATTGATTTTGTGGTTCTGGCGCGTTACATGCAGATTTTAAGCGATGACTTTGTCAGTGCAATGCCTAATCGCATAATCAATATTCACCACTCATTTTTACCTGCGTTTGCCGGTGCCAAGCCGTACCATGCGGCGTATGCCCGTGGTGTAAAAATCATTGGTGCAACCAGTCATTACGTGACAGCTGAGTTGGATGCCGGGCCGATTATTGAACAGGATGTGGCGAATGTCAGCCACGAGGATTCGGTCAATGCGCTGGTGCGTAAGGGTCGGGATCTAGAGAAAATTGTCCTTTCCCGCGCAATCTGGAATCACTTGCGAAACAACGTGCTGGTTTGTGGAAATAAAACCGTCATATTCTAACCTCTATCTGTAGGGCACCTCTTTTAATTCAGAATGAGTATCTTGAGTTCAGTATTTTCAATAGCTGCGTTACTAAGTAACCACAATAGTCCCGTTATTACAGTCACTTAGCGCCTTGCTCTTAAAAATCTTGATTCTCAATCTTTCTCACTCTGAATTAATAGAGATGCCCTGTAAATTGAGTTGAGGTACGAAACACGGGAGCTCTAAGGTACAATTCAAACCATGTCTGGAAATACTATTGGAAAACTATTTACGGTCACCAGTTTTGGTGAAAGTCACGGGCCTGCGATTGGCTGTATCGTTGACGGCTGCCCGCCTGGGCTAGAGCTGTCCGAGGCGGATCTGCAAGTAGATTTGGAGCGACGCCGACCGGGTAAAACCCGGCATACGACGCAGCGTCGGGAAATGGATCAGGTCAAGATACTATCTGGCGTGTTCGAGGGGAAAACGACGGGTACTCCGATTGCGTTAATGATTGAAAACACTGATCAAAAATCCAAAGATTACTCGGATATTATGGATCGTTTTCGCCCTGGACACGCGGATTACACCTACTACAAAAAATATGGCCTGCGTGACTATCGCGGTGGTGGGCGCTCCTCTGCTCGTGAAACGGCAATGCGTGTTGCAGCAGGTGGTATTGCTAAAAAATGGCTCAATGTGCGCTACGGTACGGTGATCCGTGGCTATCTCGCAGAACTTGGGCCTATCAAAGCGGAAGCATTCGATTGGGATGAAGTTGAAAATAATCCTTTCTTTTGTCCTGATGCCGGCAAGGTTGCAGAGATGGAAGCGTATATGGATGCGCTACGCAAAGAAGGAAACTCCGTCGGCGCAAGAATCAATGCAGTTGCAGAATCTGTCCCGCCAGGCTGGGGTGAACCCATTTTTGCCAGACTGGATGCGGATATCGCTCATTCGATGATGTCGATCAATGCAGTGAAAGGCGTGGAGATTGGCGCGGGCTTTAAAAGCATCGTACAAAAAGGCACCGAGCATCGTGATGAAATTACGCCACAAGGATTTATTGGAAACAATTCAGGCGGCGTATTGGGTGGAATCTCCAGCGGTCAAAATATCGAAGTCAGCATTGCGCTGAAAGCCACTTCCAGTATTCGCTTATCCGGCAACACAGTGAACCTTAAAGGTGAGCCTGTCGATATCGTCACCAAAGGCCGGCACGACCCCTGCGTAGGAATCCGTGCAACACCTATCGCCGAAGCGATGCTTGCGATTACTTTAATGGATCACGCCTTGCGCCACAGAGCGCAGAATATGGATGTCACTACAGAACTACCCGATATTCCCGCCTCAGTTTAGTATCGTTACTTGACGATCTTTTGAAAATGTCTATAGTATGTAGTCATTATTAAGCTATTGCCGAGTTGCTTATGCGAGCATCAATCGTCGATTTAAGATACAAAACCACTGATATTCTAAAGGCGCTTGAGCGCAATGAAAGTGTCACTGTGCTGTATCACGGGAAAGTAAAGGGCGTCATCCAGCCAGCCAAAGAACAAGCTGCGTTAAAAGTCACAGAACACCCGTTTTTTGGTATGCACAAAGCAGATGAAGAGACTGTTCTGGAAGCATTAGAGAGCTTAAGAAAGCCTCGCTATGATTTATGATACGGATATCCTGATCTGGGTTCAGCGTGGCAATATTAAAGCGGCCTCTTTGATAGATAAAGATGACGATAAGTACCTCTCGATTCATAGCTATATGGAATTACTTCAGGGTGCACAGAACAAAACCCAGCATAAATTCACCAAAAGTTTTATCAGTGACTTTAATTTTTCAATATTGCCTTTTTCTGAAAATATCGGCCACCGAGCGCTGATTTATGTGGAAGAATATGCATTGTCTTCAGGCATGAGGGCAGGGGACGCTATTATTGCTGCTACGACCGTAGAAAATAATATGCAGCTTGTATCGAGTAATAGAAAGCATTTTAAAGTGATTAAAGATTTACAACTCAAAGTTTTCAAGCCTTAATTTTAACTACTCGATAACACCATTCCTTACTACCGCCTTTCATCGTTCTACCTGATTTACTTTGCCGGTTTGGGCGCGTTCGTGCCTTACTGGAGCCTTTACCTCGGATCACTGGATTACTCACCGCGTCAAATTGGCGAGCTGATGGCGGTGGTTATGGCGACCAAGATTTTTGCGCCTTACATCTGGGGATCGATAGCCGATCGCCGGGGCAACCGATTAACGATAATCCGTTGGTTGACGGCGCTGGGCGCATTGGCATTTTCAGTACTGTTTATTCACCAAAATTATTTCTGGATGTTGCTGTCGCTGGGCGTTTTCAGTTTTTTCTGGCATGCAGCATTGCCTCAATTTGAAGTGTTCACTCTCGATCATCTCGGCCCACGCCGAACTCGATACAGCCGTATCCGACTCTGGGGTTCCATCGGTTTTATTCTGGCGGTGACAGGCATTGGCTACTGGCTGGAAATAGGCAGTATTAATATACTGCCATTTATCGTTGTCGCTTTGCTGGCCGGGACGTGGCTGACGACGCTAATGGTGACTGATGTTGTTCATCCGGCTCATCATCCAGAAAGTGGCTCGGTGTTATCCACATTGCGCCAACCGGCGGTGCTGGCATTTTTTCTCGCCTGCTTATTGATGCAGGCAAGTCACGGGCCTTATTACACTTTTTTCAGTATTTACCTTGCGGAGCACGGATATTCTACCGTAGCGACAGGTCAGCTCTGGGCGTTGGGCGTGGTAGCGGAGATCGGAGTTTTTCTCGCCGTTCATCGCTGGATACCAGCAATCGGCGCTGCCAAATTGTTTTCCATAGCCATCGCCGTTACCGCAACCCGCTGGCTTTTAATCGGCTCAATGGTTGAAAGCCTCCCAATACTAATCATCGCGCAAACCATGCACGCTGCGAGCTACGGGTTATTCCATGCATCTGCAATGGAATTGCTCCAACACTTCTTCCCCGGCAGATTGCAAGGGCGTGGTCAGGCGCTATATGCAGGTATTGGCTTCGGAGTTGGAAGCTCACTCGGCAGCCTATTTGCGGGATATGTCTGGACAGGTTTAGGCTCATCCTGGGCCTATTATTTCGGCTCAATCATGTGCGTCATTGCGCTGATGCTTAGTTGGGTTGTCTATATTTCTCAAGTTGAAAGGCACGGGTAAAGAATGCTCCATGTCTAGTTGGCTATAGGGCGTCCCTAACTATCAGTTGCAGTCTCTACCGGTTTTTTGGGTTGCTTGTTAGTTGCGTCCATTAATTCCTTACGCTTGACCTCGCTATCAACGTAAGCGAGCCATTGTGTGGCGACTTTCTTACTGCGCCCATCTGCTTTTGCCAGTCGAAAATGTTTACGTGCCTGGGTGAGTTTTTGTTGATTAAATAACGCCATGCCCAGCATCAGCTGCGCTGTGTCATTGCGTTTTAAGCCGCCTTTCTTCAAGCCTTTGCGCACAGCGTCTGCGGCATCTTGCCATTTATCCAGGTTTTGATAGGACTGCGCCACGCGAATATAGAGTTCTCCGGTGTCTGACATAACTGCGGCTTTGAGCATCGGCGGTATCGACTTTTCATCTTCTTTTGCCTGATACCAGGCTTGTGATAACAGGCGATAATTACTTTTTGTTGCCTTGATACGCTGGCTTTTATTGATTCCTTCATCCAAAACCTGAGCGGCTTTATACGGCAAGCCGTGCAACAGGTAGAGATTCGCCAGATTGGTGATTTGGCTGGAGCTTTGTTCCTGTCCCTGTTCGTAAAAGGCTTCCATAATGGTGAGTTGTTTTTTGGTATCGCCCAGCTCGCTGTAAACACCGGCTAATGCGCGTAAATATCGCTCCTTGGGATAAAGTCGGATCATCTCTTCCAGCACTGGACGCATGCGCTTGAAATCGCCTTTTTCATGGTAGATCACGCGCAGTAATAGCAGCCATTGTTCCTTGGGTGTTTTGCCTTGTTCGCGATACATGCCAATGGCTTTTTTCACCGGAGTTATGGCGGTGTCATATTGTTTGAGCTGGAAATGGGTTTGCCCCAGCAACATATACATATCCGCTGACGGCGCTTCAGTCTCGTTCATTAATCGTTTTACAATTTTCAACGCTTCGCCATATTGCTCGGTGGCAAAATACAGCTGGCTCATGGTTTTGAGCGTACTTTTGACCAGCGCTTCGGGTAGATCTCCCTGAGCTAGTACGTTTTTATACGCTTTGAGGGCTGGGGGATAGCGTTCCTGCAAATAGTGTACGAATGCGGTCAGATTCCACGATTGGGCTGCTTCATATGAGGTTAGTTTGCGCTTACCGTTACGCAGAGATTTTGAGCCTTGCAAAGCTGCGGCATAGCTCTTGGCGTCAATCTGCGCCTGAATTGCCTGAAGCTTTTTGTAGACCGGTTGACTGATGGCCGCTGTTTTGCGGGTTTTATATTTAGCCGCTTCGGGGCCATCTTTGGTTTGCCTGGCTGCCAGCGCCTGACCATTTGCTACCACGCTGATTGCGATGGAAAGGAGAACGATAATTTTTAATAGTTTCATCAGAAAATTATTTCTCCAGCTTGAAACGAATAATATTACGTACGCCGGTGACTGCGACGGCCTGTCCATCAACTATGCGTGGCTTGTACTTGAATTTCCCCGCAGCATTTCTTGCAGCGCGATGGAAGATGGTGCTGGTTGGATCAGATTCTACAACTACCACATCTTCGACGGAGCCTTGTTTGGTCACTGTGAATTCCACTAGTACATAGCCTTCAATGCCGCGAGTCAGCGCGCGTTGTGGATAAATTGGTGCGACCTTGACGATAGGCAGATAATCACCTTCGCCGATACTGAGGCTAAAGCCATCTGCCGAGAGATCAACTTCTGGTGTGACATCAATGGTGCCGATGGTTAACTTCTCGGTTTTGGGATTGACCTTGTCGAGCTTGGGCTTGGGTGGCTCGGGTGGTGGCGCTTTTGGCGCGGGGGGTTTTTCCGGTTTGAGCGATTTACGGCGGACGATTTCATCTCGCTTGAGACGGACGAAATCTACTATGTTGCCCGCTTTGGCATCGTCTAGTGATTTATCAGCTGTGGTAATTAAAAACTGCATCATCCATAACAGCGAGGCTGTCACCATAGCGGCCAATACGAGGCCAACAATCCAGCGAATGCTTGCGGTTCCCAGACCGCTGGTGGATTCCAGATAGGCGCTCATATGGGGTTATGGCTCCTGAGCAGCGATTGCCACGTTAAAGACACCTGCCGAACGCGCCGCATCCATGACTTTAATCAACGTTTCGGTAAACGCTTTTTTGTCGGCTTGAATGACGACTGAGCCTTGTGGATTTTCAGCATGCAATCGTTCAATGTTAGGCCGTACGGAGCGAATATCGACCTGGCGACGGTCAATCCAGATTTCATTGTTCTCGCTGATCGCGATGAGAATATTGGCTTTTTCCTTTTTCACAGCGGTGGCGGCATCTGGCCGGTTAACGTCGATGCCAGATTCTTTGACAAAGGTTGCTGTGACGATGAAAAAGATCAACATGATGAACACCACATCCAGCATGGGCGTGATATCAATGTTGGTTTCGTCGTCAGCGTCTGAACTGTTTCGTAATCTACGCATGTTATTGATTCCTGTACGTCATTTTATTTTGTTAGTACCTAAGTTCTACTTTAATTTAACGGATAAGATCTTACTTCGTAGGTTGTGGGTGAAGCATGAACCCCAACTGGGATATTCATGCCAGCACCGTTGTTGGGGTTCGCTAGCTTACCCACAATCTACGTCATCATCTGTCAATGTATATGCCATCTACTAATTATCCGTAGTCATCTGTTCGGCCAGTTTTTCCTGCTCATAAGCCACTTTTTTGGCTAGCCAGGTGTGCATGGCTACCCCGGACAAAGCCGCGACCATGCCTGCCATCGTCGGGATGGTAGCTTTGGAAACGCCTGCCGCCATCGAGCGGGCATTGCCAGAGCCAGACAACGCCATGACTTCGAAAACCTGAATCATGCCAGTCACTGTACCGAGCAAGCCGAGTAACGGGGCTAGTGCCACACAGGTTTTAATCAGCGGCATATTGCGCTCCAGCTGTTGACTGACCTGCGAAATGAGCAAGTCGCGTACCTGATGGGCATGCCATGAACTTCTTTCACTGCGGTCTTCCCAAGCTTCAATAGCCTGTTTTACCAAGCGTTTATGCCAACCGCGAAGATAAAAGAATCGCTCAAATATCAGGCTCCACATGATCAGCAGAAGTCCGGCGATGAGTACCAATACGCCACCGCCAAGCTCCATAAAATCACGTACAGAACCGAGCGCAGGGAGATAGTAATAAAGTTGCTCCATCAGCCGTTGCCGCTAGTCGCCACGCTCGGAACGGCTTGCCACCATCCCGGTCGCCTGTTCTTCGAGCACTTGGGTTAGACGTTTTGCACGGGTTGCTGCAATGGTGTGCATAAACACGGTCGGGATAGCTACGCAGAGTCCTAGCACGGTGGTCACCAGTGCTTGCGATATACCGCCAGCCATGAGTTTGGGATCGCCAGTACCGAACAATGTGATCGCCTGGAAGGTGACAATCATGCCGGTAACGGTACCAAGTAGCCCCATCAGTGGCGCAACCACCGCGATTACTTTGAGGAACATCAGTCGGACATTGAGTCGGCTGGTTTCCTTTAAAACACTTTCGCTGAGCCTCAGTTCCAGTGTCTCGGTACTGGCCTTGGGGTTGTTCTCGAATATTTTCAGCACCCGACCGAGCGGATTGTTCTCACGCGGGGAATCGGGATCTTTAATCTGGCTGCGAACAGCTGCACCGGTTCTCCATAGGGTGAAGAGTCTTTCCAGCGCGATCAACAGTGCGACAAGTCCCAAAGCCAGAATAATGTAGCCGACCACACCACCTTGCTTGATACGTTCGATCAGGTTGGGTGATTGCACCAGCAGGGATAATAACTGGCCGCGTGAAGGATCAACCGCGAAGGGAGTCAAGCCGCTGTCGGCACTTTCCAGAGCGTTAATTCCGCTGAGAAATCGCGCCTTGGGCTGACGACCCAGCTCAACCAGATTGCCGGTCTCGGGAACATATTGCAGATATTTACCCTGCGAGACAACGTTGAACAGGCCAACTCGTGTTACCGGGCGAATTTCTTCTTCACCCGTTGCGGTGATCACTTTGGCATCGAAGGTGACGACTTTTGCAGATTCGGTCATTTCGCGTTGCAGCTCAAACCAGAGCCGTTCAATTTCATCAATGGAGGCCAGCTGACTGGTCTGCCCCATTTTCTGCGCCAGTCCGGTGAGAAAATCGCTGCGTTCCTTGAACTGAAGCTGTGTCAATGAGCTATCAAACTGACCACGTGCATCGCCGGAGGCTTGTTGCACAACGCCGAAAAGTTCTTTGAGTCCGCCAAGCCGTTCCTTCAAGGCTTTTTGCAGCTTAACGACTTCGACTTCGTTCTTCTCAAACTCTGCTTCCAAACTGCTGCTGCGTGCTTCCTCACGGGACTTTAGAGTATTGATTTCGCTAAGTATTTGACTTTGTTGTGCCTTGTCGGCCTTAAACGCCTCAATGCGTTTGGCATTATCCTGTGAGTCTTTAACGCGGCCAGATTTAACTTGCTGGAGTAATTGGTCGAGATCCAGCGAGGCAGCATTGGCAGAAATACTCGCACCAGCCAATAGCATGATTGCGACCGGCAGGAAGGCCTTGAGCGTATTGATTACTTTCATTATTCCGATGTTTCTCATTGGCTCAGCTCCTTGGCAGCGGCAATCGGCAATAC